>DATNAW010000227.1:0-4358 GCA_035572335.1 Rhodanobacteraceae bacterium
GCGATGTCGCCGCCCATCACGCCGGCGCCCACCACGTGCACGTGGCGGATGCCGTGCGGGGTGTCGCCCGCGAGTCCGCGCAGCCGTTCGCGCAGGAAGAAGATGCGGATCAGGTTGTGTGCGGTGGGCGTCGCCGCGAGCTTCGCGACCGAGCGCGCTTCCAGCTTGAGTCGTTGCACGATGTCGCCACCACCGCGGCGCCACACCCCGATCAACGCGGACGGTGCGGGGTAGTGCTTCGGCGGTGCCTTGGCTGCGGCCTGCCTGCGTACGATGGGCGCCAGGATTTGCCGCGCGGGCCAGCAGTTCGTCCACCACGCCAGCGCGCGTTGCGCGAACGGACGCGTGACCGGACGCAGCGCGAGTTTCTTCGCTTCATCCAGCAACGCCTCGGGCGCGGCCAGACGATCGACCAGGCCTTCCGCCAACGCGCGCTCGGCGGAAGCCGCGCGCCCGGTCAGCATCATGGCCAACGCTTCCGGCGCACCGATCAAGCGCGGCAAGCGCGCCGTACCGCCCCAGCCCGGATGGATGCCGAGTTGTACTTCGGGCAGCGCGATGCGCGTTTCCGGCGCACGCGCGGCCACGCGCATCTTGCAGGCCAGCGCGAGTTCGGTGCCCCCGCCCATGCAGGCGCCGTGGATCGCCGCGACGGTCGGCATCGGCAACTGCGCGAGGCGTTCGAACACGCGCTGGCCGTGCTCGATTTCCTCGCGCACGGTGCCCTTTCGATCGTAGCTTTCGAATTCCTTGAGGTCCGCGCCGACCGCGAAACCGGAAGCCTTGCCGGAGTGGATCACCACCGCGGCGGGCCGTTCGATGGCCACGCGTTCCAGCATCGCATCGAGTTCGTCCAGCAGCGCGCGTGACAATGCATTCACGTTGCTGCCGTTACGATCCATGGTCAGCATCAGCACGCCGTCGGTGTCTCGTGCAACCTTCCAGTGGCCGAGCCGCAGACCTTCGAACACGTCGCACTCCTGCTTGCAACCGAACCGGCATCATCGGCCGGGCGGAGGGTGCGGTCAACGTCCGGCGGCCTGCGGTATTGACCGCCGACCCCTGCCACAAGTTACGCTTGATCCGGCAGCGGGCCGACCCAACCGTATGCAACGAACGATTTCCAGGATCGCGGGATGGCCAATTCGCCTGAACTTTCGCGCCAGGGGCGCGGTCATACCGGTGCGCATGTTGCGTCCGGCGCCGTAGGGAGTGCCGCCCGCATGGGCGATGTGGATACCGATCGTGCTCTGGTCGAGCGCGTGCGCAAAGGTGACAACAGGGCCTTCGACCTGCTGGTCCGCAAGTACCAGCACAAGATCGTCGGCCTGGTGTCGAGGTACGTGCACGACTGGAGCGAATGCGAGGACGTTGCGCAGGAAGCCTTCATCCGCGCCTATCGCGCGATCGGCGCCTTCCGGGGTGACAGTGCCTTCTATACGTGGATGTACAAGATAGCCGTGAACACCGCCAAGAATCACCTGGTCGCCCAGGGCCGCCGCCCGCCCGCCGAGGATATCGACGCCGATACCGCGGTGCAGTTCGACGCTGGTGCGCGCCTGCGCGACGAGGCCACCCCCGAGCACGAACTGGCGCGCCGCGAAATTGAACAAACCGTGTTCGCCACGGTCGAAAAGTTGCCCGAAGAGCTGCGCGACGCGATCACCCTGCGCGAGGTCGATGGTCTGTCCTACGAGGAAATCGCCGAACGCATGAATTGCCCCATCGGCACCGTGCGTTCGCGTATCTTCCGGGCGCGCGAAGCCATCGATGAAAAACTGCGACCGCTGTTGTCCAATGAAGATGCTTGAGATTCCAAATCGTGCAGTGAGAGGTGACAGGTAATGGATCCGACCAGTCGCGAAGACCTTTCGGCCCTGATGGACGGTGAACTGGCCGCCGAGCCAACCCGCTTCCTGCTGCGGCGCCTCGATCATGACCCCGAGCTTGGCGCGACCTGGTCGCGCTGGCACTTGATCCGCGCCTGCCTCGCCTCCGATCCGGCGCGCCTGCCGATGCCGGCGCTCGGCAACGATTTTGCTTCGCGCGTCGCCGCCGCCGTGCAGGCGGAAGCCGCGCCGCCGATGCGGCAGCGGCACTGGGCGCGCTACATGGGCGGTGGTGCCATCGCCGCGGGCGTGGCCGTCGCCGCGCTGATGTTGAACACCCCGAATCCCCGTGTGGGCGCACCGGCGACGGTTACGCAGTCCAGCACCAGCACCGCGCCTGCATCGGCTGCGGCGGCAACGACGCTGGCCGAAGCCGCGCCTGCGGGGAACCAGATCACGCCGCCGTGGCTGCTGTCGCGCCAACCGACGGTGCTGCCCGTCCAGCCCGCGTCCGCCAACGTCGTGTACGGCACCGGCTTGATGCAACCCGACTACCTGCGCCGCGCCACCTATGCGCGTGACGCGACGTTGCCCCTGGCGCCTTCGTACCAGGCCAACCCGTCGGAGTTGCCTTTCTCGATCATGCTGCTTCCGGAATCACCGCCGGGCAGCAGTTCCGCTGCCCGGCACTGAGCGGCCGCGCCACGTTGCGCGGCGTGCCGATCGTTCCGGGCGTCGTTTCTTTCGCGGACGCGCGCCGCATCGCTTTTGATTTGCGCCGCGCCCGATTTTGGGCGGTGCATGCGCGCGCGTGCATCGGTCACACGGTTTTTTGCAATTCACTTGAAGGAGGACACCATGTTGAATCGGGCGAGGCGGGTGGCCGCCGTATTCGTTCTGCTGTGCTTTTCCGGCGTCACCAGCTTGGCGCTGGCGGCGGCGCCGACCGCGGCGCTGCCGGATTTCACCAGCATCGTGCAGAAGTACGGACCGGCGGTGGTGAACGTGGTCGCGCGCTACAACCATGCCAGCGAGATGGGCAGCGACAGCCCGGACGACCAGCAAACCCAGCAAGAACAGCAGATGCCGGACATCCTGCGGCATTTCTTCGGAATGCCGTTCGGGCCGCAGTTCCAGCAACCCGACCGCGGCGGTGAATCGCTGGGTTCGGGCTTCATCATTTCGTCCGACGGCTACATCCTCACCAACCGGCACGTGGTGGCCAACGCCGATTCGGTGAAGGTGCACCTGTCCGATCACCGGACTTTCACGGCCAAGGTCGTCGGCACCGACAAGGGCTACGACATCGCGCTGCTGAAGATCGACGCCGGCAACCTGCCGACCGTACAGATCGGCAATTCCAACGCCCTGCAACCCGGACAATGGGTGGTGGCGATCGGTTCGCCATACGGGCTTGACCACTCGGTGAGTGCAGGCATCGTCAGTTACGTCGGCCGGAACCTGGGGAGCCAGGATCAGCAGGACGTACCCTTCATCCAGACCGACGTGCCAATCAATCGCGGCAACTCGGGCGGCCCACTGTTCAACCTTGAGGGCCAAGTGGTCGGCATCAACTCGCAGATCTTCTCGACCGACGGCGGCGCGATGGGCTTGTCATTCTCGATCCCGATCAACATCGCGATGACTGCCGCGCACCAACTCAAGACCAAGGGTTACGTCAGCCGCGGAATGCTGGGCGTTGGCGTGCAGAACGTCAGCGAGGGCTTTGCCAAGACGTACCACTTGTCGAACCAGAATGGTGCCGCGGTGGCCCAGGTGCAGCCCGACAGTCCGGCCGCCAAGGCAGGCATGCAGATCGGAGACGTGATCACCGGGTTCGACGGCCACAAGATCTATGATTCGTCCGAATTGCCGCCGCTGGTCGCGATGACCGCGCCAGGTACCGAAGCGACCGTGGACATCCTGCGCAACGGCAAGCCGATGACCGTCAAGGCCAAGGTGGGCGAGATGCCACGCAACGGACTTTCCCAGCAATATTTTGCCAACGCGCCGGCGGCCACCAGCGGCAGCAGCCTGCTCGGCCTCAAGGTGCAGGACATCGGTTCGAGCATGCGCCAGCAGCTCGGCTACAGTGGCAAGGGCGGCGTGGCGATCACGGACGCGGAAGGGCCCGCTGCGCAGGCCGGCCTGCAACTCGGTGACGTGATCCTGCGCGTCGGCAACAAGCCGGTGAACAGTGTCACCGAGTTCCGTCGCGAAACTGCAAACGTCAAACCCGGCGACGTGGTGCTGCTGCTCGTCTCCCGCCAAGGACAGAACCTGTTCATCGCTGTGCCTGTGCCGGCGAAGTGATGTAAGTGTTGCTGAGTGGAGCGAAAAGCCCGCCAATTGGCGGGCTTTTCGCTTGCACGAGCTGCGCTAAGCTGGCGGAAGGAATTCGCAGGATGTCTGCATGAAACTCTGGTCACTCGAAGGCAACACCCAGCGATTGGACGGCGGCGCAATGTTCGGCAATGCGCCCAAGGCGATGTGGTCGAAGTGGATTCCTGCCGACGAGCAGAACCGCAT
>DATNAW010000228.1:0-4544 GCA_035572335.1 Rhodanobacteraceae bacterium
TTCAGCGTGATGCCGTGCCGTGTTCGCGCCAATATCGGGCCTGGCGGCTGCGTTCCTCGGAAAGAACGCGCGGGGGCGCGGAGGCGGGAAACTCGATGCGCACGGCGCCAGTGTCCGGCGTGTTCAGCAGCGGAATCCCGAGGCCGGCATAACGCGCGACCACTTCCGGCGCCGGATGGTGATAGCCGTTCAAGTAACCCGTCGATGCGATCGCCAGTTGCGGGTACAGCGCGTGCAGGTATTCGATGCTGGACGAGGTCTTGCTGCCGTGGTGCGGTACGACCAGCACCAGCGGTGCGCCCGGCGGCACCGCGCGGGCAATGTCCGGCTCGACCCTCGACGACGTATCCGCAGGCAACAGCAGGCGCCCGCTCGCGCCACTGACCAGGAGCACGCAACCCGCGTCGTTGCCTTGCACCCTCACCGGTGCGGACGGACTCAACATGTGGAAGTCGACGCCATCCCAGCGCCAGTGCTGGCCGGCGTCACATTGCCGCATCGGCACCGGCCCGCGTGCCGGTTCGCCGCCCCACACGGGCGTGCCCGGATATGCGGACAGCACCGATACCGCACCACCCGAGTGATCGTTGTCGCCGTGGCTGATGATCAGCTCATCGAGGTGCTTGATGTCGAGCGCGTGCAGGGTCGGCACCACCGCGGCTTCGCCGAGATCGAAGCCCGATGGATAGCGGGCACCGGCATCGACGAGCAGCGCGTGCGAACGCGTGCGCACCAGCACCGACAGGCCCTGCCCCACGTCGATCACGGTCGCGCGAAACGCACCGTCGCCCGGCAGCGTGGTGCGCGGCCAGCACAACGGCAGCATCGCGAGCGCACCCAGTGCACGCGCCGGGACGCCCCGCGGCGCGAGCAGCCATACCGCGCCGATGCAAGCCAGCGCGAAAGCGAGGAATGAGGTTTCCGGCAGGTACTGCATCGCGGCCGGCCAGGCCGCGAGGTGCTGCAACATCCACCACAGCGCATCGACCAGATGCGCGCAAACGTGCAACAGCAAACGGCCCGCCCACGGCCATGCGAACAACAGTGCGCAGGCGGCGAGATCGACCGGCACGATCACGAAGCTCACGAACGGAACCGCGACGAGGTTTGCGAGCGGCGCCACCAGTGACGCCTGTCCGAAAAACCATACGGTCAGCGGCAGCAGCGCGAGCGTCATCAGCAATGGCGCGAGGCCGATCTCCTTCAAGTGTCCGCGCCAGCCGGCGTCGCGCGTCAGCGTCCATGCGAGCAACGCGACGCCCGCGAAAGACAACCAGAAGCCGGCGGACAGCACCGACAGCGGATCGACGATCAGGATCGCCGCCAGTGCCAAGCCGAAGCCTTCGCCGAAGCCGCCACCCCGTCGCAGCAACCGCCAGCCCGCGATCACCGCAATCATCAGCAGCGTGCGCGTTGTGGGCAATCCGAATCCGGCGAGCGCGCCGTAGGCAAGCGCCGCAGGAAACGCGACCGCGGCTTCCGCCAGCGGTCGCGCCAATCGCAAGCCGAGCGATGGAAACAGCCACCACGCAAGGCGCACCAGCCACGCGCCGAACACCGCGGCGAGACCGACGTGAAATCCCGAGATCGCGATCAAATGACTGATGCCTGTGGCGCGCACCACCTGCCAGTCGTGTTCGTCGAGCGCGCGTTCGTCGCCCACGCTGAGTGCGCGCAGCAGGCGTACGGCGTGTGCATCATCGGATAGCGCGGTTCCTATCGCCGCGGCGATGCGCGCGCGAAGGCCGTCCACGCACGCGCCTTTCGCCAGCAGCGCGTTGTCCGGATCATCGCGCACATAGCCGGTCGCGATGATGCCCTTCTGCAATGCCGAGCGTTCGAAGTCCATGCCACCCGGATTGACGAGCCCGTGCGGACGCTTCATCCGCACGCGCAGCCGCCAGGTCGAACAGGGCTGGATCACCGGCACGCCATGCTGGCGCGAGGCGTACCACGACAGGCGTACATGACCCCGCACCGGAACCGCGCGCCCTTCGAATTCTGCCTGCGCAATATCGAAATCGAAGCGCGTCGAGCCGTCTTGAGCCTGCGGCAGATCCGTGACGACGCCGGTGACCAGGATGTCCTGTTTTTCCAATGCGCGCGGAAGACGCGCTTGCATCGCGAGGTCGGCGCGCCACGCGGTCCATGCAAACGCGGCCAGCGCGAGTGGCAGCAGCCACCACCACGCGGGTTTTCGCCAACGCAGACATGCGAAAAGACCAGCCAGCGCGAAGACGGCAAGCACGATGTCGAACCAGTTCGGCGGCAATACCGGCAACGCCTGTACCAACACCGCGCCGGCGAGGATCGCCAGCGCGCCGCCCAGCAGCCCCGGCCCGTTGTGGATTGCGCGGCGATCCTTGCGCGCGGGCACGTGGGTCAGCCGTCGTGGGGCATGGGCTGCAACGCGCCGCCGGTCAATTCCAGTACCCGGTCCATGCGCCGCGCGAGGTTGCGGTCGTGCGTCACCAGCACGATGGCAGTGCCGATTTCGCGGTTGAGTTCCAGCATCAGCTCGTACAGCGCCGACGCATTCTGCTCATCCAGATTGCCGGTGGGCTCGTCCGCCAGCACGCAGGCGGGACGCGTGACCAGCGCGCGTGCCATGGCGCAGCGCTGGCGTTCGCCACCGGAAAGTTCGCTGGGCTTGTGTTCGAGGCGATGACCCAGGCCGACGCGCTCCAGCAACGCCTGCGACTGCGTGCGCGCTTCCAGAATCGTGGTGCCGCGGATCAACAGCGGCATCGCGACGTTTTCCAGCGCGGTGAATTCCGGCAGCAGGTGGTGGAATTGGTAGACGAAGCCGAGCGCCCGGTTGCGCACGCGCCCACGTTCGGCGTCGGGCAGCTTCGACAACTCCTGCCCCTGCAACTCAACCGAACCCTTGGTCGGCGTGTCGAGCCCGCCCACGATATGCAGCAGCGTGCTTTTGCCGGAACCCGACGCGCCAACGATCGCCAGCGTCTCGCCGTGCGCCACGTCGAAACTCGCGTCGTGCAGCACCGGCGTGCGCAGCTTGCCTTCCTTGTAGGTCTTGGCGATGTGGCTTACGCGCAGCACCACGCCATTGTTCACGGCCGGCTTATTCATAGCGCAGCGCCTCCGCCGGCTGCGTGCGCGACGCCCGCCACGCGGGATAGATGGTTGCCAGCAGCGAGAACAGGAACGCCATGCCGGTGATCCAGCCGACGTCGCTCCAGCGCAACTGGCTGGGAACGCTGTTGATGTAATAGACCGATTCGGGCAGGAACTGGTAGCCGGTGAGGTTCTGGATGCCATTCGCGATCGCCGGCAGGTAAGTCGCCAGCAACACGCCGCAGACGCCACCGACCACGATGCCCATCAAGCCGATCAGCATGCCCTGGATCATGAACACACCCATGATGCTGCGCGGCGTCGCGCCCAGCGTGCGCAGGATCGCGATGTCCGATTGCTTGTCGGTGACCAGCATCACCAGCGACGAAACCAGGTTGAACGCGGCCACCGCGACGATCAGCGACAGGATGATGAACATCACGATCTTTTCCATCGCCAGCGCGGTGAAGATGTTGGAATACTGCTGTTCCCAACCCTGCACGCGATAGGCGTCACCCAGTTTGTTGGCCAGCGTGGTCGCCACCTTGTTGGCCGCGAACACGTCGTCCAGCTTCAGGCGCACGCCGGTCGGACCGCTCATCTGGTACAGCTTCTCGGCATCGTGCAGGTTCACGATCGCGAGCCCGGAGTCGTACTGCTGCAGGCCTGCCTCGAAGATGCCTGCGACGGTGAAGCGGCGGAACCGCGGCAGCACGCCGATGGGGCTCACGCTTCCGCCGGGCGCGTACACGACGACCTTGTCGCCGACGTTGACGCCGAGCTGCAACGCAAGATCACGGCCAAGCACGACCTTCCACGATCCCGGCGTGAGGTCCGACAGCTTGCCGGCGATCATCTTCGAACCGATGTCCGCGACCTTCGGCTCCTGCTCGGGCACGATGCCGCGGATCAGTGCGCCGGCGTTCGCGGCGTTGCCGACGAGCCACCCACCCTGCTCGACGTACGGCGCGGCGCCACGCACGTGCGGATTCTGCTCCGCGATCGCGATCGCCTGCTGCCAGTTGGACATGCTGTTGCCGACGCCGCTGATGGTGGCCTGCGACACCATCGCCAGCGTGCGCGAACGCAATTCGCCGTCGAACCCGTTCATCACCGAGATTACCGTGATCAACGCGGTGAGTCCGATCACCAGCCCCAGCATCGACACGATGCTGATGAAGGAAATGAAGTGGTTGCGCCGCTTGGCGCGGATGTAGCGGGTGCCGATGTAGAGTTCGAGGGGACGGAACATGCGAGGCAACCGGACCTGTCGAGGTGATGACCAAACACCCGTTCGCGCTGAGCGTAGTGAGCATCGCGAACGAAGTCGAAGCGCCGCCGTCCTTCGACTTCGGTCCCATCTTTGTTCAAGACGGGACCTACGCTCGGGACGAACGGAATATGACGCGCAAGCGTGATGGAATCATCCTGCACGGGCAAGCGGTTCAGACCATCAACCCCTGTCG
>DATNAW010000229.1:0-5410 GCA_035572335.1 Rhodanobacteraceae bacterium
GACAACGTGCCGACCGGCGAGACCTATCTCGTGGTCGATGCGCTGATCAAGGCCAACAAGGATTTCGACATGCTGATCCTGCCAAACCAGCACCATGGCTACGGCAAGGACACGCCTTACGTGATGCGCCGGCGCTGGGATTACTTCGTACGAAACCTTGCGGGCGACACGCCGCCGCATGGGTTCAGGATTCCGGCACCGGACACGGGGAAGTAATTGCGGAAGGACCGATGTGAGGCGCGCTGATGGGCGCCTCGCACCTCGGGCTGCGTTGTTGTGTTTGTTCAGTGTAACGATATAACATTGCGTGCCCATTGCCGCCCCACCACGCGATTCACTGGCAACGAAACCCACTTTCGCACTGGTCGGACCGGTGCTGCCGATCCAGGAAGAGAACCGCCTTCGATGATCCCGTTCCTGCCATCGCCGTCCTTGCGCGCGTTGCGGATCGCGCTGGCCGCGGCATCGCTGGCGCTCGCCGGCTGCGCGGTCGGGCCGAACTTCAAACCGCCGGCGCCGCCGGACGTTTCCGGTTACACCACGCACGCAACGGCGGCCACCGCCGCGACGCCCGGGGTGGCAGGTGGCGATGCGCAGGCATTCCAGCAGGGCGGCGACATTCCCGGTGACTGGTGGACGCTGTTCCGCTCGCCGGAACTGGATGCGCTGATCACGCGCGCGCTGAAGAACAATCATGATTTGAAGGCCGCGCAGGCGGCGCTGCGTGTCGCGCACGAAGACGTGCTGGCGCAGCGCGGTTCGTTCTTCCCGGGTGTTTCGGCCGGCTTCGACGCGAGCCGCCAGAGAGATCCTTCGGCCGCGCTGGCGCCGGTGCCGAGCAACAACGCTTATCTCTACAGCCTGTTCACGCCGCAGCTTTCGATTTCCTACACGCCGGATTTGTTCGGCGGAAACCGGCGCACGCGCGAGTCGCTGAAGGCGCAGGAGCAGGCCGCGCGCTTCCAGATGGTCGCCGCGTGGACGACACTGACGTCGAACGTGGTGGTGACGGCGGTGCAGGAAGCGTCGTTGCGCGAGCAGATGGATGCCACGCGCGGGTTGATCGATCTGGAAAAGCACAGTCTCGCGATCCTGCAGCTGCGCTTCCGGAAAGGCGACGCCAGCAAGCTGGACGTGGCCGCGCAGCAGTCGCAGCTCGCGCAGACCGAAGCCGGCTTGCCGGCGTTGGTGAAACAATTCGCCGCGACGCAGCACGCGCTGGCAGTGCTGGTCGGCGCGTTTCCCGACGAGGCACCGGCGCAGGCGTTCGTGCTGTCCGATTTGCATCTTCCGCAAACGCTTCCCCTCAGCCTGCCGTCGAAACTGGTTGCACAACGTCCCGACGTGCGGCAGGCGCGCGCCAACCTGCACGCGGCGAGCGCGGCGATCGGCATCGCGGCCGCGCAGCGGTTGCCGAACATCGAACTCACGGCGAATGCGGGCAGCACCGCGCTCGCGATCTCGAAAGTGTTCACGTCGGGCACCGGCTTCTGGGGCATTGCCGCGTCGCTGACCGCGCCGATTTTCGAGGGCGGTCAACTGATGCACCAGGAACGCGCCGCGAAGGCGGCCTACGTCGAAGCGGCCGAGCAATATCGCGGCACGGTGTTGACTGCATTCCAGAACGTCGCCGACACACTGGTCGCGCTCGACCAGGATGCCCAGGGCTTGCAGGCCGCGGCGAAAGCCGAGCAGGCCGCGAAGACCACGCTGGATCTTTCGCAGTTGCAGCTCAAGCACGGCTACATCGGCACCTTCGAATTGCTGGCCGCGCAACAGGCTTACCAGCAGGCGCGCATCGCGCTGGTCGCAGCCGAAGCCAATCGTTTTGCCGACACCGCGGCGCTGTACCAGGCCTTGGGTGGCGGTTGGTGGCATCACTCCGAGTTGAGCAAGCAATGAAGATCAAGACTCTGACGAGCACCGTGGCAGCATGCGCAGAGCCACTTCACTTCTTTTCCCTCTCCCTTCGGGAGAGGGCGCCCGAAGGGCGGGTGAGGGTACGGGTTACCCGAAAGTTTCCGACCCGTCCGTACCTTCACCCCTGCCCCTCTCCCGGAGGGAGAGGGGTTCGTCCTGGGAGCTCCGGGCGGTCGGCTCGTCTTTTGGCCATTGTGATGGTCGGCGTATTTGCATGCCCATTGCTCGCCGGCTGCTCCGGCAAACCCGCGCAGCCCGAATCGTCCACCACGCCACACAACGTCACGCTGACGAAGGAACAGCAAGGCAGCATCCAGGTCGTCACGGTCGCGGCGACGCAATACCACACCACGATCACCACGACGGGCGTGGTGGATTTCGATCGCAACCACGCGACCGACATCGTTGCGCCGTTTTCCGGCGCGGTGACCAAGGTGCTGGTGACGCAAGGCCAGCACGTCACGAAAGGCCAGGCACTTGCGGAAGTGGCTTCGCCCGATTTCGCCTCGGCCGCCGGCGCGTACCGGCAGACAGTGCTGGCCGCGAAAGCGGCCGACGCTGTGGCGTCGAATGACCGCGACCTGTTCGCGCACCAGGCGATTTCCGAGCGCGAGAACGCGCAGGCGCAAGCCGATGCGGCGACCGCCGACGCCAATCGCGCCGCCGCGCTGCAAACCCTGGTGGCGTTGCACATGGATCCGCAAACCATCGCGGCGATCCGCGACGGCAAACCATCCGCGGATGGGCAGGGCGTGATGCGCGCGCCGATCACCGGCACGCTGGTCGCGAAATCCATCGCACCGGGACAAACGCTGGCCGCCGGCACCACGCCGTGCTTCACCATCGCCGACACCACCACGATGTGGGTGATGGCCAACGTCTTCGGCGGTGACGCCGCAGAAGTGCGGGTGGGTGATCCGGCCACGGTGGTGACGGGCGATGGCGGCAAGCCGATCTCCGGCACCGTCACCAATGTCGGCGCGGTGGTCGATCCCGACACGCGTTCCGTCGCGACGCGGGTGCGCGTGGACAACGCCGACGGTGCGCTGAAGAAACAGATGTACGTGACCGTGCGTATCCGTTCGCACGAGGCGCACGATGGATTGCTGGTGCCCGTTTCGGCGGTGCTGCGCGACGACGAAAACCTGCCGTTCGTCTACATGGTCGAACCCGACGGCAGTTACGCGCGCCGCTCGATCTCGCTCGGCGCGCGCGTCGGTGACCGCTACGTGGTGGTGCCCGAAGGACTTCGTCCCGGCGACAAGGTCGTGGTGGACGGCAGCATCTTCCTGCAATTCATCCAGTCGCAATGAACGCGCAGCTCCCGCCAGACGAAGCGGCGCGCAAGGCGTCGCTAATCAACCGCATCGTGGCGTTCGCACTGGAACAGCGCATGCTGATCGTGCTGCTGTCGCTGGGCATGGCGGCGGCCGGTGTTTGGGCCTACAAGGTCCTGCCGATGGATGCGTACCCGAATCTGTCGCCGCCGATGGTGGAAATCATCACGCAGTGGCCGGGCCATTCGGCGGAAGAAGTCGAACAGCAGATCACGGTGCCGATGGAGCTCGGCATGAACGCGATCCCTGGCCTCGTCACCAAGCGCTCGATCTCGCTGTACGGCCTGTCCGATGTCACCCTGACTTTCGGTGACGATACCGATCATTACTTCGCGCGCCAGCGCGTGTACAACCGCTTGCCCGGCATCAGCTTGCCGACCGGCGTTTCGCCATCGATCTCGCCGATGTCGCCGCCTTCGGGATTGGTCTATCGCTACGTGCTGCAGAGTTCCGATCGCTCGCCGATGGAACTCAAGACGCTCGACGACTGGGTCGTTGCGCCGCAGTACCGCTCGGTGCCGGGCGTGGCCGACGATTCGGGTTTCGGCGGCGGCACCATGCAGTACCAGGTGCTGCTGGATCCGGTGAAGATTGCCGGGCTAGGGTTGAGCGTGTCGCAAGTCGAGGCTTCGCTCGCCGCCAACAACAGCAACGCGGGCGGCGGTTTCTACCAGCAGGGCGGGCAGTTCTTCTACGTGCGCGGCCTTGGCCGCATCAAGACACCGGAGGACATCGACAACATCGTGCTGGCGGTGCACGACGGCACGCCGGTGCTGGTGAAGGACGTCGCCAAGGTGAAGATCGGCATCGCGCCGCGGCTCGGCGAGTTCGGCTACATGAACCAGGACGACGCGGTGGAAGGCGTGATCCTGGCGCTCACCGGTTCGAAGACCGAGGACGTGCTGAAGCTGGTCGAAGCGAAGACGAAGGAACTCAACGAAACCATCCTGCCCAAGGACGTCAAGGTCCATCCGTTCTACGACCTCACTGATTTGATCAACCAGACCAAGGGCGTGGTGATGCACAACCTCACCGTCGGCCTGGTGTTGGTAATCGTGGTGCTGGTGTTCTTTTTGTACGACGTGCGCGCGGGTTTGATTGTCGCGGTGACGGTGCCGTTGGCGTTGCTGTTCGCGTTCCTGTGCCTCGACCTGAAAAACGCATCCGCCAACCTGCTGTCGATCGGCGCGGTGGATTTCGGCATCCTCGTCGACGGCGCGATCTTCATGGTCGAGAACATCTTCCGCGAACTCGCATCAAGGCGTGGCACCGAGTACAACCTCAAGGAAGTGATCCTCACCGCCGCCGCCGAGATCGATCGCCCGCTGGTGTACGCGGTCGCGGTGATCGTCGCGAGCTTCCTGCCTATCTATTTCCTCACCGGTCCGTCGGGTACGCTGTTCAAGCCGATGGCCGACACCATGATCTTCGCGCTGGTCGGATCACTGATCGTCACGCTGACGCTGCTGCCGGTGCTGTGCGGCCTGTTCATGCGCCGCGGCGTGCGCGAGCGCCACAACGCGATCTACGAAAATTTCAAGGCCTGGTACGTGCGCGTGCTTGAACGCACGCAGCGTTCCGCGTGGCCGGTGACCGCCGCGGCCGGCGTGCTGCTGGCGCTGACCTTCCTGATGATGCAGGGCATCGGCGCCGAGTTCATGCCGAATCTCGACGAAGGCGCGCTGTGGGTGCGTGCGACGATGCCGTACACGATCTCGTTCGACAAGGCCTCGGAAATCTCGCCCGAGATCCGCAAGGTGCTGATGTCGTTTCCCGTCGTCACCACGGTGACGAGCGAACTCGGCCGACCCGACGACGGCACCGATTCGACCGGCTTCTTCAACGATGAATTCTTCGTCGGGCTGAAACCGTATTCGCAATGGGGCGGCAAGTACCGCGACAAGCAGGCGCTGATCGACGCGATCGACAAGAAGCTCGAAAAATTCCCGGGCATCCAGTTCAACTTCACCCAGCCCGCCGAGGACGCGGTGGACGAAGCCGAGACGGGCCTCAAGAGCGCGCTGGCGGTGAAGCTGTACGGGCCGAGCCTGCAGACCCTGCAGAAGGAAGGCAAGGCGATCAAGGCGGTGATGGAGAAGGTACGCGGCATCACCGACATCACGCTGGTGCACGAACTCGGCCAGCCGAACCTC
>DATNAW010000230.1:0-5515 GCA_035572335.1 Rhodanobacteraceae bacterium
TAACCGTTTTTCTGGAGGATTTCGACGACGCCGTTCCAACTGGATGAGTCGGCGAACGCGCCGTGGACGAGGACGACGGTGGGCTTGGTGGCGGACATGATTGTTTCCTCGATTGGGAGACCCGGGTCATTGGACAATGAAGGGCGATATGCCGGCCACCGCGCCGGTCAGTGACCTTCGACCGCGAAAAGGATGTCCGCGAATCCCTGCGTGGTTTTTTCGCGGTTCCAATCGCGTTGCAATTCGCAGATCAACTGCACCCATCCGACCGGCTTGGCGCCAGCCTGGACGAGGCGCCGCACGCCAAGCGCATGTGCTTCGGGCGACGTGCCACCGACGCAATCGATCACCGGGTAGACCTCGAAGCCATCCTTGATTGCATCGAGCGCGGGATGGACCAGGCAAACTTCGGTCCAGAGCGCGGCCATGATGAGTTTCCGGCGGCCGGTGGCTTTCACGGCCCGCACGAAATCCTCGTCCTCCCATGCATTGATGGAAGTGCGATCGATGGGACGGACGCCTGCCAGCACCTCCGAGATCTGGTGGATGGTGGGCTGGTTGCGCCCGGTGTTCACGTTCACCGTCGACAACACGACCGGCAGTTCGTAGAGCTTGCCGATGCGCGCGAGCGCGGTGATGTTTGCAACCAACTCACGCTTTGACCGGGATTGGATCGATGAAACCTGCACAGGCTGGAAATCGATGATCACCAGCGCGGCGTTCTGCGGCGTGAGGAGATGATCGGTGCGCGGATCGCGAATGCTTGCAAACGACGTCATGGTTTTGCTCCTCTCACTTGGGACGGCGCGTCCGCAGCGACGACATAAGTCGTATCCGTCGGCCCCTGGCCGGTGATGTAGACGACCGTCGGCAGGTTTCCGGTGAAGGCGAAATGCGGCTCGCCCGCGGGCTCGGTGTAGAAACCGCCGGGGCCGAGCGTGCGCGCAGCGGCTTCATTGGCCTGCTTGCCGTATCCGAAATGCCATTCGCCGGAAACGACGAGGGCGGTGCGGTTGTCGCGATGGCTGTGGGAAGCGATGTGCGCATGGGCCGGGACGCGGATCTCGATCGCATAGGCGCCCGGCGCAGCCGGATTTCCCGAGAGGACGGTTGTCTGGATACCGCTGATTCCGGACGTTCCGGCCCCAGCACCGCCTCGTGCGATCGCGTCGACCTCCGGACGCGTCAGCCGGACTTGCGCCAGCCCGGCGTGCGCATCGAAGAAAGTCCGGATGGCCCCAACCGTTGCCTGCGGCTGCTCTTCCATCAGCCAATGTCCAGATCCGGGGATCACGACCTCATGCACGTCATCCGCGGCAAATCGCATCACGAAAGCCATGGTGGATCCGAAGGAATGGTCGCCGCCAATGGCGAGCACCGGCATCTGCAGGCGCCCGCGCGCCAATGACGCGCGGTTGTCGATGGCGTCCTGGTCGAAAGCCGCGAACTGCATGAAGCCCGCGTGCATCCGCCCCGGTCGCGCATAGAGCGCCGCGTAGTGACGGCGGGAAGCTTCGGGAAAATGCGCCGGGTTCGCGGAAAACTCGTTCCAGAACCGGTCGAGATAGATGCGCTCGCGCCCTGCCACGAGGCGTTCCATGTCGGGTCCGCCGAAGCGGAAATGCCAAAGCAGCGGGTTCTTGAGGATTTCGTCCCACGGCCCGATCCCCGGCACCGGCGCGTCCATCATCACCAGCAGCGTCGTGCGTTTCGGGTAGGCCTCGGCGAATGCAAACGCGACCATGTTGCCGATGTCGTGGCCAACGATGTCGGCTTGCTGGATGTGCAGCGCGTCGAGCACGCCGGCGATGTCTTTCGCCTGATTTTTCTTCGTGAAGCCCTCCGCGGCGACCGCCGAGAGTCCCATTCCCCGCAGGTCCGGTACGACGACGGTGTGGTCGCGCGCGAGGTTCGCCGCCAAGGGGATCCACATGTCTCCGGTATCGCCGTATCCATGGATCAGTACCACGGCGGGCCCCGATCCTCCGACGCGGACGTGCAGGGTGGTTCCGTTGGTCTGGATTTCCTGTGTGCGAAAACCGGCCGGGAACGAAAAACCGTCGGCTTGCGCCGGACGAGGCGCAAGGGACAAGAACACGATCACCAAGGCGCAGGTCCGGAAAACGTTACGCATTTCCATGGACATTCCTTCCCGAAAGCGACGTTGCGCTTTTGAGTCTGGTTGTCCGCGTGGGGTAAATCTTGAAGTTCTTTATCGCGTTTTCGCGAAAAGCGCCGTGGCGTTCACAGAACCTGCTTTCGCCAAGCGCCAGGGCTCGCTCCGACGATGCCGGTAAAGACGCGGGTGAAATGGCTTTGGTCCGAGAAGCCGCACGCGATGGCGACGTCACTGAGCGATCGATCGGCGTCCCGCAACAGCGACTTGGCGTGCAGCACACGTTGCAGCAACAGCCAGCGATGCGGCGGCATCCCCATGCTCTGCTTGAAGGCACGGGCGAAATAGCTCGCCGAAAGGGCGCACGCTGCGGCGGGTTCGGAAAGCGAGATGTCCTCGTCCAATCGCGCAATCATGAGTTCGGTCGCGCAGCGCAGCTGCCAGGGTGCGAGTGTGCCGTGCTTTCCGTACTCCGGCAGGCGCATGCTGCCGAAGGCGGTCGCGAAATAGGTGTGCGTCGCAAGCAGGATATGCTCGGCATACATCGCGCCCATTTCTCCCGGGCGGTCGAGCGCGGGCAAGAGTGCTTCGCCGAGATGCCAGGTGGTCTCGTCGAAGACACCACGCTCGCAGGTGAGCGTCTGGATTCGCGGCGCGCCCCGCTCGTCGGCGATTTCGTCGAGCGTCGCACGCGACACGTAGAAGTGCAGCACATCGAACGGACTCTGCAGGTTTGCAGTCGGCTCTTCTCCCAAGTCGACGATGCTGGTGGTTCGTGCGCCATAGCCTCCGCGATGGACAGACCGGCCACCGATGAAAAGTTCGCGCTTGGGCGAGTCGCGTAATTGCAGGAGAACCGAAAACGCGGCTTCCGCGGGCATCGGGGATGTCAACCCGTGTCCCGGCGTGTCGCGCCGGACGCGCGTCACCGCGAGTTTCGACTTCCGCAGGGTGCTGGTAACGAGTTGCGAACTCGCATCGATCCTGAAGTGTTTCGCCAACCCTTCGCCGTAGGCGCCCGCGATTGGCTGCAGCCCCTCCGCTGTCGGAGGTTTCGGCGCAGTGAATAACGGCGGTCGCTGAGCATACATCGATGATCAGGATGGGTTGCCGCTGGTGCCGACTGTCAAGTCTGGGTAGGGGTTCCCCGGGATTGCCGGGGGGCAGGTTGACCTTGCCGCAGTTGCCGTTTCCGTCTTGGTCGGGCGGCCGTTGGCGCAACGCCGACGGCACCTTCGACTTGAAAAGGTGCAAACGAAGCGTGGAGATCGAGGGGCGAGCTTGAATGCGCGCGCTGAAAAGCTCCCTGAAGGTGCCAGCGACCTTGCCGGAGAACGCCTACTGTTTCACAAAGGATCGCGGGTTTCAACGGGATCCGCTAGCCGTCATCCAGTTCCGCTTCAGCGGTCTGCCCGCCCTCGGCGACCGTTGAAACCAGCACCTTGTCAATCCGTGCCCCATCAAGGTCGACGACCTCGAACTTCAATCCGTGCCAGGTGACGCTTTCGCCCTCGACGGGGATGCGCCCCAGCATTTCGATGAGCATGCCGGCGAGGGTGTAATAGTCGCCTTCCTCTTCGTTCGGCAGTTCGTCGAGTTTCAGCAGTTCGCGCAGGTCGTCGGTGGCGAGTGAACCGGAAACCAGCCAGCTGCCGTCGTCGCGGCGCAGTGCGGACGTGTTGCCGGCCGCGCCGCCGGTGCCGTTGCCCGCCGGGTGGCCGACCACTGCGGTCAGCACGTCGTTCAAGGTGACCAGGCCTTCGATGTCGCCGTATTCGTCCACCACCAGCGCGAACGGCGTTTTGGCGTCGCGGAATTCATCCAGCAGGTCCAGCGCGCGCGTTGTGGCGGGCACGAACAGCGGCTTGGTCAACTTGCGGAACAGGTCGAGACGCGGCTGTTTGGCGGCGTCCGGATCCTGGGCCAGCGATTGCAACAGGCGTTTGACTTCCAGGACGCCCAGCACTTCTTCTTCGCCTTCGCGATAGACGGGATAACGCGAGTACGGCGTCGCGCGCAGCACCGCGAGGTTTTCGGCCAGCGGCGCGGCCGCATCCAGCCACGCGATGCGTGGGCGCGGCGTCATCACGCTGTCCACCGTGCGGTCGCCCAGCCGCAGCACGCGGTTGACCATGTTGCGTTCGTCGAGGTCCAGCACGCCTTGTTCGGCGCCTTCGGCGACCAGCAGGCGGATTTCCTCTTCGCTTACTTTCTCGCGCGTGACGCGGTTCAGTCGCAGCACCCGCAGTACGCCGCTCGTGATGATGTCGAGGAACCACACGAACGGCGCCATCACCCACGACATCACCTGCATGGGAAACGCCACGATCTGCGCGATGCGCTCGGGCGCGACCAGTGCGGCACGCTTGGGCACCAGCTCGCCCACGGTGATGTTGATGGTGGTGACCAATATGAAGCCCAGCACCAGGCCGATCACCAGTGACGCGTGTTCGGCGATCGGCGCGCCGATGCGCGTGAGCCAGCCGCGGATGGCGTCGCTGATCGAGGTGCCGGTGGCGGCGCCGGTGATCAGCGTGATCAGGGTGATGCCGACCTGCACCGTGGACAGGAAGCGGTCGGGTCGTTGGGCCAATCGCAGCGCCACCTGCGCGCGCGTGCTGGTGCGGGCCATGTAGCGCAAGCGGCTCTTGCGCGAAGCGATCAGCGCGATTTCGGCCAGCGCGAAAAACGCGTTGCCAAGCGCCAGCACCAATACCAGGCCAAGTTCGGTCAGCATCGGGGCTGCGCGGGAGGTTCCATGCCGGGAGTTTAGCAAGCGCGGATGCTTCGGGCCCGTGGCGTGCTCGTGTACCATTTGCGTGGTCGGATACAGGATGGATCGCCATGTTTTCGCTGCAGACCATGTTCGGCAAAGGGGACCGTTTCTATACCCTTCTGGAATCCAGCGCCGGCGCCGCCCGCGACGGGGCCAAGGCGCTGCAGGCGCTGCTCGAAGCGCATGGCGAACCAATGCTGCTGGATGGTTTTCGCGCTGCCCGCCGCCGCGAGAAGGAACTGGCGGCGCAGATCAGCGAAGCGCTGGTCAACACCTTCGTCACCGCGCTGGATCGCGAGGACATCGAGGCGATGTCGTCCGCGCTTTACCGCATCCCCAAGACGATCGAGAAGTTCGCCGAGCGCTACGTGATCGTGGCGAAGCGGGTCGAGGGGATCGATTTCGCCTCGCGCGGCGGCCTGCTGATGAGCGCGACCGACGGCGTCGCGGAAATGGTGAGCGAACTGCGCAACGGCATGAGCATTGGCCGCATGCGCAAATTGCAGGATCGCCTGCAGGCCACCGAGTCGGAGGCCGACCGGCTGCTGCTGGAGCCGTACCGCACGCTTTACCTCGGCAGCGACGATCCGATCCGGATGATGCTGGTGAAGGATCTGTTCGAG
>DATNAW010000231.1:0-3530 GCA_035572335.1 Rhodanobacteraceae bacterium
TCCACGGCGCGCTGCGGCACGACCACGGCCACGATGACCAGGCCGACGGTACCGACCAGCATCTGCCATGCGGTCAGCCGCAGCGGCGTGACATCCGGATGGCGCTGGAACAGGCGTTTGGAAAGCACCGTCGCGATCGCCCACGCCAGGCCCGCAAGCAAGGCCAGCACGATGCTGTGGGGCGAGCCGAGCGGCCGCCACGGTTCGACCACGAAGGCGAACCCCGCCGCCGCGATCACGATGCACAGCCAGCGCGTCAGGCCCGGCTTTTCGTGCACCCACCACCATGCCAGCGGCACCACCCAGAACGGCATGGTGTAGGCCAGCAGCGCGGTCTTGCCGGCGCCGCCCGAAACCAGAGCCCATTGCGCCAGCGCCTGGAAGGCTGCGGTTTGGGTCAGTCCGATCGTGAGGGTCGGCAGCCACGGCGTCGGCTTCAGCGAATTGCGGCGCAAGGCCAGCAGCCCGAACAGCACCATCGTGCCGATCACGTAACGCTGTGCGCTGAAGGTGAAGGGTCCGCTGTAATGCGTCGCCACCTTCATCACCGTCCAGTTGAGGCTCCACACGATCGTGAGGATCAGCAAGCCGACCCATGCAGCGCGGACGGAGGCGGTTCGACTCATGGAACCCTCATTGGGCGGTGGGATGACGCGGGACGGCGGCACGCAGCAACCGCGTATGCTAGCCGCGCTGCGCGCGACGCGAGCGCGAGCGGAGAATCCGGCGCGCTTCATCCGGCGATCACGTGCGTGTGCCTGTAATGCAACGCATGGGAAGGATCCGCATCGGCATTTCGGGATGGCGTTACCCGCCTTGGCGTGGCGTGTTCTATCCGAAGGACCTGGTGCAGCGCGATGAACTCGCTTACGCGTCGCGGCACTTTCCCAGCATTGAGCTGAATGGCTCGTTCTATTCGCTGCAGCGGCCGGAAAGTTATGCGCGCTGGCGCGATGCGACGCCGCGCGGGTTCGTGTTCGCGGTCAAGGCGCCGCGCTTCATCACGCACGTGCGGCGGTTGCGCGACATCGACGCGCCGCTGGCGAACTTCTTCGCGTCCGGCGTGTTCGAACTGCGCGACAAATTCGGGCCGGTGCTGTGGCAGTTCCCCGCCAACTTCAAGTACGACCATGAACTGTTCGCGGACTTCTTCGAACGCCTGCCGCGCGACACCGAAGCCGCGCTGAAGCTGGCGCGCCGCCGCGACTTCCGCATGAAGGGCCGCGCGCGACTGGCGATTGACCGCAAGCGGCGATTGCGGCACGCCATCGAAATCCGCAATCCCGGCTTCCTGCAGCCCTCGTTCATCGCGTTGCTGCGCGCGCACGACATCGCGCTGGTGGTCGCGGACACGGCCGGCAAGTGGCCCTACGTCGAGGAAGTCACCGCAAGTTTTCTGTATCTGCGTCTGCACGGCGACAAGCAGCTCTACACCAGCGGCTACACCCATCAAGCGCTGGATCGGTGGGCCGCGCGCATCCGTGCGTGGAGTGAGGGCTCGCAGCCGCGCGATGCCGCACGCGTGCGGGATGCGCCTGCGCCGCCGCGCCGCAAGTCGCGCGATGTGTACTGCTACTTCGACAACGATGCCAAGGTGCACGCGCCGTTCGACGCGGCGAAGCTCATCGAAAAATTGGGTGCAGGTTGAACTCAGCCGCGTGGCGGACGCCCGGCCCACCTGATGACTTCGAACGGCGTGTCGCGCCCCCCGTAGCGCGGCAGGAACCCTTCGGGCGGACCCCACGCATGCAGCGTGATGACTTCCCACGTGGCGGGGATGCGTCCGTCGCGGCGGCGGGTTTCGTAAGCATCCAGCATCGCCTTGAAACGCGCCTTGCCGGTGAGCGCGTGGGGTCGTTCGCGGTCGGCGTTGGTGGCGCCTAGGCCTTTCAGATCCGTCAACAAGCCGCGCACATCCGCGTAGTCGAGGGTGATGTGGTCGGAATCCAGCACCGGATCCTTGAGGCCGGCCGCCAGCGCCGCATCACCGACGTCGTGCAGGTCGAGGAATCGTCCGACGTGCGCCTGCGTGGCATCCGTCGCAGCCCACGCCTCGCGCAGTTCCGCGAGCGTGTCGGGGCCCAGGCTGGATGCAACCAGGAAGCCGCCGGGCTTCAACACCCGCGCGCACTCCGCCAGCAACGGCCGCGGCGAATCGCACCATTGCAGGCACAGGTTGGAATACACCACGTCCATGCTGCGGTCGGAAAACGGCAGCGCTTGTCCATCCGCGCAAACGCGTTCGAACGGGTGAAACCAGCCGCGATGCCGGCGTGCCTCGCGCAACATGGGCAGTGAAAGGTCCAGCGCGATCACCTCGGCTTCGCGCCAGCGCTTCTTCAACAATGCGGTGCCACGTCCGGTGCCGCAGCCGACGTCCAGAACGCGCTGCGGCTTGCCTTCGTGGTAGTCGAGGCTTTCGAACAGCCGCGATTCGACTTCGCGTTGCAAGGCGTCGTGGCGTTCGTAGGTCGAGGCGGCGCGCGCGAACGCGCGGCGCACCTGAAGCGTATCGAGTCGTTGTTCCGTCATGCCGGTTTCATCGCGAGCAGGGGCGCGATCGCGGCGACGACTTCATCGGTGTGGCCGATGAAGGGCGCGTGGCCGCCGCCCCCGATGCAGGTGAACACGCCGCCGCATTGCGCGGCGCTCCATTGCATCGACTGCCACGGAACCAGGCGGTCGCGGCGTCCGGCGATCCACGCGCTGGGTTGCTGCAGTTCGTGCAGGCGGCTGCGCAAATCCGAGTGTTCCAGCACGTCCAGGCCTTCGGTCAATGCGCGTACCTGCGGCCGGAATTCGGTGAAGGTGTCGGCACGCAATTTGCGAAGGTCCGCCTGTGCGCAATCGCTGCCCAAGGCTTCCAGTGCGAGGAAACGTTCCAGCGTGCCTTCGTAATCGGTTTCGAGATCGCGTCCGAAGTCCTGCAGGATTTCCGGCGACACCGCGTATTGCCACCCTTCGCCGCGCGCGAAACGCGGCGATGCGCAGACCATCGCGAGCGCCTGCACCTGCCGCGGAAAATCCAGCGCGGCCTGCAGCGCATACAAACCGCCCAGCGACCAGCCCAGCCAGATTGCCCGAGGCACGCGCGCGGCGATGGCTTTCGCGCACTCGCCGGGTTGCAATGAAACATCGCAATCGCGCGAGCGTCCGTGCCCCGGCAGGTCGACCACGTGCAGCGTGCAGCGGTCGCGCAGCGGTTCGAGCAGCGGCGCGAACACGCCGCCGTGCATGGCCCAGCCGTGCAGCAGCACGAGGTGCGTGTCGCCGCGCCCTTCGGTATGGATGAAAAGTCCGGACATGAACCGGCCATTTTAGGCGATCGCGTGGCGCGGCAGTTGCGCCAGCGCATCGAGCAACCGGTCCACGTCGGCGATTTCGTGTGCGGCCGACAAGGTGATCCGCAAACGCGCCTTGCCGTGCGGCACCGTGGTCGGACGGATCGCGGTGACGAGGAGTCCGCGTTGTTCCAGCGCATGCGAGGCGGCGACGGTGCGTTCCGCATCGCCCAGCACGATCGGCTGGAT
>DATNAW010000232.1:0-10478 GCA_035572335.1 Rhodanobacteraceae bacterium
GGCTCGGATTCGTCCGAATTGCACAGGATGTATTTCTGGCCCGGCGCGTTGCGCGGCATGAACGACCACTTCATGCCGGTCGGGAAGCCCGCGCCGCCCCGTCCGCGCAGCGAGCTCTTCTTCAGCTCGTCCACGATCGCGGCGGGATCGGTTTTTTCGGCCAGGATCTTCTCCCACGCCTGCCAGCCGCCGACCTGGCGGTAGCTGTCGATCGACCACGGCGTATCGAAATGCAGCGTGGTGTAGACGACCTGGTGTTCCTGCGGTGCTGGTCCGACGGCCATGGCTATTTCAACCCATCCAGAATTGCATCGACCTTCTCGGGCGTCAGTTTCTCGTGATAGTGGCCATCGACCACCATCATCGGTGCGCCGCAGCACGCCGCCAGACACTCTTCTTCTTTCTTGAGATAAATGCGTCCGTCGGCGGTGCTCTGGCCCAGCTTCACACCCAGCTTCTTCTCGCAGTGCTGCACGATGCCGTCCGCGCCATTGAGCCAGCAGGAGATGTTGGTGCAGACCGCGACGTTGTGGCGGCCGACCGGTTCGGTCTGGAACATCGAATAGAACGTCGCGACTTCGTAGGCGTACAGCGGCGGCTGGTCGAGGTACTTCGCGGTCGCCGCCATCAGTTCGTCGGTGAGGTGGCCGCCGTTCTGTTCCTGCGCCGCCATCAGGCCCTGGATCAGCGCCGAGCGCTTGCGGTCCGGCGGAAACTTCGCGGCCCAGTGGTCGATGTGTGCGCGCGTCTCGGCCGTCAACACGTGCATCGGGTCGACGTCCTTCACTTTGTCGAAATTGCCGCTGGCCTTCATCGGTCGATCTCCCCGAACACCAGGTCGTAGGTGCCGATCATCGCCACCACGTCCGGCAGCATGTGCCCGCGCGTGATTTCGTCGATCGACGACAGGTGCGCGAAGCCGGGCGCGCGCAGGTGCACGCGGAACGGCTTGTTGGCGCCGTCGGAGACCATGTAGCAGCCGAATTCGCCCTTGGGCGCTTCGACCGCGGCGTAGGTTTCGCCGGCCGGCACGCTGAAACCTTCCGTGAACAGCTTGAACCAATGGATCAGCGCTTCCATCGATTCCTTCATGTCCTCGCGCTTGGGCGGCGCAACCTTGTAGTTCTCGATCATCACCGGCCCGGGATTCTTCTTCAGCCAATCCACGCACTGGCGGATGATCAGCGCCGACTGGCGCATCTCGGCCATGCGCACCAGGTAACGGTCGTAGCAATCACCGTGCGTGCCGACGGGGATGTCGAAATCGACTTCCGCGTATTTCGCGTACGGCTGCTTCTTGCGCAGGTCCCACTCGATTCCGGATGCGCGCAGCATCGGCCCGGTCATGCCCAGCGCATACGCCTGCTCGGGACTGACGATGCCGATGTCGACCGTGCGCTGCTTCCAGATGCGATTGTCGGTCAGGAGTTCCTCGTACTCGTCGACCTTGTGCTGGAAGTCGGCGCTGAAGGCGTCGAGGAAGTCCAGCAGCGAACCCTCGCGCCATGCATTCATGCGCTTCAGGTCCTTGCCCTTGTGCCACGGCGATTCCTTGTACTGGATCATCTTGCCGGGCAGGTCGCGGTACACGCCGCCGGGGCGGTAGTACGTGGCATGCATGCGCGTGCCGGACACCGCCTCGTAACAATCCATCAGTTCCTCACGTTCGCGGAACGCGTACAGGAACACCGCCATCGCGCCGAGGTCGAGCGCATTCGATCCGACCCACATCAAATGGTTGAGGATGCGGGTGACCTCGTCGAACATCGTGCGGATCCACAGCGCGCGCTCGGGCGGCGTGACCCCCATCAACTGTTCGATCGCGCGCACGTAGGCGTGCTCGTTGCACATCATCGACACGTAGTCGAGCCGATCCATGTAGCCAATCGAGTGGTTGTACGGCTTGGATTCCGCCAGCTTCTCGGTGGCGCGATGCAGCAGCCCGATGTGCGGATCGATGCGCAGGATGGTCTCGCCTTCCATCTCCATCACCAGGCGCAACACGCCGTGCGCGGCCGGGTGCTGCGGGCCGAAGTTCATCGTGTAGCTGCGGATTTCGCCCGTGTCGCCACCGACTTCGAGCGCCGGCCCCAATGTCCGTCCTTCCGCCATTTCAGTTGTCCTTCCAGTCGTCGGCGGCTTCCTCGCGCGAGGTCGGCCAGCGCGAGTCCTCGCGCACCACGCGCGCGACCGTGACACGCGGCGTCACCGAAGTGACGGGCTCGTACACCACGCGCCTGGCTTCCGGGTCGTAGCGCACTTCGACATTGCCGATCAGCGGGAAGTCCTTGCGGAACGGATGCCCGACGAAACCGTAGTCGCTGAGGATGCGGCGCAAATCGGGATGGCCTGCGTACACGATGCCGTACAGGTCGAATGCTTCGCGCTCGTACCAGTTGGCCACCGGCCACACGCCCGTCAATGACGGGATGACCGGCAACGCGTCTTCCGGCGCGAAGCAGCGCACGCGCAAACGGATATTGTGTTCGTAGGAAATGAGATGCACCACGGACGCGAAGCGGCGCAGGAACTGCGAGTGGCGCGGCCGGTCGTCCCAGCCAAAGCGGCCCTGCACGTTGTCACCCTGCACGCCGCGGCTGAAGCCTTCCTTGGTCGCCACCTGCGAGGTTTCCCATTCGCCTTCGCCGAAGGAAAGGAAATCGACGCCGCAAAGATCGGTCAATTGCGCGAAGCGGAACCCGGCTTCGTCGCGCAACGCGGTGCAGACCTCGATCAGGTGCGCGGGCGTGACTTCGATCGTCGCCTGCGCGAGCGAAACGCCGACATTGTCGATCCTGTCGCCGAAGCGCGCACGCAGGCGATCGGCCAGTTGTTCGGGGGGCGTCTGGCTCATGGCTCAGCGATTGACGATCGTGTTGGTGCGGCGGATCTTCTTCTGCAATTGCAGAATCCCGTAAACCAGCGCCTCGGCGGTCGGCGGACAGCCCGGCACGTACACGTCCACCGGCACGATGCGGTCGCAGCCGCGCACCACCGAATACGAGTAGTGGTAGTAGCCGCCGCCATTCGCGCAGGAGCCCATCGAAATCACCCACTTCGGGTCGGGCATCTGGTCGTACACCTTGCGCAGCGCCGGGGCCATCTTGTTGACCAGCGTGCCGGCGACGATCATCACGTCGGATTGGCGCGGCGACGGACGGAAGATCACGCCGTAGCGGTCGAGGTCGAGGCGCGAGGCACCCGCATGCATCATTTCCACCGCGCAGCAGGCGAGGCCGAAGGTCATCGGCCACATCGAACCGGTGCGCGCCCAGTTGAACAGTGCATCCACGGTGGTGACGCCGAAGCCGCGCTGCATGATCGGGTTGTCGGCTTCCGGGCGCAGGATGTCGTCGACCTTGCCGATCGGCACCGGGTTGTGCATCACCTTGTCGACAGTGGAGATCAATCCCATTCGAGCGCACCCTTCTTCCACACGTAGATGTAACCGACCACCAGCAGCAGCAGGAACGTGAACATCTCCACCAATGCGGTGATGCCGATCTTCGAGAACACCGTCGCCCACGGAAACAGGAACGCGATTTCCAGGTCGAACAGGATGAACAGGATCGCGATCAGGTAGTAGCGCACGTCGAACTGCATGCGCGTGCCTTCGAAAGCCTCGAAGCCGCACTCGTACGGCGAGTATTTCTCGGCGCTGGGACGGCGCGGCCCGGCGATCCAGCCGATGACGATCAGCGCGACGCCGATGCCGCCGGCGACACACAGGAACAGCAGGATGGGCCAGTAGTTCTCGAGCATGAGGATCGTCCAGCGTTATCCGTGAGATTTTCGCACGCGCTGGCGTGGGCCGCAATCGCGGCGCGCGACGGCCTGCTGTCACGGGGAGTTCACGTGTACGCAAGCTGGCACAAAAAACGCGCGGTGCGAATGCATCGCAACCGCGCGTCGTCAGATGGTGCCCAAGGGGGGACTCGAACCCCCACGGAGTTACCCGCTACCACCTCAAGGTAGTGCGTCTACCAATTCCGCCACCTGGGCAAGGAGAAACGCTGCGCACATTCGATGCGCTGCTTTTGTTCAAATTCGTCCATGAAAAATACCCGGCTCACACGTACCGGGCCGTTCAAAGACATCAATGCGAACCGGCCGGGCCGCTGCTGGCCGGAACGGACGACGCAGACGCGGAAGTCTTCGGCGCCGCAGGAACTTCCGACTGCGCCGAGCTCGGAGCAGCCGCCGGCACTTCCGATTGCTGCGCGGGCACCGACGATGCGGGTGCGCTGGCCGCGGGTGCGCTCGCGGGGACCGAACTCGCGGGCGCCGAGCTGCCGCCGCCAGCCATCACGCCGAGCGTCTGCTGGACGTTCGGCTTGACCCCGTTGTGGCTGAGATAAATGCCCATGCCGAGGCTCAAGAGGAAGAAGATCGAGGCGAGCGCCGCCGTGGTGCGGGTAAGGAAGCTGGCCGCGCCGCGCGCGCCGAACACGGTGCCGGACGCGCCGCCGCCGAAACTGGCGCCCGCGTTGGCGCCGTCGCCGCGCTGCATCAGGATCAGCACGATCATCGCCGCCGCGACGAGCACGTAGAAGACGCTGAAAATCGTGAACAGCATGTGGGGTTCCCGTGCGAAGCAGGCGTCAGCCTGCCGCCGCACAAATCGAAAGAAAATCGGTGGCCTGCAAAGCCGCGCCGCCGATCAGGCCGCCATCGATGTCGGCTTGCGCGAACAACTCGGCGGCATTGCCGGGTTTGACGCTGCCGCCGTAAACGATGCGGGTCGAACCGGCAATTCTAGCATCGTCCCTGGCGAGCTGGCTACGCAGGAGCGCATGGACCTCCTGTGCCTGCGCCGGACTGGCGGTGCGGCCGGTGCCGATGGCCCAGACCGGTTCGTAGGCGACCACGATGCGCTCGAACGCGGCGATGCCGCAATGCGCGATCACGGCGTCCAGTTGGCGCGCCACCACCGCGGCGGTCTGGTGGGCTTCGCGATCGTCGAGGGTTTCGCCCACGCACAGCACGGGCGTGAGGTTGTGCGCAAGCGCCTGCGCGACCTTGGACGCGACCTGCGCGTCGGATTCATGGTGGTACTGGCGGCGTTCGGAATGGCCGGCCAGCACGGCGCTGCAACCGGTGTCGCGCAACATCGCCGCCGAAACCTCGCCAGTGTACGCGCCCGACTCGTGTTGGCTCAGATCCTGCCCCCCGACCGCGATGCGCGACCCCGCGCACGCGGCGCAGGCTTCGCGCAGGTACGGGAACGGTGGAAACACCGCGACATCGATGGCGTCGATTTTTGCTTCGATGATCGCGCCAAGCAGCGACGACGCCATCGCGCGCGAGCCATGCATCTTCCAATTGCCACCCACCCACTTGCGGCGCATGGCGCGCTCCATCTTCATCCGGGGCAGCGAGGATAGCCAAGGCCATCCCCCTGAATCAAACTATCGGTTTTCTGGCCGGGTATCGATGATGGCTCCAACTCGCAAGCGCGCCCTCGTTACAGGCGCTTCCGCCGGCATCGGCGCCGAATTCGCGCGGCAGCTCGCCGCGCGGGGCTGCGACCTGGTGCTGACCGCGCGGCGCGAGGATCGCTTGCAGGCATTGGCCGCCGGGCTGCGCGCGCAACACGGCGTCGACATTCTGGTGATCGCCGATGACCTGGCCGATCCCGCAGCCCCGGTTCGCATCGCGTCCGCCGCGACGCGCGACGGACGCGCCATCGACATCCTGACCAACAACGCGGGCTACGGCGTGCCGGGCCGCTACGACAAGGTGGATTGGGCCACGCACGCGCAGTTCATGCAGGTATTGGTGACGGCGCCGCTGCAACTCTGTCATCTGCTGCTGCCGGCGATGCGCAAGCGCGGTTACGGGCGCATCCTCAACGTCGCTTCGCTGGCGGGACTGGTTCCCGCAACACCGGGCAACACCTTGTATGGACCGGCCAAGGCATTCCTGATGCGGGTGTCGCAGGCACTGGCGATGGAAAACCGCGCACACGGCATCCACGTCTGCGCGCTGTGCCCCGGCTTCACCTATTCCGAGTTCCATGACGTGAGCCAGGCGCGCGGGCTGGTTTCCAAAATGCCGGGTTGGATGTGGAGCAACGCGGAAGACGTGGTGCGCCAGGGGCTCGATGCAGTCGAACGCGGCCGCGTGGTGTGCGTGCCCGGGCGCGTGAACCGCACGATCAAGGTGTTGATGGACGTGTTGCCGGACCGAATCGCACTCGCGTTGGTTGCGCGGCGCGCCAGGCATTTTCGCGTGCGTGATTGAAACGCAACCCCGAACTTTTTCTTGACGTCACGCCCGCGCAAGCGGGCATCCATTGAAAAAGACACTGGATTACTCGCGCCATCCTTGGCGCTCGCGCTACGCGCCGCCTGCGGCCTTCGCGTTTGCCATCCTGCAAACGCCCTCCCGCTTTCGCGGGAATGACGACGAACGAATTGAATTGCGCAATCGCTTACGAGACCAGCAACTTCACCACCCGCGATGCGGAATCCGCGGCCGATTCCCGGTCCGAACGCAGGTGGATTTCCGCCGATTCCGGCGCCTCGTACGGCGAGCCGATGCCGGTGAAGTTTTCGATCTTGCCGGCGCGCGCCTTGGCGTACAGGCCTTTCACGTCGCGTCCTTCGCACACGGCCAGCGGCGCGTCCACGAACACTTCCATGAAGCCGCCTTCGCCGATCAGGTCGCGCGCCATCTGGCGCTCGGCGCGGAACGGGCTGATGAAAGACACCAGCACGATCAGGCCCGCGTCCATCATCAGCTTGGCCACTTCGGCCACGCGGCGGATGTTCTCGACGCGGTCGGCGTCGGTGAAACCAAGGTCGCGGTTCAAACCGTGGCGCACGTTGTCGCCGTCCAGCAGGATGGTATGGAAACCGTCGGCCAGCAGCCGCCGTTCGACCAGGTTGGCGATGGTCGACTTGCCGGCGCCGGAAAGGCCGGTGAACCACAGGCAGCGCGGCGTCTGGCCCTTGATGCGCGCACGCGCCACGCGATCGACGTCGAGCTGCTGCCAATGCACGTTGCGGTCGCGGCGCAGCCCGAAATCCAGCGTGCCGCAGCCGACCGTCGCGTTGGTTTCGCGGTCGATCAGGATGAAGCCGCCGAGTCGGCGGTCTTCCTTGAACGGACGATAGGCGATCTCGGAATCCAGCGACAGGTTGCAGTAACCGATCTCGTTCGCGGTCAGCCGCGTTGCGGCGAGGTGCGCCTGCGTGTCAGGATCGATGCGGTGCCTGATCTCGGTGACCTGCGCGCCGACCACGCGCGTGGCGAGCTTCAACAGGTAGCGGCGGCCGGACAGCAACGGCACGTCGTCCAGCCACAGCAAATGGCAGGCGAATTGCGCGGCAACGTCGGGCGGCAGCGATGGATCGGCGATCACGTCGCCGCGCGCCACGTCGATCTGGTCGGCCAGCGTCAACGTGACGGCCTGCCCTGCTTCCGCGACATCGAGGTCGGCGTCGCCGCCGACCACGCGCGCCACGCTCGACAACCGTCCGGATGGCAGCACCACGACTTCGCTGCCGGGCGCTATGCGGCCGCCGGCGACGGTGCCGGCGTAACCGCGGAAATCGTGGTCCGGCCGGTTGACCCACTGCACCGGCATCGCGAACGCCGCGTCCACCTTGCGCTCCACCTGCACGCTTTCCAGGTATTCCAGCAGCGGCTTGCCGGTGTACCACGGCGTGTTCGGCGAAGGCACGACGAGATTGTCGGCGTTGATCGCGGACACCGGGATCGCGTCGGCACTCGCGATGCCGAGGTCGTGCGCGAGCTTCACGCACTCCTGCTCGATCGCGTGGTAGCGCGCGTGGTTGTAGTCGATCAGGTCCAGCTTGTTGACCGCGAACAGCACGCGCTGCACGCCGAACATCGCGAGGATCGCGGTGTGGCGGCGCGTCTGTGTCTGCACGCCCGCGCGCGCATCGACCAGCACGATGCCGAGCTCCGCATTCGATGCGCCGCTCGCCATGTTGCGCGTGTACTGCGCGTGGCCGGGGCAATCGGCGACGATGAAGGCGCGCTTGTCGGTGCCGAAATAGCGCCACGCGACGTCGATGGTGATGCCCTGCTCGCGCTCGGCTTCCAGTCCGTCGAGCAGCAATGAGTAATCGGGCTTGCCGCCCTGCGTCCCGTGCGTCTTGCTGTCGCGGATCATCTGCGCGAGACGATCTTCCGGAACCATCCCGGCTTCGGCCAGCAGGCGCCCGAGCAGCGTGCTCTTGCCATCGTCCACGCTGCCGCACATCGCAAGGCGCAGCGTATCGCGGTTTTCCAGCATGGACAGCCGCGCCGCCAACGCAGGCGACGCCTCGGCCACCGCGAGTTCGTCAGAAGTAGCCTTCACGCTTCTTGCGCTCCATGGAATCGGATGGATCGAGATCGATGATGCGGCCCGCGCGTTCGGACTGCCGCGTGTCCAGCATCTCGCCGATGATGCCGTCGAGGTCGGTGGCATCGGATTCGACCGCCGCCGTCAGCGGCCAGCAGCCCAGCGTGCGGAAGCGCACCGTTTTCGGGGCCAGTTTTTCGCCCGGCTCCAGCGGCACGCGTTCGTCGTCGCGCACCAGCAGCGCGCCGTTGCGCACGAAGGTCGGACGCTCCTTCGCGAAATACAGCGGCACCACTTCGATGCCTTCGCGGCGGATGTACAGCCACACGTCTAGTTCGGTCCAGTCGGAGAGCGGAAACACGCGCAGCGTCTCGTCGTTGTCGAGCCGCGTGTTGAAAAGGCCCCACGGTTCGGGCCGCTGCTTGCGTGGCTCCCAGCTCTGGCCGGCGCCGCGCAGCGAGAACACGCGTTCCTTGGCGCGCGCGGGATCTTCGTCGCGGCGCGCGCCGCCGATCGCGGCGTCGAAACCGTGTGCACTGAGCGCCTGCCGCAGCGCCAGCGTCTTCATCACGTAGGTGTGCTTCGAAGCCGCGTTGACCGGATCGGTCTGGCCCACGCCTTCCTGGTTGATGTGCTCGATCAGGTCGACGTTCTTTTCGCGCGCGATGCGGTCGCGGAACTCAATCATCTCGCGGAACTTCCACGTCGTGTTGACGTGCAGCATCGGCAGCGGCGGCTTCGCGGGATAGAACGCCTTCAGCAACAGGTGCAGCAGCACCGAGGAATCCTTGCCGATCGAATACAGCAGCACCGGTTTTCGGCACTCCGCCACCGTTTCGCGCAGGATGCGGATGGACTCGGCTTCGAGTCGGTCCAGGTGGGTGTGCAAACGGGCGACATTCATGTCTGGAGACCTGCGCATTCGGTGTTTGCGATGTATCCGAGGCTGCCAAGGATAGCGGAATTGGCCCGGCGCGGAGATGCGAAGCACCGCTCAGCACCGCTTTCCATGTGGTCGCGCCGGTTCTCAAGGCGCTCGTCACTCATCCAGTAGCTCGCGCAGGAACGGGATCGTGACCCGCCGTTGCGCCGCCAGCGACGCGCGGTCGATCCGCTGCAACAAGGCCACGAGCGACGCCGGGTCGCGTGGCTGGCGCGCGAACCACCAGTCCAGCACCTCGTCGTCCAGGCGCAGGCCCAGGCGACCAGCCAAAACGCGCAGCATCGCGCGACGGCCGGCGTCGTCCAGCGGCCGCAGTGCGTATTGCGTGCACATCGAGAGGCGCGAAACCAGATCGGGCAGCGTGATGCCGAGTTCCGCCGGCGGTGCAGTCGCCGCGAACAGTATCCGCGCGTTTGCCGTTTTGGCGCGGTTGTAGAGATCGAACAGCGCGCGTTCGGCCTCGCGGTCGCGGGCGATCGCCTGCGCGTCATCGATCGCGAGCAGATCTTCGGCTTCGAGACCCGCGATCGCTTCGGAACGCGGCGCCGGCAACTGCGCCAGCGACACGTAGCGCGCGGGATGATTCGCTTCCATCGCGGCGCGGCAGGCGCCGATCAGCAGATGGCTCTTGCCGGTCCCGGAGGCACCGTGCAAATACAGCCACGCCGAGCCGCCGTGCACAGCCTCGGTAACGCCCTGCAGCGCGGACACATTGGCGCCGGGCCAGAAGGCGTCGAGGCGCTGGTGCGGCGGCCAGCGCAGGTCGAGCGGAAACTGCCGGATCATGGCTCGGGCGGCGTTTCCGGAGGTTTCGGCGACACCTCGTCGACTTCTTCAACCGGCGCACGCGCAGTCGATATGATCTTCGGCGCCTCACGTCCGGCGAACAGCGTGCTTGCTTCGTAGCGTTCGCGAAGAAAGCGCAGCAACACCATCGCGATCGACGCCATCGGCAACGCCAGCAGCACGCCGATGAAACCGAACAACTCGCCGAATGCCAGTACCGCGAAGATCACCGCCACGGGGTGCAGGCCGATGCGGTCGCCCACCAGCTTCGGTACCAGCACGTAGCTTTCTAGCAAGTTGCCGATGCCGAACACCAGCAGCACCAGGATCAAGTGATACGCGTCGTGGAATTGCACCAGCACCGCGATCAGGCTGGCGACGATGCCGATGATGAACCCGAGGTATGGCACGAAACTGACCAGCCCCGCGATC
>DATNAW010000233.1:0-2767 GCA_035572335.1 Rhodanobacteraceae bacterium
CGATCACGCCGAGCGCCAACCGTTTGCGGTCAATGCCTGATGCCATCGATCAACCTCCCCAGTGATTCCAGATAGAACGTGCGGAATCGCGTTTCGTCGTAGCTGAAACGTCCGGCACGGTACAGCGCGATCAGCCCATGCGAATGCGCCCACAACGTCATCGCCACGTCCCACGGATCGTCCCGCTTCAGCACGCCAAGCCGCACACCTTCGGCAACCGCATCGGCAACGACGTTGAGCGTGGGCGACTGGCGTGCGCGGAAGTCCTCGGGAAAGCGCCGCGCATCGTCGCGGCGCGTGGAGAACGCGTGGTCGAACAGATGCGGATGCGCCAGCGCGTAATCCAGGTATGGCTCCAGCAATGCGAGCAGGCGCTTGAGGACGTCCGGATGCGTCGTGTGCGCTTCCCATTCGTGCGCGACGGCGTTGAAGCTGTCGTCGGACAGCCGCTTCAGCAACGCCTCGCGATTCGGAAAGTGCCGGTAGATCGCCATCGGCGTGATGCCGACCAGCTCGGCGACGCGGCGCATGCTCACGGCATCGGCGCCTTCGCGATCGAACAGCTTGTGCGCGGCGCGCAGGATCTTCTCCGGCGTGGTGAGTTTCTTCATGTATACAGTGTATACAAAGGATTTTTGCAGTGTCAATATCGGGCGGGGCCGAGCGGGGTCAGGCAGGTCAGGGCGGGACCAGGCAGGGCGACGCGAAACCGTGCGGGCCACGCCGTCGCGCAACCCCAGCTCGTCATTCCGGCGCAGGCCGGAAGAGCCTTTCAACAGCGAAGCTGGTCATCGCTTCATCACCAGCGAAGACGGTCATCCGTCAATGGTGAATGGAAAACAGGTGCGATTCCGGTCTGCGCCGGAATGACAATAAAAGGGGGCTGAATGACAAGCAGGTAGGCGAATCCGCGGCTACATCGGACCGACAAACAGGTCGCCGCGTGTGATGCGATCTTCCATCGCCAGCAGGTAACGCTTCGTCGGCAGGCCGCCACCGAAACCGGTGAGGCTGCCGTCGGCGCCGATCACGCGATGGCACGGCAGCACGATCGGCAACGGGTTGCGCCCGTTCGCGGCGCCGACCGCGCGTACCGCCAGCGGCTTGTCGATGCGCCGGGCCAGTTCGCCGTAACTGATCGTGACGCCGTACGGAATCCGTCCGAGTTCCTCCCACACCTCAAGCTGGAACGGTGTGCCGACGGGATGCAGCGGCAGCTCGAAGTGCTGGCGCTCGCCGGCGAAATATTCCTCCAGTTGCACGCGGGCGAATCTCAGTGGCGCGGCTGCGCGGACCCAACCCGCATGCGCCTTCTTCGGATGACGTTCGCGTTCGAACCAGATCTCGCGCAGGCCGTGGCTGTCCGCAACCAGGCGCAGCGTGCCGACCGGGCTGTCCATCTCGTCGTAATGAATCGTGTCCGGCATGCTGCTCATGCGAGGGTCTCCGGTTTCTTGCGGCGTGATGCACGCGCTGGTGCGGGCGCGTCCGACGTGCCGCGCCACAAATGGATCACCGCATACGCGCGCCACGGTCGCCACGCCTCCGCACGCAGTGTCAGTGCCTTCGTGCCGAGCGGTGTCGCATCGGTCGTGGCTTCGCGACGCAGGATCAGGTCCGCGGCCGGGAACGCATCCGGATCGCTCAGCGCACGCATCGCCATGTAATGTGCGGTCCATTCGCCGATGCCGGGCAGCGCGACCCAGCGCGCCACGAATTCATCCAGCGATTGCTCCGCGCGAAAGTCCACGCGGCCATCCAGCAGCGCCTGCGCCATGCCGCTTATCGTGGCCGCGCGCGTCGTGGTCACGCCGATCTCGCGCAGGTCCGCCTGCGCCAGCGCGGCCGGCATCGGAAACAAGCGCTCGAGTCCCGCTATCGGTGCTGTCGGCAACGGCTCGCCCCAGCGCTGCACGATGCGCGTCGCCAGCGTGCGCGCGGCCGCCACGCTGATCTGCTGGCCGAGAATCGCGCGTACCGCGATCTCGAAACCGTCCCAGCCGCCGGGCAGGCGCAGGCCGGGGCGACGCGCCAGCAGCGGGCCGAGGATCGCGTCGTGCCGGAACGTGTCCGCGATCGCCTGCGGATTCGCGTCCAGGTCGAACATCCGCCGCAGCGTCGTCACCACGCCGAGCAGTTGCGTCGACTGCGGACAATGCAGTTCCAGTTGCAGTGCGTGCTCGCCGCCCGGCCATGCACGGACGCGCAGCCAGCCCGGTGCGTCGGCCGGACCGAACACGCGCGCATAGCTGTGCTCGTCGACCAGCTCCACGCCCGGCAGCGCACGCGTGCGCAGGAACGCCAGCAACGCCGCGAAGTCATACGGCGGTCGATAGCCGAGCCGCAGCACCAGTGCCGCCCCGGCCGCCGCACGTGGATGTCGGCGCAGTTCGCGCGGCGGGATGCGGTTCGCCTGCAGGAACGCCGCGTTGAACCGGCGCAGGCTGCGGAAGCCGGATGCAAGCGCGACTTCCGTCACCGGCAGCGCCGTCTCCGTCAGCAACTGTTTCGCGAACAGCAGGCGCCGCGTCGTGTGCACGCTGATCGGCGGCGCACCGACGCGCTCCACAAACAGCCGGCGCAACTGCCGCGCGCCGATGCCGACACGCGCCGCCAGTTCGTCCAGCGATTGTTCCGCCAGCACGCCGGCCTCGATCAGCTTCAACGCGCGCGCGACCACATGATCGCCGCGCTGCCACTGGTCATTGCCCGGCGCGAGCTCCGGCCGGCAGCGCAGGCACGGCCGGAATCCGGCCGCTTCCGCCGC
>DATNAW010000234.1:0-20901 GCA_035572335.1 Rhodanobacteraceae bacterium
CAAATCACCATCACCGGCCACTCGCTCGGCGGCACGCTGGCCGAAATCGAATCCGCCCGGCACGGTTTCGCAGGCGCGACGTTCAATGCGTACGGTGCAGTGGACTTGGGGTATCACATTTCCGAGGGCGGCCATCGGATCGTGGACTACGTGGTGGCCACCGATTCGATCAGCGCCAGCGGGCGGCATTACGGCCATGTCGTCCTGTTCGCCACGCGCGCGGATGTCACCGCGCTGGATCGTGCCGGCTATCTGTATGGCGATGGCAATCCGTGGGAGGTGGCGAAAGAGCGCTTTCTTCCCGCCCACGCCATCACCAATTTTGCGCCGGAGCCCGGAGATGGACCGTCGATCCTGACCGCGCAGAATGAGGCGCTGGCAAGGCAGTACGCGACGGCGATCGGCGCGTTCCGCCAGGACGCATACGACAGGCGCGAAGCCATCCATCAGGTCGCCCAGGCTGCGGAGCGCGTCGATGCGGTGATGGCGCACGTTCCGGGGACGCCCTCGAATGCCAGGGCGAACCTGTCCGCCGCGGCGAAGGCCGGTTACGCGGCCGGGCAATCTGCGGTTGATCAAACGCGCGAAGTCGAACGCGTGATCGAGCGCGATGCAGGGATCGTCCGCGAACATCTGGCGGAAGCGTACGCGGTGTCCCGGCAAGTCGCCGCCCAGGTCGTCGATGATGTAGAGCATGCAGCCAGTCGTGCCTACGCGACCGCAACACATCCGGAGACATGGTTCGCGCACGCCGGGAATCGCGCGCAACCAACGCTCCCGCAAACATCGTGCTTCAGCGATCCCGAGCACGCGCAGCATCTGCTGTACACCCATTTCCAGAAGCTGCTTCCGCGCGGCACGTCGCCGGAACGCCTGCACCAGATCACGGCCGCGTGCCACCTGGCGGGGATCGATGAGCCGGCGGATCTCGCGAGCATCCATGGCGGCGAATCCACGCTGGTATTCACGCCCAACCCGATGTTCGGCCGTGCCGCGACCGTGGATTTGAGCCGGCCGGCCCCCAGCGTCGAGCAGACGCTGCAACAGGTTCGGCAGTACGACCAGCAACAAGCCCAGCTGCGCGCGCAACTCACGGCGCAGATCGAAAGCTACGTCCAGCAGGGGCCGGTGCGCTGAAGCCTTGCGACATCGACGCGCTAGACTGCGCGGGTGAATCAAACGGCGCTCGATCCGGCAGCCCAGCCCCACGATGACAAGCTGGTCGTCGCGATTTCATCGCGCGCGCTGTTCGACCTGACGGAATCGCATGCGCTGTTCGAGCGCGACGGCCTGGAGGCGTACCGCGCCTACCAGATCGCGCACGAGAACGATGTGCTGCAACCGGGTGTCGCGTTTCCCGTCGTCAAGAAGCTGCTGGCGCTGAATCGTCCCGCGCCGGACACGCCGTACGTGGAAGTGGTGCTGCTGTCCCGCAACTCCGGTGACACCGGCCTGCGCATCTTCAATTCGATCCAGCACCACGGGCTTGCGATCACGCGCGCGGCGTTCACGTCGGGCGAGGCGACCAGCGAATACATCGCGCCGTTCGGCGTGGATTTGTTTCTTTCCGCGAATGCAGAGAACGTCGCGCGCGCGCTGAACTCGGGCGTGGCGGCGGCGACGATCCTGCCTTCGCAGGTAGGCGCGACGCATCCCGGCCAGTTGCGGATCGCGTTCGACGGCGACGCGGTGATCTTCGGCGACGAGTCCGAGCGCCTGTCGCAGGAACAGGGGCTCGACGCGTTCCACCGCAACGAGACCGAGCGCTGGAACGAACCGCTCTCCGGCGGCCCGTTCCGCAATTTCCTGGCCGCGCTGCATCGCCTGCAGGCGGCGTTCCCGCCCGAGGATTCGCCGATCCGCACCGCGCTTGTCACCGCGCGCTCGGCGCCGGCGCACAAGCGCGTGATCCTGACGCTGCGCCAGTGGGGCGTGCGCATCGACGAGGCTTTGTTCCTCGGTGGGCGCGACAAGGGGCCGTTCCTGGAAGCGTTCGGTGCGGACCTGTTCTTCGACGACTCGCCGGTCAATGTCGAGTCCGCGCGGCAACATGTCGCAACCGGACATGTGCCGCACGGGGTTTCCAACCAACGGCGTCGCGAGAAAGCCTGACGCTTACGCGGCCACGTGTAGCGGCACCGGTTCGCGCCGGCCGCGGCGATGGTCGTCTGCGAACTCGTCCTGCCGCGCCAGTTGCGCGAACAGGCCGTTGCGCAGGATCAGTTCCTGGTAGCGGCCGTGCTCGACGATGCGCCCGTGTTCCAGCACCAGGATGATGTCGGCATTGCGCACGGTGGAGAGGCGGTGCGCGATGATGAAGGTGGTGCGGTTGCAGCACAACGCGTCCATCGCGCGTTTGATGCGCGCTTCGGTGGCGTTGTCCAGCGCGCTGGTCGCTTCGTCAAGGATCAGGATCGGCGCGTCCTTCAGCATCGCCCGCGCGATCGCGAGGCGCTGGCGTTCGCCGCCCGACAGCGAACGGCCGCGTTCGCTGACGGCCGTCGCGTAGCCGTCCGGCTTTTCCGCGATGAAGGCGTGCGCCTGCGCGGCGCGCGCGGCGGTTTCCAGCGCACGGTCGTCGGCGCCGGGATCGCCGATGCGCAGGTTCTCTTCGATGCTGCGGCTGAGCAGCCCGGGTTCCTGGAAAACCACCGCGACATTGCGGCGTAGCGATTCCAGGCTCGCGCTGCGGATGTCCACGCCATCCACGGTGATGCGGCCGCGCGAGGGATCGGCCGCGCGATACAAAAGGCTAAGCGCGGTGGTCTTGCCGGCGCCGGTGGGCCCGACCACGGCCACCTTGCTGCCCGCCGGGATGCGGAAACTCAAATCGCGAAGCGCCTGCCGGCCGGTCTCGTAGGAGAAATCCACGTTCTCGAACGCGACCTCGCCACGCACGCGCGGCAGCGCGACGGCCTCGGGCGATTCGGTGACGGCGGCGGGCGTGTCCAGCACTTGGAAGAAGTCGCGCAGCGAGTTCGACTGGAAGAACAGGTTGGAGATGAAGGTCGCGAACTGTTCCAGCCGGCCGATCAGCATCATCGCGAAACCGACGAAGCTGACGATGCCGCCGATGCTGATCTCGCCCCGCGCGTGCAGCATCGCGCCCAGCGCGAAGATGGCCACGACCGTCATGGTGCTCGCGGCACGCGAGAACACCGACAGCGTCGCCCAGCCGTTCAGCACCGGATATTGCGCGGACAGCGCTTCCGCGATCAATTGTTTCAGCCCGCTTACTTCCTCGCGGGTGCGCGTGAAGCTCTGCACCACGGTCACGTTGCCGAGCACGTCGCCGACGCGCGTGGAGATGCGGTGGTGGTAATCCTGCACGCGGTCCTGTGCGCGGCGGGTGCGCCGTATCGCGATGGCGTTGAAGATCACGAAGCACGTCAGCAGCGCGATCATCAGCAGCGCGAGCTGCCAATTGATGGCGATGGCGACCGGAATCATCACCACGATGGCGAGCAGGGTGGTCAGATGCTCGCGGAAAAAGCCCAGCCACAACACGGACAGGTTGTCGGTGCCGATGTGCATGATCCGCAGCAATTTGCCGGTGTGCTGGTTGCCGTGGAACGACAACGGCAGCCCGATCACGTGTTCGAAGTAGGCTCGCACGGCGCCGAGGCGGCGGCGGTGCGACATCCGGTCCGCGTGCAGCGACACCAGTGCGCCGACCACCACGCCCACGAAGCCGACCAGCGCCCAGGCGCCGATGAATGTCGCCGCGTTTCCGCGCGGCTTGCTCAGCGCATCAATTACGCGGCCGAACAACATGGGTTCCAGGAAGAACACGCCAGCCAGGGCCAGGTTGGCCACGGTGAGCGCGACCGCAAGCGCGCGTTCGGGTGCGAGCAGCCCGAGCACGCGCAAATAGATGCGCAGGATGGACATGGGTTGTGCCGTGGATGTGGAACTGGGTTGCAAGTTCAACACTTCCAGGCTTTCGATGCGCTGAATAAAACCGCGCCGGATTCAGTCGCCGTTGCGACTACGGGCTCCAGGACGGGTCGATTTGCCGCGGCGCGTGGGCGGTGATAACGCTACAATAACGTGCTTCATCTTTCGATCCGGGAATCCCCGCATGGCGACACGCCTCAACCCCCTCGATCTGTACGACGTCCGCGCGTTGCTTTCCGAGGAAGAACGCATGGTGCAGGACTCGGTGGCGCGCTTCGTCGACGACAAGGTACTGCCGATCATCGGCGACTGCTTCGATCAGGCGCGCTTCCCGTCCGAGCTGATCCCGGAAATCGCGTCGCTGGGCCTCTTGGGCGCCACCATCCCCGAGGAATACGGCGGCGCCGGCATGAACCAGGTCAGCTACGGGCTGATTTGCCAGGAAATGGAGCGCGGCGATTCCGGCCTGCGCAGTTTCGCGTCGGTGCAATCGTCGCTGGTGATGTATCCCATCTTCGCGTTCGGCAGCGACGAACAGAAGCGCGAATACCTGCCGAAGATGGCGGCGGGCGAGGTGATCGGCTGCTTCGGCCTGACCGAACCGCACGGCGGTTCCGACCCGGCCAACATGAAGACGGTCGCCAGGCAGGACGGCGGCGACTGGGTGATCAACGGCGCCAAGATGTGGATCACCAACGGCAACCTCGCGCAGGTCGCGCTGGTGTGGGCGAAAACCGACGACGGCATTCGCGGCTTCCTGGTGCCGACCAATACCAAAGGCTTCACCGCGCAGGAAGTGCACAAGAAGATGAGCTTGCGCGCGTCGGTGACGAGCGCGCTGTTCCTCGACGGCGTGCGCGTGCCGGCCAGCGCGATGCTGCCGAACGTGAAAGGCTTGCGCGGCCCGTTGAGCTGCCTCGATTCCGCGCGCTTCGGCATCAGCTGGGGACCCATTGGCGCGGCTCAGGCATGCCTGAAGGAAGTGCTGGATTACACGCAGGAACGCGTGCTGTTCAACCGCCCGCTTGCGTCCAACCAGGCGATCCAGTTGCGCCTCGCCGACATCGCGCGCCGCATCACCGCCGCGCAGTTGCTGGCGCTGCAGCTGGGCCGCCTGAAGGATGCCGGCCAGTTGCACACCACCCAGATTTCGCTGGCCAAGTGGAACAACGTGCGGATGGCGCTGGACATCGCACGCGAATGCCGCGACATCCTGGGCGGCGCCGGCATCACGACCGAGCACGTCGCGATCCGCCACGCGTTGAACCTGGAGTCGGTGGTGACGTACGAGGGTACGCAGACCGTGCACCAGTTGGTGGTGGGAAGGGAACTCACTGGAATCAATGCGTTCTAGGGAATGCATCTTTATGCCGTCATTCCCGCGAAAGCGGGACTGCGAAGGCAGGGATGCCGTAGCGAACATCGGCGCAGCCGATGGCCCGCAGGGCGAGCCGCGGATGCGGGGAGTAATCCAGTGTCTTTGCTTTGAATGAAGGTAAAAGTCACTGGATTCCGGATCGCCGCTGCGCGGCGTCCGGAATGACGAAAAATATTCGGAGTCGGCTCATGAAAACTCGCAACAAATGGTTCGCCGCATTCGCCATCGGCGCAACGCTCGCTTCCGGCAGCGCCATGGCGGCCGTCAACGCCAGCGAAATGCACATTGCGCTGACGTCATTGCGGCTGGCGCTGGTGAAGATGGGTGTCGCCAATGCGATCCTGTCGAATCCGACGCCGCCGTCGAACAACACTGAAGCGCACGTAGCTGCGCCCAACCAGATGAGCAGCCAGGAGATCAGTTCGATCCTGGTCAGCACGGGCGGCATCATCAACGTGTACCTCACCCCGGTGGTCGGCGTCACCGACGGCATCGTGCAGCTGGTGCCGAAGATCGTGACCGACAAGCAGGGCAAGAAGAGCGTGCAGTACACCTGCTACAGCCCCAACATTCCCGACATCGCGACGGCGGCGCCGGAATGCACCTACCATCCGGCGAAGTGATCGGGCGTGGCCGATGCGATGCCATCGCCCGAACCCGTGCTGGAAACGGCGCGGCTGATCCTGCGCCCCCCGCGCGGCGATGACTTCGAAGCGTGGGCCGCGATCGCGCAGGACGCGGTGGCGATGCACCACCTCGGCGGCGTGAAGAGCCGCTTCGAGGCATGGAACCATTTCACGTCGGCGGTCGGCGCTTGGCACGTACTCGGGTTCCACGCGTTTTCGGTGGTCGAGAAAGGCAGCGGCCGCTGGGTGGGCCGCGTCGGCCCGTTGCGTCCCGAAGGCTGGCCGGGCGACGAGATCGGCTGGACGCTCGCGCGCGAGGCGTGGGGCAGGGGCTATGCGACGGAAGCCGCGACCGCCGCGATCGATTGGACTTTCGCGCAACTCGGCTGGACACGGGTCATCCATTGCATCGCGCCGGACAACACGGCTTCCCAGGCCGTCGCGCGGCGCCTCGGTTCCACATTGCACGGGCCGGGCCAACTGCCTGCGCCGCGGGACCAGGATCCCATCGAAATCTGGGGCCAGACACGCGAGCAATGGTTCGCGCGCCGCGCCGAACGAGCCGCTTCGACATCATCCACATGAATGCCACCAAGACTCCGGTTCCCGCCCGCCACAAGGGCTTCAACCGCGCCGAAATAGTCGATGCGAACTTCACCGAGTTCGTGCGCGAATGGCAGGGCGACGTTGCGGCGAAACCGCGCGACGATGCGCCGGTGCTGCCGGGCAGTGCCTGTACGGCGCGTGATTTCCGCGAGCTGTTCGAATCGCAGTTGATCTCGCGGCACCTCGACCTGATGGCGCGCGTGCTGCGCGTGAAGAACAAGGTGTTCTACACCATCGGTTCGTCCGGCCATGAAGGCAACGCGATGGTGGCGCGGCTGACGCGCCATACCGATCCCGCGTTCCTGCACTACCGCAGCGGCGCATTCATGGCCGAACGTTTCCGCAAGTTTCCGGACATGGATCCGGTGATGGACTCCGCGTTGTCGTTCGCGGCCAGCAGCGAAGACCCGGCTTCGGGTGGCCGCCACAAGGTGTGGGGCTCGAAACCGCTGTGGGTATTGCCGCAGACGTCCACGATTGCATCGCATCTTCCCAAAGCCTTGGGCACCGCGGTCGCGATCGAACAGGCGCAGCGCATCGGCCACGAACTGCCGGTGCCGACCGATTCGATCGTGATCTGCTCCTTCGGCGACGCCTCCAGCAACCACGCCAGCGCGCAGACCGCGTTCAACGCGGCCGGCTGGACGGCCTACCAGCGCTTGCCTGCGCCCGCGCTTTTCGTGTGCGAGGACAACGGCATCGGCATTTCGGTGAAGACGCCCTCGGGCTGGATCGCCAACAACTTCGCCGATCGCAAGGACCTCGATTATTTCTTCGCCGACGGCCTCGATCTGGCGGAAGGTTACGCGCAGGTGCGGCGCGCGGTCGAGCATTGCCGCACCACGCGCCGCCCGACCTTCCTGCACCTGAAGACCGCACGGCTCACCGGCCACGCCGGCACCGACTTCGAGATCGAATGGCGCAGCTTCGAGGAATTGATGGCGCTGGAGGCCACGGACCCGCTGCTGCGTTCTGCCGCGATCGCGCTGGAGTCCGGCTTGTACACGAAGGATTCCCTGCTCGACATTTACGAATCGATCCGCAAGCGCTGCTTCGACGCCGCGGACGAGGCCGATCGCCGTCCCAAGCTCACTTCGCTCGACGATGTCTTGAAGCCGCTGGCGCCGTACACGCCGAAAGCCGTGCGCGCGGAAGCGGAACGCGTCGATTACGACGACAGGCGCACCGCGGTCTTCGGCGGCGCCGACAAGCTTCCGGAAAAACAGCCCGCGCGTCACCTCGCGTTGCAGATCAACGCGGCGCTGCACGACCTGCTGGCGAAGTATCCCGGATCGCTGCTGTTCGGCGAGGACGTGGCGCAGAAGGGCGGCGTCTATACCGTCACCAAGGGTTTGTACAAGGCGTTCAAGGGCGCGCGCGTGTTCAACACGCTGCTCGATGAGACCATGATCCTCGGGTTGGCGCAGGGCTACGCCAACATGGGCATGCTGCCCATCCCGGAAATCCAGTACCTCGCGTATTTCCACAACGCCTGCGACCAGATCCGCGGCGAGGCCGCCTCGCTGCAATTCTTCTCCAACGACCAGTACCGCAATCCGCTGCTGGTGCGGATCGCGTCGCTGGGCTACCAGAAAGGGTTCGGCGGGCACTTCCACAACGACAACTCTATCGCGGCGTTGCGCGACATCCCGGGCCTGGTGGTCGGCTGCCCGTCGCGCGGCGACGATGCCGCGACGATGCTGCGCACGCTGGCGGCGCTCTGCAAGGTCGATGGCCGCGTGTGCGCGTTCCTGGAACCGATCGCGTTGTACATGACGAAAGACTTGTACGAACACGGTGACGGCCAGTGGCAATTCGAGTATCCCGCGCCGGGCGACGCGATGCCGCTGGGCGAAGGCCGCGTGTACAACGAGAAGGCGAAGGATCTGGTGATCTTCACCTTCGGCAACGGCGTGCCGATGGCTTTGCGTGCGGCGCGCGAAATCGAAAAACAACACAAGTGGAAAGTGCGGGTGGTCGACCTGCGCTGGCTGGTGCCGCTCAACGATGCGTTCATCGTCGAGCAGGCGAAAACCGCGAAGCGCATCATCGTGCTGGACGAAGGCCGCAAGAGCGCGGGCGTAGGTGAGGGCATCATCACGGCGATCGTGGAAGGCGGCCTGGGCGCCACGCCGCTCGAACGCGTGGTGGGTGTCGATACCTACACGCCGCTCGCGGGCGCCGCGCTGCTGGTGCTGCCCGGCGATGCCGACATCGTGGCCGCAGCCGACAAATTTTCCTGAGCACCTGGAGGTGTCATGAACGTGTTCGTGAAGCTTTCCGCCGTTGCATTGCTTGGATTCTTTTGCGCTGCGTGTTCGAACAACAACGCACCTCCGCCGGCGGCTTCGGCGCCGGCCGCGTCGAGCGCGGCGCCACCCGAGGCTTCGGCGATTCCGATGCAGAAGCCGTCTTCGGGTTCGTCATCCGCGACGCCGGCGCTTCCGCCGTTGACCCGCGGACCGTCGTTGGCGGTGATCCTGCAGCGGCCCGGTTTTGCCCAGGCTTTCGCGAACATGGACGGCGCGTCCGCGCTGCCGGCATGGGCGAAGGATGGCAACGACGCGTCACCCTCGGCTCGCGTGCAGATCGAGGGCAAGACGATGTGGCTGTCGCACGTTTGCCAATCCGCCGATTGCCAGGGCGGACAACTGTTCCTGTTGACCGATCCCGCGCGGCACGCGATGCAGGGCTTGCTGGTCGAGGCTTCCGGTGATTCGGGCGATTCGGTGCGCAAGCTGGTCTGGCTCGGCAAACCGGACGCTTCGGTGCAGGCATTCCTGAAGGCGCAGATGACGGGCGCCTGACGCAAGGCACGCTTCCGCACCGGCGAGCGATGGCCGGTGCGGCGGCTGCGATAATGGTGGCTCGGCGCACTGCGCATCGCGGCAGTGCCGTTCGGACAATCCTTCCAGCAGTGAATGGCATGAATCTGGATACCGCTAGAACTGACGCGGGTGGCGTTGGCGTGTCGCAGGCAGAGCCCACAGCGCCGAGGCCGCCGAAACCGACGCGCTTCGGCGTGATCGGCGCGGTCAGCTTCGTGCATCTGTTGAACGACATGATGCAGTCGGTGATCGTGACGATCTATCCGCTGCTGAAACACGAGTTCGCGCTCAGCTTCGTGCAGATCGGCGCGATCACGCTGACGTTCCAGCTGACGGCGTCCCTGCTGCAGCCGGTGGTGGGCGCGGTCACCGACAAGCACCCGTTGCCGTATTCATTGCCGATCGGCATGTTTTTCACCCTGGCCGGCCTGTTGTTGATTTCCGTCGCGCCGACGTACCCGATCCTGCTGCTGTCGGTGGCATTGATCGGCTGCGGCTCGTCGGTGTTCCATCCGGAATCTTCGCGCGTGGCACGCATGGCGTCGGGTGGCCGCTATGGACTCGCGCAGTCGCTGTTCCAGATTGGTGGCAACACGGGGCAGGCACTCGGTCCACTGTTGGCGGCCGCGATCGTGCTGAAGATCGGGCGGCCGGAAGCGGCATGGTTCGGCCTCGCGGCGCTGCTGGCAATGGTGATCCTGCTGCAAGTGAGCCGCTGGTACAGCCACCACATCGAGGAACGCGTGCGGCAACGCGCGGCGACGGATCGGCCGCAGTTTCCGGCGCCGGTGGTGCGGCGCACGGTGGGCATCCTGTTCGTGCTGATGTTCTCGAAGTTTTTTTACCTCGCCAGCATCAGCAGCTACTACGAATTCTTCCTGATCCATCGCTTCGGGTTGTCGGCGCACGCGTCCGCCAACCTGCTCGCGGTGTTCCTGTTCGCGGTCGCGGTGGGGACGATGATCGGCGGTCCGCTGGGTGACCGAATCGGACGCCGGCGCGTCATCTGGTTTTCGATCCTGGGCTGCACGCCGTTCACACTCGCCTTGCCGTACGTCGGACTCGGCTGGACGGTGGGCCTCTCGGTGGTGATCGGTCTGATCCTGGCGTCGGCGTTCCCCGCGATCATCGTGTACGCACAGGACATGCTGACGCATCGCATTGGCATGGTGTCCGGGCTGTTCTACGGTTTCAGCTTCGGGCTTGGCGGCATCGGCGCCGCGGTGCTCGGCCTGATCGCCGACCACTTCGGCATCGTGTTCGTGTACCAGGTGTGCGCGTTCCTGCCGTTGCTCGGATTGCTCGCGGTGTTCCTGCCGGACGTGCGTCCGCCCGAGCACACGCCTTCCGCCAGCCCCGCCTGACGGGCCGTCCCGAACCCCGGAAGCGCCATGCGGTCTGATGCGTGGCGATGCCGCGAGGCACGCGCTACAGTTGGCTTGATGCCGCCGCGACTGGCCGCATATCGGAATCCGGAGAACCCTCATGGCCTTGCGTACCAACAATCCCGTCCTGCGCGACAAGACGTTCCAGAACCTCGCCGCCACCACCGGCGAGCCGATGACCGTCAATGGCACGATCGCGCGCACTGGCCTGCTGCTGGTGCTGATGCTGATCACCGGCGCGTGGACCTGGCACCGATTCATGCTGGCCGGCGGCACCCTCGATCCCGCGGCCGGTGTCGCCGCGGTGCAGCCGTTCCTGTGGGGCGGCTTGATCGTCGGCTTCATCCTTGCTCTGGCCGGTTCGTTCAAGCCGACATGGTCGCCCATCACCGCGCCGCTTTACGCGCTGGCCGAAGGCACGTTCCTCGGCGGCATCTCGGCGATGTTCGAGGTGCAGTACCACGGCATCGTGCTGCAGGCGATCCTGGCTTCGGTCGGCGTGATGGTGGTGATGCTCCTGATCTATCGCAGCGGCCTCATCAAGGTCACCGACAAGTTCCGCATCGGCGTGATCGCGGCCACCGGCGGCATCGTGCTGCTGTACCTCGTGCAGTGGGGCATCATGGCGTTCACGCACGGTGCCGGCATGTCGTTCATCAGCGGCAGCGGCCCGATGGCGATCGGTTTCAGCATCCTGGTCGTGTGCCTCGCGGCGTTGAACCTGGTGCTGGACTTCGATCTGATCGAACGCGGCGTGGAGCAGGGCGCGCCGCGCTACATGGAGTGGTACTGTGCGTTCGCGCTGATGGTGACGCTGGTGTGGCTGTACCTGGAGTTGCTGCGACTGCTGGGCAATTCACGGAGATAGGCCGAAAAGCGAGGCATCCATGATCATCGTGACAAGCGAGTACGTGGCCGGCTACAAGATCACCGAAACCAAAGGGCAGGTGTTCGGCCTGGTGGTGCGCAGCCGCGGCATCGGCGGCAACGTGATGGCGGGGCTGCGCTCGATCGTCGGCGGCGAGATCAACGAATACACGCAGATGCTGGAAGAAGCGCGCCGCCACGCCACCGACCGCATGGTGCAGAACGCGCAGGCGATGGGCGCCAACGCCGTGGTGATGATGCGCTTCGATTCCTCGGAGATCGGCCAGACCATGAGCGAGATCGTGGCCTACGGCACCGCGGTGGTGATCGAAAAGGTCGGCAGCCCGTGAAACCTGCTGCGCTCGGCAGCTTGCGCGCCGGCGGTGCTCGGAATGCTCATGTACTGTCGTGTACACTCCGCTTCCTGCGCTCCGGCGTCAAGCAATCTGCCGTCGCTCGCGACGGTTTCACGAGCCGCCGAATCTGATGTTGATGCTCGCGTTGTACGTCATCGGTGCCATCCTGCTGTTGATCGCGGCGATCACGTTGCTGGTCGGCGGCGCGTTCGCGCTGTTCCTGCCGCAACTGGTCATCGGCGGCTTGTTCCTGATCATCGCGCTGGCGATCGAACGCTGGCGTTACAAACCCGTGCAAAGCGAAAGCCCCGACCCGCGCTGGACCGATACCGGCGAGCGCTTCGTCGATCCCGAAACCGGCGTGCTGACGGCCGTCTATTTCGATGCCGCGAAAGGCGAGCGGCATTACCTCGTCGCGTCGCCGGGGAAATCCAATCCCTGAAACGGACAAGCCCGGTCTCGCGACCGGGCTTGGGTTTTCGCTGTCGAGATTCAGTGCTGCTTCGGTGCTGGTCCCTGCACCACCTGCACCATGTGCGCGGGATCGACGTATTTCTTGAACACGTCCTGCACCTGTGCCGCGTCGAGATCCAGATAGTGCTTGGCCGCGATCATCGGTTCGTCCAGCGGCTCGCCGTTGATGCTCCATTCCAGCAGCGAGCGCGCGATCTTGTTGACGCTGGACACGCCCAGCGGGATCGAACGGATGCGCGCCTGCTTGGCATTGGTCAACTCGTCGGGCTTGACCGGCGTGCCGCGCATCGCGTCGATGTTCTTGACGATCAGTCCATCGACTGGCTTGACCTTGTCCGGATCGCTGCCGTACTGCACGTAGAAGATCGATCGCGAGCGGTCGAACTGCATGCCCGATCCCGCGCCGTAGGCGTAGCCATGGTTGACGCGGATATCCACCATCAGCCGCGAGGCGAAGCCGTTGCCGCCCAGCACCTCGTTGCCGAGTTGCAGTGCGTAGCGGTCGGGGTTGTGCAGGTTGAGATCGAGCATCTGGCCCATCAAGACCTGGTCCTGCGACGCGTAGGCGTTCGGCACCACGGTATAGCTGGCGGGATTGCTCGCCACCGGCTTCGGCACGACGTCGGGTTTCGGACCGGTTGCTTTCCAGCCGCCGAACGCTTTTTCCACCGCGGTCCTGGCGGCGTCCGGCGTCACGTCGCCCACAATCACTAGCGTCGTCATGTCGGGACGATAGGCCTTGGCGTAGTAATCCTTCACGTCCGCGAGCGTCAGCGCGTCCACGGTTTTCGGCGTCGCTTCGCGCAGGCCGGGATCGCCCGCCGGCAGCAGTCCCTTCATCAGGGCCCGCATCATCTTGTACTCCGGTGATTGCAACTCACCGGCGAGGGTGCGCGACAACGTCTGCTGCTGCACGGTGAAAGCGGTTTTCGGCAGCGCCGGGTGCAGTTCGTTGTCGGCCAGCAGCTGCAGGCCCTTGTCGAAGTTCTCGCTGGGCACCGCGAGGCCGAAGCGGCTGCCGCCGGATTCGCTGGCAGCGATCTCGTCCAGTGCCTTGTGGAAAGCCGCGCGGTCCAGCGTCGTGGTGCCGTAGTCGAACAGCGAGGACAGCAGTTTGCCGACGCCTTCCTGGCCCTTCGATGCCTGCAGGTCTTCGTTGCTGTCCACGCGGCCGACCACGGTGACGGTCTTGCTGACATTGGTCGGTTGCACGATCAGGGTGATGCCGTTGGCGAGCGTCATCTTGACCGGGTCGAGCGTCCAGTGCGGCATCTGCAGATCCGCGAGCTGTTTCGTCGCCCAATCCGGCAGCGGCGCATCCAGCTTGTCGTTGCTGGCGAAGGACTCGGTGCCGCCGAAGCCGTTGCTGTCCGGCGGACGCTTGCCGTTGGGATTCGGCGTCAGCACCACGGTGATGCGCTGGCCGGGCTTCAGGTATTCACGCGCGACGCGATCGACGTCCTGCGGCGTCACTGCAAGGATCTGGTCGAGCGCCTGCTGCGGTGAATCCAGACCCTGCCATGCCAGCGCCTGCGACCATGCCTCCGCCAATTCCATCGGGCTGTTCTTGGCGAACTCGAACTGCGCCTTCTCCTGGCGCTTGGCGGCTTCGACCAGCTCGGCCGGCACGCCGTTCTTCAATACGTCCGCGAGCACGCCGTCGAGTTGGCCCTGCGCCTGCTTGGCATCGCCGCCCTTGGGGAAACCCACCTCGATGGTGCCGATGCCGCCGTGCACGAACGGCTGCACGCTGGCATCGGCGGACAACACTTTGCCTTGCGCGGCGAGATCCGACAGCGCGCTGCGCGAATTGTTGAGCACGTCCATCAGCACCTGCATGGCCGCGTAATCCTTCGACTGCTGGCCGGGTGCGCGGAACAGGTATTGCACGCTGCCGGTGGCATCCGGCGTGGTCTTGCTGATCGTCTGCGGCTTGAACGGTTCCAGTTTCACCGGCGTGCGTTCCGGCACGTTGCCTTTGGGAATCGAGCCGAACAGCTGCTTCACCTTGGCCAGCGTCGACTGCGCATCGACGTCACCCGCGATCACCAGGATCGCGTTGTTGGGCTGGTACCAATGGTTGTAGAAGCCCTGCAGGACCTTGCCGGTAGTCTTGTCGAACGTCGGGCGCGAACCCAACGCATCTTCGGCGTAGCCGGTGCCGGCGTACAGCGTGCGCTCGGCCTGCTGGAACGCCAAGTAACCCGGATCGGAAATGTCGCGCGAGACTTCCTGTTCGATCGCGCCTTTCTCCAGGTTCCAGTCCGCGGTGGTGAGCTGCGCGCCGCGCATGCGTATCGCCTCGATGTGCAGCAGCATGTCGAGGTACTGCGACGGTGCGACGAAGAAATACTGCGTGGCGTCGTTGGTGGTGAACGCGTTGTTGTCCGCGCCCATCTTGCCGGTCATCTCGTTCAACTGCGCGCCGGTCAGGCCCGTCGAGTTGCGGAACATCATGTGTTCCAGCGCGTGCGCAGTGCCGGGGTAGCCCTTCGGTGCTTCGTAGCTGCCAGCGAGGTAGGTGATCTGCGTGGTTACCATGGGCGCCAGCGTGTCGCGGACGATCACCACGCGCAGGCCGTTGTCGAGCGTGGCGCGAGTGACGTTGGTCGCCTGCGCCGCGCTGGCGGTGGGCGCATCGGCCGCGAAGGCAGCTTGCGTGCCGCCGGCAACGAAACCGAGGCCCAGCAGGACGCCGAGCGCAAGTGGAGCGAGCTTGCCCTGCTTCTTCATCGATGACTCCTCAAGGACGGATGGGAAAGGCGGTGCGCGCCACTCGAGGCCGGCGCACGAAAAACCGTCCCATGCTAACAGCCTGGCGGTGAGGCAGCGGCACCTATGATGCGCGGTTCCGGCTCCAGCATCACGCCGAAACGCGCATGCACGCCCTCGCGCACGCGTTGTGCGAGCGCCCACAACTGCGCACCGCTGGCATGGCCATGGTTGACCAGCACCAGCGCGTGCCGGTTCGAAATGCCGGCGTCGCCTTCCCGTGCGCCCTTGAAGCCGCGGGCCTCGATCAGCCACGCGGCGGAAAGCTTCGCGCGATCGTTCGGCGCAGGCCAGCACGGAAGTTGCGGATGTTCCGCGCGCAGTCGTTCCGCTTGCGCCGTGCGCACCAGCGGATTCTTGAAGAAGCTGCCGGCGTTGCCGATCAGCTTCGGATCGGGCAGCTTGCGGATGCGCAGGTTGACCACGGCGTCGGCGACGTGGATGGGCGCCGGGTGATCGATACCCATGCGCTTCAATTCATCGCGCACGCCCGTGTAATCGATGCGGGGCGTCCACGCACGTGGCAAACGAAACGTGACCGAGATGATCAGCCAGCGGTCGGGATGGCGCTTGAACACCGAGTCGCGGTAGCCGAATTCGCAACGCGCATTGTCGAAATGGACGACGCGGCATTCGTGCATGTCAAAGGCTTCGACCGATTCGATGAACTCGCCCGCTTCGACGCCGTAGGCGCCGATGTTCTGCATCGGCGCGGCGCCCACGCTGCCGGGAATCAGGATCAGGTTTTCGAGTCCCGCGTGGCCTTGCGCGAGCGTCCAGCGCACGAAATCGTCCCAATGCTCGCCCGCCGCAATCCGGATGCATGTGGAGGCGCCGTCGTCGTCCAGCACTTCGACGCCACGCATCGCCGGGGTCACGATCATTCCGTCGTAGTCACCGGTGAACAACACGTTCGAGCCTTCGCCCAGCAACAGCAGCGGCTTGCCGTGCAGGGCAGGATGGCCCAGCAAATCAGGAATCGCGCTGGCGTCGTGGACTTCCGCCAACCATCCGGCGCGCGCGTCCACGCGCAAGGTGTTGCGGTCGCGCAGCGATGCGTTTTCGGTCAGTGTGAAGCCGGCTGCGCCGGTGCCGTCAAGCGACATGCGCTTCACCGTGCTGCCGCCGGATTTCCTCGACGCACTCCGTCAGCAGCCACGGTCCCCTGTAGATCATTCCGGAATAGATCTGTACCAGTTTCGCGCCTGCCGTGATCTTGTCGGCGGCATCGCTGCCGGTCAGCACGCCGCCGACGCCGACCAGCGGAATCCGGTCGCCGAGCCGCTGCGCCATGCCGCGCAGCACCGCGGTGGATTTTTCGAACAGCGGCTTGCCGGACAGGCCACCTTGTTCGTTGGCATGCGCTGCGCCGGAAATGCCGCTGCGATCGACCGTGGTGTTGGTGCAGATCAGCCCGTCGATGCCGGAACCCGTCAGCGCGGAGGCAATCGCATCCATCTGCACGTCATCGAGATCGGGCGCGATCTTCAGCAGGATCGGTTTGCGCGCGGCGTGTCGTATTGCAAGCCTCTCGCGCGCCTCCATCAACATCGCGATCAGGCGTTGCAGGGAATCGCCTTCCTGCAAGGCGCGCAGGCCGGGCGTATTGGGCGACGACACGTTGACGGTCACGTAGCTGGCCAGCGGGTACGCGCGCTCGAGGCAGGCGAGGTAATCGTCGGCGGCGCGCTCGTTGGGGGTATCCTTGTTCTTGCCGATGTTGATGCCCAGCACGCCGCGCCACTGCGCCTGCTCGACATTGCGGACCAGTGCATCGACGCCGGCGTTGTTGAAGCCCATCCGGTTGATGATCGCCTCGTGTTCCGGCAGGCGGAACATGCGCGGCTTGGGGTTGCCCGGTTGAGGACGCGGCGTGACCGTACCGATTTCGATGAACCCGAAACCCAGCGCGCCCAGCGCATCCAGGTGTTCGCCGTTCTTGTCCAGCCCGGCAGCCAAACCGACCGGGTTCGGAAAGTCGATCCCGAACGCGGGCACCGGCAGATCGGCAGGCGGCGGTTGTGCGACAAACCGCATGAGGTTGCTGCGCTGCGCGACGCCCAGCGCGTACAGCGTCAAGCCGTGCGCGGCTTCCGGCTCCAGCGAAAACAGCAGCGGGCGAAGATGCGAATACACGTTCACACCACCTCGCCCGCGAAGATGCGCGTGTCGTAATCCATGTTCACGAAGCCATTCATCGCGGTAGCATCGAACAGTTCGCGGAGCGCCTGCATCATCGGTTGGTGACCCGGATGGCCCGGCCGGGGTGCGTACGAAGACGACAGCAGGCGGCCGCGCAACGCATCGAAATCCAGCCGCTGGCGATGTTCGAAACGCGCATCGCCGCGCAGGCCGGCGCCGAACCACGCGCGCATTTGCGCGTCGTCCGCGTGGCTTTCGGCGACGTCGGCGTAATCGGTGCCGTGGCGTTGCAGCAAGGCTTCGCAGCCTTCGAGGAACGGCGTGCCCCCGAGCCGTCGCGAGTTCCACCAGATCGCGGTGAGGCCGCCTGGACGCAGGATGCGGCGAAATTCGCGGCGCGTGCTTTCCGGATCGAACCAGTGGAACGCCTGCGCGACCGTCACGAGATCGATGCTGCCATCGGGGAGGCCAGTTGCATCGGCGCTGCCATCGACGGCACGAAAGCCGCGGAGGCCTCCCAGCCATGCGGTCATCGCCATACGCATTGCCGCGTTCGGTTCCACCGCCGCCACGTGATAGCCGGCATCGAGGAACATTCGCGACGATATCCCGGTGCCCGCGCCGACGTCCGCCACGCGCCACGCGTTGGTGACACCGAGTCGATCCTGCAGCCAGTCGAGCAGCGCGTGCGGATAATCCGGCCGGTAACGCACATAATCCGCGACGCGATCACTGAAGCGTTCGATGGCGTTCGCGGCAATCATCCGGATCGGCTCATCGGAATCCGCTGAAGGCGATGGCGCCGAACAGCACCAGGATCGCGAACACGATCGCGATGGCCGTGAAGGCAAGCTGGATCCAGCCGAGGATCAACCCGGCCAGCGCCAGTCCGTCGCCCTCGATGGTGCCCGGCGGCGCGCGGCGGATTTCGGAACGCGCCGAATGCCCGCAGATCACCGCGATCAACGCGCCGAGGAACGGCAGGAAAACGTAGGCGAGGATGCCAAAGATCAGGCTGACGATCGCCAGGGAACTGGTGCGGGGATACACGGTGTTCATGCTTGCAGCACTCCCGGCCGGGACCCGTCTATGGTCTCACGCCGCATGCGTTGGCGCAGCAGGGATCAGAAGCGCAGCGATTGCCCGCCATCGACCGCGATGATCTGGCCGGTGATCCAACCCGCGAACGGCGAGGCCAGGAACAGCGCCAGATGCGCAACTTCCTCGGCGGTGCCGTAGCGGTCGAACGGAATCGTGCCGAGCACCTTTTCGTATTGCTCAGGCTTTTCCTGCTTGACGCGGTGCCAAACGCCGCCGGGAAATTCGATGGAACCGGGCGCGATCGCGTTCACGCGGATGCGGTCTTCGGCCAGCGCCAAGGCCTGCGTGCGCGTGTAGTGGTTCAGTGCCGCCTTGATCGCGGCGTAGGGAGGCCCCATCGTGCGCGGGCGGAACGAACCGATCGAACTGGTGTGCAAGATGCACGCGCGTGGCGACTGCTTCAGGTGCGGCAGCGCGAAACGCGACGCGCGCACCGCGGCCATCAGGTCCACGTTGAAGTCGATCAGCCAGGATTCGTCGTCGTCGCGGAAGCCGTAACCGGTCGCGTTGTTGACCAGCACATCGATGCCGCCGAGCGCGCGTGCGGCATCGGCGATCCAGCGTTCGATCTGGTCGGCTTGCGAGAGGTCGCAGGTTTGCGTGTGCAGCCTGCCGGCATTCGGCCCTGCATCGCGCGCCAGCGCGTCGAGGCCCTCGCGTCCGCGCGCACACACCGCAACGTTGCCGCCCGCGGCCAGGAAATCGAGTGCGATCGCGCGCCCGATGCCCTTGCTTCCGCCGGCGATCACGATGCGGAAACCGCTGAAGTCGAAGGGAGATGTCATTGCAGATCTCCAGTGACGTCATTCCGGGGCCGCGCTTCGCGCGGTGTCCGGAATGACGGCGGGTTTTACACTTGCCCGAGCCCCGAGCCCCGTCAAAGATCGAACTTGATGCCCTGCGCCAGCGGCAGCGCCTCCGACCAGTTGATCGTGTTGGTCTGCCGGCGCATGTAGGCCCTCCATGCATCGGAACCCGATTCGCGGCCGCCGCCGGTTTCCTTCTCGCCGCCGAACGCGCCGCCGATCTCGGCGCCCGAGGTGCCGATGTTGACGTTGGCGATGCCGCAATCGCTGCCCATCGCGGACAGGTATTGCTCGGCGGTCTTCAGGCTCTGCGTGAAGATGGCCGACGACAATCCCTGCGGCACGTCGTTCTGCATGCCGATCGCCTCGTCGAGCGTCTTGAACGGCATCACGTACAGGATCGGCGCGAAGGTCTCGGTCTGCACGATTTCATCGGAATTCTTCACGCCGGTGACGATCGTCGGCTCGACGAAATTGCCCTTGCCGTTCAACACCGAACCGCCGCTGACGATGCGTGCGCCGCTGCTCTTGGCGACCTTCACCGCGTTGGCGAACTGCTCGACCGCGGCCTTGCTGTTGAGCGGACCCATCAGCGTGTCCGGCTTGGTCGGATCGCCGATCTTCTTCTCGACCTGCTGGTACGCGTGGCGCAGCTTGCTCAGCACGTCGTCGATGATCGACTCGTGCACGAACAGGCGGCGCGTGGTGGTGCAGCGCTGGCCGGCGGTGCCCACCGCGCCGAACACGATGGCGGGAATCGCCAGCGACAAATCGGCCGAACGGTCGAGGATGATCGCGTTGTTGCCGCCGAGTTCCAGCAGCGAGCGGCCCATGCGCGCGGCCACGCGTTCGCCGACCATGCGGCCGACCTTGGTGGAACCCGTGAAGCTGATCAGCGGGATGCGCTTGTCGTCCACGAACTTCTGCGCGAGGTCGGCGCCCGCATCGTTGAAGAGGTAGAAGATTTCCGGGAAGCCGCCGGCCTTCAAGGCGCCGTTGCAGATGCGGATGGTTGCGATCGCCGACAGCGGCGTCTTCGGCGACGGCTTCCAGATGCACACGTTGCCGCACACCGCGGCGAGGAACGCGTTCCAGCTCCACACCGCAACGGGAAAGTTGAACGCGCTGATGATGCCGACCAGGCCCAGCGGGTGCCATTGCTCGTACATCCGGTGGCCGGGGCGTTCGGAGTGCATCGACAGGCCGTACAGCATGCGCGACTGGCCGACCGCGAAGTCGGCGATGTCAATCATCTCCTGCACTTCGCCGTCGCCTTCCGGCTTGATCTTGCCCATTTCCAGCGCGACCAGTGAACCCAGCGTGTCCTTGTGTTCGCGCAGCGCCTGCGCACACAGGCGCACCGCTTCGCCACGCTTCGGTGCCGGAATGTTGCGCCACTCCTGCCAAGCCTTCTGCGCGTTGCGCACAAGGGTTTCGTAATCGGCATCGCTGGTCGCGTACACCTTCGCCAGCACTTCGTTGGTCGCGGGATTCAGCGGCTCGATCACGCCGGCGTTGGTGGCTTCCGACCACGCGTCGTTGCCGAGAAACGTGCCGGAATTGGTGTCGGCCAGGCCGAGCGCGGAAAGAATCGCGTGGGACATGGATGCTCCTGGGGCCGCGCGGGGCGGGTTGCGTCGAATGAGCCGGCTATTGTAGCAGC
>DATNAW010000235.1:0-14398 GCA_035572335.1 Rhodanobacteraceae bacterium
AGGTCATTTCAAGGTGGCGCTGCGCGCCGACGAAAACGATGTGCAGGCCCTGACCGGGCTTGGCAACGTCGCGCAGTGGCGCGGCGATTCGGCGCGCGCGCTGCAGCTGTTGACGCAGGCCGCCGCGCTGGCGCCGGGCGACCCGCTGATCCAGGCCAGTTATGCGCGCGCGATGCTGGATGAAGGCATGCTCGATTTCGCCGGACGTGCGCTCGACAACGCCTTGGCAGTGAAGCCGGATTACGCACTAGCGCAGGCGCTGCGCGCGGAGCTGCACGTGCGCAACGAGGAGTTTTTGGCCGCGCAACCAATGTACCAATCCCTGCTGGAGCGCGGCGAGCAGGTTGCCGCAGCCAGGACCGGACTCGGCGACATCGCGCGTGCGCTGGGTCGCTATGACGAAGCCATTGCGCACTACGATGAAGTGTTGATCACAGAGCGCGACCTGCACCACGTCGCGGTTCGGCGCGCCGATTCGCTGGCGCGCAGCGGACGCGTCGTGCAGGCCATTGACGATCTCCGCTCGTATGTCGCGAGCCATCCCGACAGCGTCAAGGCCCACATCGGGTTGGCGCAGTTGTTGGTGCAGTCCGGCCGTTACGATGAGGCCATCGCGATCTGGACGGCGGCCGAAGCCCGATGGCCGGACGACGTGAGCGTGAAGGCGCAGCACGCACTCACGCTGGATCGCGCCGGGCGCAGTGACGAAGCCGTGGCAAAAGCCGAAGCCGCAGCGTCGTCGCCGCGCCCAGCCATCGCAATCTTGCGTGCGCGTGGCGCATTGCTGGCGGGGGACCCGGCTGCGGCGGTGCAGCGCTTGCAGCGTATCGACGAATCACGTTTTGAAGACAAATCGCTGCGGCTGGCGCGGCGGCGTCAGCGCATGCTCGGTTTGGCGTACGACGGGCTCGAACAGTGGCAAGACGCCCTCGATGCCTTCCTGCAGGCGCAGCGCATGACGGCGTCGCGCTTGCCCGACCTTCCATCGCTCGATGAAGACACTGATGCCCTGCTGCGCCAGCTCGGCAACGAGCCCGAACTTGTCGACGCGCGCGGCCTGCCGCCGGTGCTGTTGTGTGGCTTGCCGGGTTCCGGCGTGGGACAGGTCGCGGCGTTGCTTGCCGACCAGCCCGGCTGGTTCGTGCGGCGCGAACGTTTCGAGGCGATGCCGGATTTCATCAGCGCGCCGTTCGATCCGCGGCTGCTGCAGCCGCTCGACCAGGCCACGCTGGCGGTGCTGGCGCGGCGCTACCGGCGTCCACTCGATCGCGCCCGGCTGGCGGAGGCCACGCAAGTGGTGGACTGGTTGCCGGTGCTGGATGCGCGGGTCATTCCGGCGGTCAAGCGCGCGCTGCCGGGCACGCGGCTGCTGATCGTCGCGCGCGAGCCGCAGGACATGCTGGTGGATTGGCTGGCATTCGGCTGGTCGCAAGGCTATTCGATGCCCGACCCGCTGACAGGCGCACGCTGGATGCGTTTGGCCGCCGCGCACCTGGACCTGGCCGCGCGGATGCTGCCGGTGTTCCGCGCCGATCCCGATGCGTTGCTGGCCAAGGGTGGCAGCGCGTCGCGGCGGCAACTGGGCGAATACCTGGGCTTGCGCGACGTGGCGTGGGGCCCGCTGGCGCGGGGCGCGCGCCGCGGCCGCGGCGGGTTGCCGGTCTGCTTCAACGCCGGGCACGCTGCGCATTACCGCGAAGTATTGTCGGAAGCGTTCGCCGCACTCGAAGGCTGAGAAGTTTATTTTTGCGATCGTCCCTGATCGCTGCGTTGGCTGAGTGTGTGCACCCACAAATGTCTCGACAAGCAACCATCCATGGTGTGGGCGCCGGCCCGGCCATCACTGGCCGGGCGCTCGGTCGGACACGCGATGCCACTGGCATCGCGTAAGCGCCCGCCCTCGCCCTGACTTTCCACAAAGCGTTCGCGCCCTCATCACGCCATTCAAGGTAACCTTGGCGGTTCCGGTACGGAGGACCGTCATGCCCCGGTCGTTGCGCGCAGCGTTGCTCCTTTCCGTAGGGCTGGCCGGGTTGACCGGTTTCGCTTCCGCGGCAACGCCGCTGCAAAGCCTGAAAGTGCCGCCGGGTTTCCACGTTTCGATCTTCAGCGACCAGGTGCCGAACGCTCGCGAGATGGCGCTGGGCACGCGCGACACCGTGTTCGTGGGATCGATGCGCGAGGGCAAGGTGTACGCGCTGGCGGGCATGGGCAAGGACGGCCGTGCGCAGCACGTGTACGTGATCGCGAAGGATCTGGAAATGCCGGTCGGCGTCGCGTTCCACGACGGCGCGCTGTACGTGTCGGCGGTCAGCGGGATTTTGAAATACCCCGGCATCGAAGCGCACCTCGCCGATCCGCCGAAACCCGTCATCGTCACCGGCAAGCTGCCGACCAAGACGCACCACGGCTGGAAGTTCATCGCGTTCGGCCCGGACGGCAAGCTGTACGTGCCGATCGGCGCGCCGTGCAACATCTGCAATCCCGGTCCCGATTTCGCGAAGATCATCCGGATGAATGCGGATGGCAGCGGCTGGCAGACCGTCGCCACCGGTATCCGCAATTCGGTCGGTTTCGATTGGCAGCCCGGCACGCACACGTTCTGGTTCACCAACAATGGCCGCGACCTGCTTGGCGATGATGTACCCGACGACACCTTGAACCGCGTCGACAAGCCCGGCGAGAACTTCGGTTTCCCCTATTGCCACGCCGGCAACGTGGTCGATCCGGAATTCGGCAAGGGCCATTCGTGCAGCGAATTCGCGCAACCCGCGCTGCGGCTTGGCGCGCACCGCGCCTCGCTGGGCATGCGCTTTTACGTGGGCCGGATGTTCCCGGCCGCGTACCACGACGCGATCTTCATCGCCGAACACGGATCATGGAACCGTTCAAGCAAGGCGGGTTACCGTGTGGTGGTGGTGCACGTCGGCAGGGATGGCAAGGCCACCAGGTCGCAGCCGTTCCTCACCGGGTTCCTGGACGGCCAGAAAACCCTGGGACGTCCGGTCGACGTGCAACCGATGCGCGACGGCAGCCTGCTGGTCTCCGATGACGACAATGGCGTGATCTATCGAGTCACTTTTTTGCGTTCATCCATGAACGCTGCACTAGGTAGCGAATCGTCTCATCAAAAATGCCGCTCACCGTAACATCACCTCGGCCATCCATGGCCTGACTTTTCACAACAGCCGCTTCGCACGAAGTTCTTTCGAACCCACCCGAATCCCGATCGAAAATGCAAATCCGCAGCGACAGTTTCAGGAACAACGCAGCGATTCCGGCGGCGTTCGCGTTCGGCAAGCGCGGCGACCATGGCGAGCACTGCGTCCTTTCGGGCAATCGCAATCCGCACCTCGCCTGGCACGACGCGCCCGCGGACGCGAAATCGTTTGCATTGGTGTGCATCGACAGCGACGTGCCCAGCCGCGGCGACGACGTCAACCAGGAAGGCCGCACCGTGCCCGCCGATTTGCCGCGTGTCGATTTCGCGCACTGGCTGATGGTCGACATTCCGCCGGCCTGCAACGCGATCGCGGAAGGCGCGTGCAGCGATGGCATCATGCCCCACGGCAAGCATGATCCGAAAGGGCCCGCGGGTTCACGCCAGGGCCGCAACGATTACACGGGCTGGTTCGCCTCCGATCCGGACATGGCCGGCGATTACTTCGGCTACGACGGCCCGTGCCCGCCATGGAACGATGCGCTGTTGCACCACTATTGCTTTCGCGTGTATGCGCTGGACGTTACCCGGCTGGAGTTGCCGCAGCCGTTCGGCTGGGCGGAACTGCAAGCCGCGCTGCGCGGTCATATATTGAGCCAGGCCGAAATCATCGGCACCTACAGTTTGAATCCCGCCGTGCGGTGACACGGCGCCACCCAGGAGAAGCAAGATGAGCCAGGACATGAGCAACGAACAGGCACGCAACGGCGCACACGAGCGCATCGAGCGCACCGCCTCGCGCGTGAAGGAAGGCACGACCAACGCCGTCAGCGGCGCCAAGGAAAAATTCGACGCCGCCGCCGATCGCGTGGAGTCCGGCCTGCATCGCGCCACCGACGCCAGCGCCCGCGGTGCGGAACGCGCCGCCGACAAGGCCGGTGAGTGGCGCGACCGCGGCACGGAACTCGCTTCGCGTGCGCGCGAACGCGCCGATGACGCGATGGACAACGTGCGCGACTTCGTGCGCGAGAAACCGGTGCAGTCGGTGGCGATCGCGCTGGCGGCCGGCTGGCTGCTCGGCCGGTTGCTCGGCCCGCGCCGGTGAACGCGTGAACTGAGCGAACCAGGACGACATCGTGGGCGTGGACACGGAAGAGCGCGCCGAGGATGCCTCGGCCCGCAACAGCGGCGCCGAGCCCGGTCCCGCATTCGGCGCGGTGTTCACCGCCGGCGCGGACCTGGTGCAGGCGCTGCGGCGCGTCGCGACGGCGCTGGCGGCTTTGCTCGCCAGCGAAGTGCGCGTGTTGCGCGCCAGCGCCGCGGTGGTGTTCCTCGGCAGCGTCGCGCTGGTCGCGTTCTCGGTTTCGCTGTGGGCGTGCGCGGTCGCGCTGATCGGCTGGGCCTTCATGAAGGCCACCGGTTCCATCGGCATCGCGCTGGGTTTGCTGGTGGTGTTGCACCTGGTCCTGGTGACGGTGATCTGGGCCGCGATCAAGCGCGCCATCCACCACGCCAGTTTTCCGGCGACGCGCATCGAACTGCGCGCACTGAGCGATGAGTTGCGCGGGCACGTCGAGCGTTTCCAGCACGCCTCCGCATCGCAGGAGCGGGAGAAGACGCCATGAATTACCTGCGCACCTTGAAGGAACGCCAACGCGCCCTCGCCGCGAGCCGGCTGGCGCGGAACGATTTGCGCGGTGCGGTCGGCGAAGTGATCGGCGCATACCAGGCGCATCCCGTGCCCGCATTGGCGGGCGCCGCGGTGCTGGGTTTCCTGCTGGCGCAGTTGCGTGTCGGCAGCGGCGTCATCCGCACCGGCATGCGCATCGCCAGCGGTCCCGCCTGGCAACTGATCCGGCAATACCTCGCCATCTGAGCGGCGAGCACGAGACTAAACTGACGGTATCGCCGATCGTGCAGGGGTAAACGCAAACATGCCGCCGCCGATTTCGCTTCCGACACCCGCCCAGGTCGCCGCCCACAAGCTGTCGAACAAGTCGCCGCGGCCGGCCGGCAGGAAGAAGCGTCCGACTTCCTCGGAACGCCGTCGCGACCGGCGCCTGCGCGCGCTGCGCCTGCCGTTGACGGTGCTGATGCTGCTGGCGATCGCCGGGGCGCTGATCTTTGCCAGCCCGTTGCTGATTCCCCTGTTGCTGGCGGCGTTCATCGCGTTGGGGCTGAACCCGATCGTGGCCGGGCTCGCACGCGTGCACGTGCCGCGCATGCTCGGCAGCATCCTGCTGATGCTGGTGGTGGGTGTCGGCGTGGGTGCAACCGTGAATGCCTTGAGCACGCCGGCTGCGGAGTGGATCCACCAGGCGCCCACGGTGATGCGCGACGTCGGCTACCGGTTGCACCGGATGACCCGGCCGCTGACCGAAGTCAGCCATGCCGCGTCGCGTTCGCTGGCGGGCATGGGCGTGGTGGCATCGGCGCCAACCGTGCAGGCGGCACCGGCGCCGACGTTCTCCTTCGGCAGCTTGCTGCAGGCGGCGCCGCGCGCGCTGGCGGACGCGTTGACGGTGGTGCTGCTGGTGTTCTTCTTCCTGACCTACGGCGACCAGATGCGCGCGCGGCTGGTCACCGCATCGCCGCGCTTCCGCTACCGGCGCATCGCCGCGCGCGTGGTGCGCGGCATCCAGGCGGAACTCTCGCGCTACCTGCTCACCGTCACGATCATCAACTGTTGTCTGGGCGGCCTCACCGGATTGATCCTGTGGGCGTGGAAGATGCCCGATCCGTTGCTGTGGGGCGGCGTCGCCACGCTGCTCAACTTCATGCCGTACATCGGCGGCATCACCACCACGTTGCTGCTGGTCGTGGTCGGGCTGCTCACCTTCCACGATCCCGCGCACGCGCTGTTGCCGGCGGCCAGCTTCGCGGTGCTCGCGATGCTGGAGGGCAACGTGGTGACGCCGATGGTGATGGGCAGCCGCATGCGCCTGTCGCCGGTCGCGATCCTGATCTGGCTGCTGATCTGGGCGTGGATGTGGGGCATTCCCGGCGCGCTGCTGGCGGTGCCGCTGCTGACCTGCGTGAAACTGGTCGCGGAATGGACGCCCGGGTGGGAATGGTTCGCGAAGATGGTCGAGCGCTGATTGCGCTGCGTCAAGCGCCATGTTTGTGCGATCATCCCTGATCGCTGCTTCGCTTGAAGTTCAGATATCTGCCGCGACTTTGGGTTCACGAATACCACCGCGGCCATAGAGCCGCCATCCATGGCCAAGAGCTTCGTGGCCTGACTTTCCACAACAGCCGCTGCGAATCATGCAACCAGGTTCAGCACAAGCCGACGAAGCGCGCATCCTCCAGGCGCGCGCGCACGCGGCGCAGCACCGCATCGCGGAAGCCGAAGCGGTTTACCGCGACATCCTGAAAACCGCGCCCGAAACGCCGGAAGCGCTGAACTTCGTGGCGATGTGCGCGCTCGCGCGCGGCGAGCTGGCTTCCGCGCAGCGCGACCTCGAACATGCCGCGCGCGCCAATCCCGTCGAACCCGAAATCTGGAAGAACCTCGGCATCGTGCACTTGGCGCAAAAGCGCGGCGATGACGCATTGGATGCGTTCGATCGCGCGCTGGGCCTCGAACCCATGCACTTCGCATCGCGCCTGCATCGCGGCGCCGCATTGGAACAACTGGGACGCACCGACGAGGCGACGGTGACCTACTACGGCGCACTGTCGGCGGCGCAGAGCCACGGCAAGTGGCGCAACGACATGACCACGCCGCCGGGGCTGCGGCCCGCGGTGAAGCACGCGATCGCATTCGTCGACATGCACCGCAAGCGCATCCTCATGGATTTGCTGCAGCCGCTGCGCGAAAAACATGGCGCCACGTCGCTGGTGCGCGTCGAGCAGGGGCTGGAGATCTACCTCGGCGATCGCCCGGCCAACTACCCCGACCCCCGCCAGTACTGCAAGTTCTTCTACGTGCCGGGCCTCACCGCGGCGCCGTACTACCCGCGCGAGCTTTTTCCGTGGCACGCGGAACTGGAAAAGCACACCGCCACGATCCGCGACGAATTGCTGGCCGTGTTGAGCGAACCCGTGGGCGTCGAACCGTTCCTCGGCACCAACGACAACGCGCTGCTGAAGCAACAGGCGCTGCTGGATGGCACGCGCGGCAACGCAGAGTGGAATTCGTTCTTCTTTCATCGCCACGGCGAAGTGTTCGAACAAAACGCGCGCCGCTGTCCGCGCACCACCGCCATCCTGGACTCGCTGCCGCTGGTGCACATCCGCGGCCACGCGCCGGAGGTGCTGTTCTCGATCCTGACGCCGGGCTCGCACATCCTGAAACACCACGGCGTCACCAACACGCGGCTCGTGACGCACCTGCCGCTGATCATTCCGGAGGATTGCGCGATCAGCGTCGGCGGCATCGAACACGCATGGCAGGAAGGCCGCTGCGTCACCTTCGACGACACCTTCGAGCACGAAGCGTGGAACCGCAGCGACAAGGTGCGGGCGGTGATGATCCTCGATTCATGGCATCCCGACCTCACCGAGGCGGAGCGCGAGGCGGTGGCGCTGCTGGTCGGCGGCATCGGCGATTTCAATCGGGCGGCCAAGGTGAATCCGCCGCCCGCGGATTAGAAGGCATGGCATGACCCGCAAGACCGCATCGCAACTGGTGGCCGAAGCCAAGGCCGCCATCGACAACCTCACGCCGGAACAGGTGCAGGCCGAACTTGCGAGCGGCGCGTTGCTGGTGGATGTACGCGATGCGGGTGAACGCGCCGGAGGCGTGATTCCGGGTGCGATCCATGCGGCGCGCGGCATGCTGGAGTTCTACGCCGACCCCGCGTCGCCGCTGCACCTGCCGCAGCTCGACCCGAGCCGCCGCGTGATCCTGCATTGCGCATCCGGCGGCCGTTCTGCGCTGTCGGCGACGACGCTGCGGCAACTCGGTTACGCCAACGTCGCGCACCTCGAGGGTGGCTTCAAGGCATGGGCCGCCGCCGGCAAGCCCATCGCGAAACCCTGATTTTCGTCACGCGATGTTCTGCAACCAGCCCGCGTAGATCGCGCCCAGCAATACCGCGCCCAGCAGGATGCGGTACACCGCGAACGCGGTGAAGCGATGCGTGCGGATGTAACGCAGCAGCCACTTCACCGCGATGAAGGCGACGATCAGCGACACCACGAAACCGATGACGAGCGCGCGCCAGTCTTCGTGCGCCGCGCCGCCGCCGTGCCACACCTTCAGGAATTCGTAACCCGTCGCCGCATACATCGTCGGAATCCCGACCAGGAACGCGAACTCGGTGGCGGCGGGGCGGCTGGAGGTGCCAAACAGCATCGCCGCGAAGATCGTCGCGCCCGAACGCGACGTGCCCGGAAACACGCCGGCGATCATCTGCGCGATGCCGACCATGATCGCGACCGGCCACGTCACCTTGCTGCGATCCGGCATGCGCGCTGCGGCTTGTTCCGCCGCGATCATCCAGAGGCCGCCGATCACCAGCGCCCATGCGATCGGCGTGATCGTCTTCGGCAGCGTGAAGCCGTAGTGCGTCGCCACCAGCCCCAGCACGCAGGTGATCAGGAACGCGACGATCAGCTTGAACAGATAATCGCGCGTGCCGGGATCGCGCCACTGCGTCAGCAATTGCCAGATGCGCTGCCAGTACACCAGCGTGATCGCCAGGATCGCACCGGCCTGGATGCCGATGTTGAAAAGATCCGAACGCGCGCCCAGCCAGTGTTCCGCGATCAGCAGGTGCCCGGTCGACGAAATCGGCAGGAATTCGGTGATGCCCTCGATGATGCCGAGCAGGATGACGTTCAGAAGATCGTGCATGGGCGCGCTTCAGCGGAAAAGTCGCGCAAGTGTACGCGCGCTGGGCGGGTGCGGCACGGTCGTTGCGCTGCGGAAGCCTGAACACCGCTGGCGCGATCGCCGAAGGACTGCGCGACGGCATTATGCTTGGGTCATGGGCCGGCCGGCGGCCCGCAACGCAATGCCAGCATCACGCCGCAGTCCCGCAATCCATCCGAGGCACGACATGGTGATCGACGCGCAGCCACGCTACACACGTACCGCCATCTTCCTGCATTGGCTGATCGTCGCGCTGCTGATCGCCCAATACACCGTCGCCTGGACGATGCCGCACATCGGCCGCAACACGCCGGTGACGACGCTCATCAGCCTGCACTTCTCGATCGGCGTGCTGATCCTCGGCGTCATCATCATCCGCCTGGTCTGGCGTGCCATCCACGGCGAGCCCACGCCCGAAGCCGGCGTGCCGCCGTGGCAGGTGCGCTCGGCGCGCGTCATCCACTGGCTGCTCTACCTGCTGCTCATCGTCGTGCCCGTACTGGGCTGGATCAACGCTTCGTACCGCGGCATGCCGGTCACGTTCTTCGGGCTCGTCCCGGTGCCGCCGTTGGTGGGCGCCCACGATGCCGCGTGGCGCTGGACCGGCGACATCCACACCCTGATCGCCGAATACGTGATCCTGCCGCTGGTCGGCCTGCACGTCGCGGCGGCCCTGTACCACTACTTCATTCGCCGCGACCGGGTGTTGCAGCGGATGTTGCCGGGCGTGTGAGATTCATGCGCGTGCCCGAACGCGTCACGCACGATCCAGCGGACTCAACACGCCGCTGCCGCCGCGGTTCAGCACGTGCGTGTAGATCTGGGTGGTGGCAACGTCCTTGTGGCCCAGCAACTCCTGGATCGTGCGGATATCGTGTCCGGCCTCCAGCAAATGCGTCGCGAACGAATGCCGCAAGGTGTGGCAGGTTGCGGGTTTGGCGACGCCGGCAACGTGGATGGCGCGTTTGATCGCGCGTTGCAGGCCGGCTTCATCCAGATGGTGACGCCGCAGCACACCGTCCAGCGGATCGCGGGATACCTGCAGCGAAGGGAACACGAACTGCCAACCCCATTCGCGCCCGGCATTCGGATATTTGCGCGCCAACGCGTACGGCAGGCGCGCCTCGCCATGCCCGGCGGCCAGGTCAGCCTCGTGCAGAAGGCGCGCACGCGCGATCTGCCGTTCCAGCGCCTCACGCAACGTGCCGGGCAGCGGCACACGCCGATCCTTGCGGCCCTTGCCCTCGCGCACCGTGATCTCCTTGCGCGCAAAATCCACATCCTTCACGCGCAATCGCAGGCATTCCATCAGGCGCAGGCCGGAGCCGTACAACAGTCCCGCCATCAGCCAATGCACGCCGTCCAGCGCGCCCAACACCCGCGCCACCTCGCCGCGCGACAACACCACCGGTACGCGGCGCGGACGTTTCGCCCGGACAACGTCGTCCAGCCACGGCAACTCGACGTCCAACACCACGCGATAGAGGAACAGCAAGGCCGACAGCGCCTGGTTCTGGGTACTGGCCGCGACGCGCCCGCGTGTTGCCAACGCGGTCAGGAACGACGCGACTTCCGCGCCACCCATGTCACGCGGATGGCGCTTGCCGTTGGCCACGATGAAGCGGCGTATCCAGCCAACGTACGCGCGCTCCGTGCGCAAGCTGTAATGCCGGACCCGGCATGCGCCGCGGACCTGATCGAGCAGCCGCGGCGCAGGCAAAGGCGCAAGACCGCGGCGCGGCGGCGTTCCTTGCCCGGATACCGCTCCCGGTCGTCCGTGATATTGCATACCGCCCCTGGCGTGCGTGATAACGCAGCCACAGTACGATCCTTCGGCGCAGTTCGCGATCGGCCAGATGCTTGATGCGGCGTAGGAATTCCCTGATTGACAACCACGCTCCACGGCGGGACGATCCCGCTACCGCCCTGATCTGGGGCAGAATTAGCGTTAGCCGTCAAATGTTGCGACTCGGTGTATTCGTGGCCATCTGTTCTCTGCTCTGCGGGTGTTACGCTCGGGCAGTAGGCAACGATTCCGCTGGTCAAAACCTGCAAGCCAAGTTCACGCCGGTCGTCGTCGCCATTCGCGCGTACCAACAAAAGCACGGTGCGCTCCCCGACAACTTGGCGCTGCTTGTTCCGGAGTTCCTTGCTCAGCTCCCTGCAAACAATCCATCATCAGGCGTCGTCTATCACCTCAATAGTGCGCAGGGCACTTTCACATTCCTATACACGCCGTCTTGGCCGCGTCCTGGCCGGGGTTCGTGCTCCACCAGCATCAAGCGGATCAATTGGCAATGTGCGGGCCTCATGTAAATTCAGCGTTGCCGGCTAACAACTCGGTCAACCGGACGCAAATCCCGCTACGCGGTCTTTGCGCCGGTTACCTCGGGCGTTAGGCGTCGGTGTAGCGGTTTCCATTTCAGGGGTGGTCATCGCAATATGCGGCGCATGGCACGCACCAGCACCAGAGCAGCTTCGGCCAGCATCGGCGCGGTTGTAGCGCGTGCGGCTCGCGGCAAGGTTCTCGGCGTTTCGTTCAACGTCGCTGTTGGCGGCGCGTCCCGTGCGTTTGCCAGGTTCAAAGCGCAGGCATCGTCGCTTCGTTCGCCGGGGTGGCCAACGTGGTGGCACCGCCGCCTAACAACTCAGTCAAGCGGACCGCGTTCCGCGGCCGCTTACTTCGGGCGTTAGCCCTCAACGGGGGAACATCGTGGCCAAGTCCAATTCCATGAGACCAATGCTTTGGTTGGTCGTGTTGTTCGCAGCAATATTTCTGATTCCCGCTGCGGTACATTTATTCGAGCGCATACAAAGCGGCTCTGGCATCCGGTCGGGTGTGGTAGTTCAGCTCACTTACAGGGGTCGCTTCAATCGCTCCTGGGAAGGCGAGTTAATGCTCGGCAGTGTTCAGTCCGGGCAAACTTGGTCGTTTAGCTTGGACCCGTCCAATCCCACCACTCCGAGCATCGCCAAAAAGTTGCAAGCCGCCGAACTCTCTCGTGTACCTGTCACGCTGCAATACCAGCAGCGTTTCATTGGTCCTTGGCGCACGGATACAAATTGTCTTGTTTCCGGCGTTGCCTTAGCGTCATCACGGATGCCATAGTTGAGGCCTAACTACTCATTCCAGCGGACGCCGGTCCATCGCTTGCGCTTCGCTCAAACGTTGCGGCGCCGGCGCCGCTAAATTCAAGCGTTAGGCATCACAGTGACATCTTCCAGGCCAGTCGAATACAACAAGTACATTCGTTCAGCCAAGTGGCGCAATATTTCTGCTGCCATGAAGAAGTACGCCAACTTCACTTGCCAACGTTGCAAGCGCAAATTCCACCCAAGCGAGCTTGATGTGCATCACCTGAACTACGAAAGGCTCGGGCACGAACGGCCGAGCGATCTTCAGGTACTGTGTAGCAATAAGTGCCATCCAATGGCCGACGCGCTTCGCTCTGAGCGAGTAGCAATTCGTCGGGAGCAACGGCAAAGTACCACCGCATGTGACACATACCTGTCCAAGAAATACGGGGACAACTACGCGGCTTTCGCAGATGAAGGTATGTATGAGGAGTTTGAGCGGTGGAGAGCGAAGAAGCATTATGGCGAGACGGGCGAGTGGTGATGCCTAACATCTCGGTCAAGCGGACCGCCAGCCCGCTACGCGGGCCGTCGGCCGCTTACCTCGGGCGTTAGGTGGCACTGTCAGTGGAGTCGCACCATGCGGAACCGTTTCACGCGTCTACTATTGCTACTTGCGCTTGTCTGGCTGTTACTGGCCGCATTTCTCGCCATACAGTTCTGGCCGGATCTACCGCGATCTAAGCTTCAATGGGTTCTGCTAATTTTCTTTGGCCCACCTCTATACATTGCTAGCGAGGCATTTTTCACTTGGCTGTTCTCCAAGCACCGCGGCCAGTCCATTTCATCGAGGTCGTTCTCGCTTAAGCGCATTCTCGTCGCACTACCAATAGTGCTAGCCTTCATCGCAATCAGTTGGTGGCTCTCGTGGTTGCTTGCTCGAAGTGCCACCTAACAACTCATTCCAGCGGACGCTCATCCGCTACGCGGCTTCGCGCCGCTAAATTCAGGCGTTAGATGCCTATGACATATCCCATCCTCGTCGGTTATCTCGTTACCCTTGTTGGCGGCGGCGTAGCTTCTTGGGCATTCATCTCCATAGTAAGTCGTGTCATCTCATTGCCAAAGAAGAAACCCAACGATGGCTCTCCTCGCGTTCCACCGTGGCTCACGGGGGTCATTGAGCGCTCGTTCTTCTTTCTCATTCTCATGCTCGGCGTTTCAGGTGTCGTCGAGGCAATGATGGGTTGGCTCGCTCTCAAACTCGCGGCAAATTGGCAGCGTTACGACATCAACCAGATGCCTTCCGCGCACACTCGGGCAGTACTTGCGCTAGCCGCGGGCTTGGTTTCCCTCGCTTTTGTTTTCATTGGCGGTGCTATCGCCAAACATCCACTGGCGTTCGGCATCTAACTACTCATTCCAGCGGACGCCGGTCCATCGCTCGCGTTCTTACAAACTCTGCGGCCGGCGCCGCTAAATTCAGGCGTTAGAGGGTTGTGCCAATGCAACGATTTCTGGTTGCTGTTCTTTTGGGCATTGTCCTTAGCGCGGCAATTTACGCTTTGCAACTTGCGGTCGAGCCGAGTGCTGGTGTTCGCTGGTCGCTGCAAGTCTCAATTTTCCATGGCTTGTGCAAAGCTATCGGGGCCGTGTTGCCCGGTTTCCTTGCCGGCTGGGTAGCGAGGCGTCGCGGCTTCACAGCCGGCATACTTGTCGGCGTTGGGTCGGCCATCGTTTATCCGCTCGTTGCTTATCCGGCTTGGGGCTTTTCACCCCTGCGTGTAGTGCTTATCAACGGCGCAGTAAGTGCAGTTCTCAATGCAATCACTCAGTCCATTGGTGGCATCGCGGGTACAACTTGCAGCCGCAAGGTGCAACCCTCTAACTACTCATTCCAGCGGACGCGCTACGCGCGCCGCTAAATTCAAGCGTTAGAAGGCAGAGAGTTTTTTTGCTCGCAGCAGGTCGCGGTGGCGTGTTGCATTCGCTTCGTCGCTGTTGTCATGGGGTTCGTTGCGTATCGGGCTGGCCTGCGTGTGGTCGGTGTCGGCGCCAGGGGTTGGGCGTCGCAGCATGCGCGCGCGTGCTGCGCTTTCGCTCAATCCGGCGGTGCCGGCGCGCGGGTTGTCGCAGTTTGCAGTTCGGTGCTTGGGGGTTGGCTTTCGCGCGCAGGCCGTGACCGCAGCAGCACGTTGCGGGGCTTCACAAGCAGGGCTATCGTTCCTTCGAGCGGCATCGCAAAGGGGCTGCCGTTCTAACTATTCGTCCAAGCGGACGCCGGTCCATCGCTCACGTTCTTATTGGGCACTGCGGCCGGCGCCGCTTAACTCAAGCGTTAG
>DATNAW010000236.1:0-22652 GCA_035572335.1 Rhodanobacteraceae bacterium
TCCTCGTCGGCAGCGAGCGCACGGCCTTCGATGAACGGCGCGTGTTCATCGAGCACCGCAGTGTCGCCGGTCACGCGCACGTATTCGGCGGTACACCACGGCAGCCACAGCAGGTCGTCGGTGATGCGCGTGCGCACGCCCTTGCCGGTGGGCGGATGCCACCAGTGCTGCACGTCGCCTTCGCGGAACTGGTGCCGCGCGCAACGCAGCAACTGTTCGCGCGCGAGATCGGGGCGCGCGTTGAGCAAGGCCATGGCATCCTGCAGCTGGTCGCGGAAACCCCAGGCGCCGCCGGACTGGTAATAGCCGCTGCGCCCGAACAGGCGCGACGCCATCACCTGGTAAGGCAGCCAGCCGTTCACCAGCAGGTTGGTGGACGCGTCCGGCGTGCGCACGTGCAATTGCGAGAGCGTATCGCGCCAGCCGTCGTGCACGCGCTCGAACTCCGCACGCGCCGCGTCGATGTCGCCGAATTGCCGTATCAGGTCGCGCGCGTGCGCGGCGTCGGGGGCGGCGCCCAGCAGCACGACCAGTTCGAATTCTGCACCGGGCTCGAGTTCGATCACCGCGCGCTGTGCCGAACACGCGTCGAGGCCGGCGCCGGCGCTGCCGTCGAGTTGTTCGAGGCGCATCCCGAGCGGCGCTTCCAGCGAGCGGTTGCGCCCGATGAAGGCGCGGCGGTCGCAAGTGAATTCGGGCCGCGGCACGCACAGGCGATGGAACGCCACGCGCCCGGCGAACACGTCGTGGAACGGATTGTGCGCGAACACGGCGCCGCTGGCCGCGTCGAATGTCGTGCGCACGTACCTTCCCGCGCGTTCGCGATGTTCGCCCAGCACCCATTCGACGAAGCTGGTCAGGGAAAACCGGCGTATCTGGCCGCCCTTGTTGTGCAGGCGGATGCGCGACAGCTTGACCGGCGCGGCTTGCGCGACGCACACCGTCACTTCGCTGCAGAGGTCGGCGTGCGCATGTTCGAAGCGGCTGTAGCCGAAACCGTGGCAGGCGCGGTATGGATCGCCGCTCGGCGTGGGCAGTGCGGTGGCCGACCAGAACTCGCCGTTGTCCTCGTCGCGCAGCCACAATGCTTCTCCGCTGGCGTCGCGCAGCGGATCGTTGTACCAGGGCGTCAGCCGGAACTCGTGCGCGTTTTCCGCGAACGTGTACGCGCCGCCCGATTCGCTGACGACGCTGCCGAAGGTTTCGTTCGCCAGCACGTTGCACCATGGCGCGGGCGTCGGACGGTCGCGCGTCAGCCATACGCTGTATTCGCCGCCGTCGTTGCGGAAGCCGCCGAAATCGTTGGTGGCGCGCAGGTCCTCTTCCGAAAGCGGTTGCAGCGCGTAGCTGCCCGGCGCGGCTTTGCGCCGCGGCAGGCGCGGCATGGGCTGCGCTTCGCTTTCGAGCGGCGACAGCCGCGCGATCTGGTCGCGCAGGCGGCCTTCGTCGCCGGAAAAGACGCAGCGTGCGGTGGCCAGCATCAACGCGCGATCGGGTGCGGTGAGGTGTTCGATGCGCCACGCGAACATGCGCCCGCGGCCCTGGCCGCCGCGCGCCTCGGCGCCCGATTCGATCAGATAAAGAATGTGTTCCTGCAATTCCTGGCGGTAACCGGAAAGCTCCTCGTTCCAGATCAAAAGGTCGGCGTCGAGCCCGCTCATCTGCCAGAAGCCGTGCGCCTGGATCAGGTGACGCACCAGGTCGATCTGGCTGGCGTTGGCAATGCGCGCCAGCACGATCGGCAGGTCGCCGGAAATGCCGTGCTTCCACAGCGCCGACTGCGGCGGCAGCGCGATATCGGAAACGTTGCGCGCCGCGGGCGGTCCGTAGAGCAGCGTGCTGGCGACGTGGTCGTAGCGCTGCGCCTCGGTGGCGCTCATGTTGAGTTGCTGCAGCGTCACCTGTTCGTGCGTCCACGCGAGTTGGAACACGCGCTGGTGCAGGTGGCGTTCGCGGTACTTGCGGGCCAGCGCCACCGCCGCGCCGCGGTCGGGCGCGACGCCGGTCAGCACGTCGATGCCCGCGGTGTGGCCGGGCAGGATGCGGATGCGCCGCGTGAGCGACACGATCGGATCGAGCACCGCGCCGGTGCGGCCTTCGGCGGGCACGGTGCTGGCGAGCACGCGCGGCGACGCGGGACTGCCGAGCCGCCCGAGGAACGCTTCGCGATCGGTTTCGCACGTGCCTTCGCCGACGATGCCGCCGCGCGTGGTGATCTGGTGCAGCAGCCATGGATGGTGTTCGTCGGGACTGCGCGGGCGGCGTGATACCAGCAGCGCGTCGAGTTCCGGCACCGCTTCGGTTTCGAGGAACAGCTTGCTGAAGACCGGGTGCGCGGCATCGGCTTCCGGCGGCGCGAGCACCGGTTCGGCGTAGCTGATGATGTCGAGGATGCGCGTGCGGCCGGTGCGGTTGGTCAGACGCAGCCGGCGCAGTTCGATGTCGTCCTCGGCCGACACCGCGATCAGCAGTTCGGTGGAGATGCCGAAATCGTCGCGGTGGAATTCCGCGCGCGCCTGCGAGAACGTCGCGCGGCAGGTGCCGTCGGGGTCGCCCAGCGGTTGGTACGTCGCCGACCACGCCTTGCCCGAATCGACATCGCGCACGTACACGAACGTACCTTCGTCGTCGCGCGTCGCGTCGCCGCGCCAGCGGGTGACTGCGAGATTGCGCCAGCGGCTGTAGCCCGCGCCGGTCTGCGTCAACATCACGTGGTAGTTGCCGTTGGACAGCAGGTGCGCTTCCGGCAGCGGCGAATCCATGCGCGTGATTTCGCGGATTTCCGGATGCGCACGCGCGCGGGTCTCGCGCGGCTGTTCGACGTCCAGCGTCGCCGGAAGGCGCGGCCGCGTCTCGGGCACCCTTTCGCGCAGCAGCAGGTCGTAGGCGCTGAACATCGGTTCGCGCATGAAGCGGCGCTGCATCGGCTGGCGGTTCAGCAGCGAAGACAGCGCGAGGAAACTCATGCCGTGGTGGTGCGCCATCCAGCTTTTCACCAACTCGAAATCCTGGCCCTCGCTGACGCGCCCTGCGGTGAAGTCGAGCGCTTCGTAGAAGCCGTAGCGCGTCAGCGCGCCCAGGCCGGCGAGGCGTTCCAGGTTGTCGCAGGCGGCGACCGGCTCCACCATCAGCGCCATCACGCTTGCATAAGGCGCGATCACCAGATCTTCGCCGAGCCCGCGCTTCAGGCCCAGGCCCGGCACGCCGAACGCGCGGTATTGATAGGTGAGGTTGGCGTCGGTCGCGTTGTAGGCCGATTCGGAAACGCCCCACGGCACCTGCTGCTGCGCGCCGTAGCGGATCTGGCGCGCGACCGCGGCGCCGCAGGTGTCGTCGAGCAAGGTGCCGCGGATGGCCGGCATCAGCAGGCTCGGCATCAGGTACTCGAACATCGAGCCGCTCCACGACACCAGTGCCGGGCGCCCGGCCGCGACGGTGAGCAGCCGGCCCAGCTTGAACCAGTGCGAGGGCGGCACCTGTCCCAGCGCGATCGCGACGTAAGAGAGGATGCGTGCTTCGGAGGCCAACAGGTCGTAGCGCGCCGCGTCGCGCTTGTCGCGCTCGGCGTTGTAGCCGATCGCGAACTGCTCGCGCTCTTCGTCCCACAGGAACGTCAGGTCCATGTCCGCGCGTTCGCGGCAGGCCACGGCCAGCGCCTGCGCGTCGTCGTGGCGGCGGTTCAAGGTGGCGCGCGTTTCGCGCAGCGCAGCGCAAAGATCCGGCGCACCTTCGCTGCCGGGCGCTTCCAGCCGCGACACGATTTCGGCCGTGAGCGCTTGCGCGCGCACGCGCAGCGGATTGTGTTCCAGTTCGGCGAGCAACGCGCGCGCCGCGGGATCGTCGCTGCCGGAATCACCGAGCGCCAGCCACGGCGCCAATTCGTCCAGTTCCTCGCCCGCCGCGGTGGCCTGTTGCGCCAGCGCGTCGGCCCACACCGCGAATTCGCCGGTGACGCCGTTCTCGGCATTCAGCGCCACCAGCCGCCCGGCCTCGGCCTCGATGCGCGCCAGCAGGCCGTGCAGGACGGGCAGGTTATCGGCGTTGCCGGCGGCGTCCGCGACCAGCGTGTCGAGCCTGTTCAACGTCGCGGCGAGCGCGAGATTGGCGTGCGGATCGCGCGTTTCGACGTTGACCAGTTCGGCGTCCAGCAGCCGTGCCGTGTCGCGCAGGCCGGTGCCGAGCGTGCGCGCGACCAGCGGCTCGTCGTCGATGTGTTCGAGCGCGCTGGCCAGCACCAGCAGGCAGGCCATCAGGTTGCCGCTGTCGACGCTGGAGACGTAGCGCGGCGTCAGCGGCTCCAGCGTCAGCGTGTCGTACCAGTTGTAGAAATGGCCACGGTGGCGCGACAACTTGTGCAGCGTGTCGAGCATTGCGGCGGTGCGCCGCAAAAACTCGCCATAAGTGATGTAGCCGAAGTCGAAGGCCGTGAGATTGGCGAGCAGCGCCATGCCGATGTTGGTGGGCGACGTGCGGTGCGCGACCTGCTCGGCCGGGAAGATCTGGCAGTTGTCCGGCGGCAGCCAGTTTTCGCCGGCGTTGACGAAGGTCTCGAACCAGTGCCACACGCGCCGCGCGACGCCATGCAGGAATGCGCGCTGCGTGGTGTCCAGCGGCAACGGTGGACGCGGCGGCGTGCGGCTGATCGACCACGCGATGCCGGGCGCGGCGAACCACAGCACCAGGAACGGCAGCGCCGCCGGCAGCGACATCGGTGCGTGCATGCCGACGACGATGCCGACCACGATCGCCGTGGCCGGCGCCACCCACATCAGGCGCAGGTAACCCGCCAAGCTGTTGGCCGCGCCGCGCACGGCGTCGGTCATCGGCGTCCATTCGAGCAGATGTTTGCGCGTGAACAGCAGGCGGCCCGCGCTGCGGCCGATCGCGTCGAGGTTCAGCAGGGTCTCGAACGGCAGCGTCGCGATCGCGAACAGCTCGCGCAGCAGCACGTCGCGGATGCCGCGCCAGGTATTGCGCCAGCGCCGCGGCGGCACGCGCGACCAGGCGTTGCGCACCACTTGCACCAGCGCGGTGAGGAAGGTGGGGCCGAGCAGGAACGCGACCAGCACCAGCGTCCAGTAGACCGGCACGTCGGTGAGTACCCAACTGCGCAGCAGCAGCACCAGCATCGCCAGCGGCACCAGCCCGCGCCGCAGGTTGTCGAGGATCTTCCAGCGATGGTGCGCCTTCAGCATGTTGCGCAGGCCGCGCCGGCGCGGGCCCGGCACGATCGGCAGCAGCCATTGCACGATCTGCCAGTCGCCGCGCGTCCAGCGGTGGCGGCGGCGCACGTCCACCGAATAGCGGTTCGGCTGGTGTTCGATCAGCTCGATGTCGCTGACCAGCCCGGTGCGCGCGTACGAACCTTCCAGCAGGTCGTGCGACAGGATCAGGTCGTTGGGAAAGCGCGTGCCGACCGAGCGGCTGAAGGCGTCGATGTCGTAGATGCCCTTGCCGACGAATGAGGCTTCGCCGAACAAGTCTTGATAGACGTCTGAAACGGCACGCGTGTACGGATCGAGTCCCGTTGCATCGCTGTACAGGCGCGCGAAACGGCTGGGGCGCGTGCTTTCGTAGGTCACCGAGATGCGTGGTTGCAGCAGTCCGTAACCCGCGATCACGCGGCGCGAGCCCTTGCTGAACCACGGACGGTTCAGCGGATGCGCCATGGTCTCGACCAGTTTGCGCCCGGCTTCGGGCGGCAACTGCGTGTCCGCGTCCAGCGTGATCACGTAACGCGTGCCCTGCAACGCTTCGACGTCGCCCACGACCACGCTGAAGGCGCGCTCGGGACGCGTGCCGCGCAATACGCGATTCAAGTCGCCGAGTTTTCCGCGCTTGCGTTCGAAACCCATCCACACCGACTGGCGCGGATTCCATTCGCGCGGCCGATGGAACAGATGGAAGCGCGTGCTGCCGGGCAACGGATGCCGGGCGTTGAGACGATCGATGCCGGCGGTGGCCGCCTGCAGCAAGGCCGAGTCGCCCGGCATGTCGCGCTCCGGTGCGTCCGGGAAATCGGTGAGCAATGCGTAGTGCAAATTGCGATCGCGATTGCCGAGGTAGCGGATTTCCAGCGCGTCGAGCTGGTCCGCCAAGCCTTGCGTGCTGCCCAGCAGCCACGGCACCACCACCAGCGTGCGGCATTCGTCGGGGATGCCTCCGGAGAACGACATGCGCGGCAACAGGCTTGCAGGCACCAGCATGCCGAGCAGCCAGTTCACCAGCGCGACCGCGGGTTGGCTGGCGGCCACGAATACCGCGATCAGCAGCACGAAGTCGATCGCCAGCGGCATCGACGTGAAATACCAGTACCAACCGCCCGCGACCAGCGCGGTCACCAGCAGGCTGAGCAGCAGGATGCTGCCGAGATAACTCGTCGATGGCCAGCGCCGCAATCGCTCCGCGATGCGGTATTCGGCGGGCGCGCGCGCACCCAGTGCGTGCGCGAAGGTGGCGAGTCCCGCGCCGATCAGGAAATAGCCGACGTGGCGGCGGCGCGGATCGGTGCCGGCCGCGCAATCGAGGCGTGCAAGTTCCAGCGCGCGTTGCGCGACGTCGACCTCGCTGCGGCCGCTGCGCATGGCGAGCATTTCCACCGCGCGCCGGTAACGGCCGCGGGTGGCGAAATCCATGCCGGCATACGCGTCGGCCGGATCCTTGCCGAGGATGCGGTCGACCTTGCCGACGCGTTCCAGCAATTCGGACCAGTTGTAGTCGCGGGTGCGGCGCAGGCTGTTGATGCGGTTGGCGATGGAAACCTGGTCGGCGGCTTGCGCGCGCGATTCCTCGTCGATCACCCGCGACACGCTGGTGCCGCGCTGTTCAAGCTGCTGCTCCGCGAACGTCAGCGCGAGTTTCAAGGAAGGGTGCTTGCCTTCGAGCAGGCGGTAGAACTCGGCCGCGAAGGCGGCCGACGCGAACACGTCGGTACGCGCCATCTCGGCGACGCCCAGCAGCATGTCGTTGGGCGCGCGGGTGGCCACGCCGATCAGGCGTTCGGCCCACGCCTCGGCGTTCGAATAGGCCTGCATGCGGCGCGTGATCGCGGCGGCGTCGCTGGCCAGCCCCTCGATCAGCGCCACCCGCACCAGCACCGGCAGCGTCCACAGTTCGACCAGGTCGAAGGTGGCGTGCGCCTGGTAGTCGTCGAGGTAACGCTCGACTGCCTCGGGTTCGACGTTGCCGTCGCCTTGCGCGATGCAGGCGCGCAACGCGCGCAACATGCGCGGCACCACCTGGCCATCGGGCTGGTTGCGCGGCAGCCGTCTCCAGACACTCGCCGGCAACGCCTCGCGGACTTCGCGGATTTCGTTGCGGATCAGGTAGACGTTGTCGATCAGCCACTCCGCGGCGGGCTCGACGCGGCGGTTGTCGATCGCGGCGGTGCGCGCGACGGCGTAGGCGTGCTGCAGCGTGCGATCGTGCGCGACCAGCGCGCGGTCGAGATCGAACGCGGGAGCCTCGCTCAGGTTGTCGTGCCCACGCGCGAGCACGCCGGGCGGAATCGGTGCCGCCGCGGCGCAGTCAGGTTCCCAGGGAGTGGCGCGGCTGCGATTGCGCGCGGCGATGCGCGCGTTGCGCCTCATCCCGAGACGGCGGATCCATGCTTGCGGGCGGCGGTTGCGTGGCAACTCGTGCAGTCACTCGTCGGGCGGAATCTTCGATGTTAACGAAACGCTTGTGACCGCGCCGTTCATGGACGGATTCAAGGCTGGTCGTGCAGGGCCAGCAGGTGGCCATCCGGGTCGCGCAGCAGCGCGATGGTCGTGCCGCCGATGAAGCCGCTGGCGACGATGGCATCGGTGAAATCGCCGTTGGTGAGCGCGTCGAGCAGCACGTCCACTTTGCCGGCTTGCCAGACCAGCCGGTCCGCGGCGATGGTGCTGAGTCCGGCCGATGGATTCGCGCGGCCGCGCGGCCGGCGATAGCCGAGCAACTCCAGGTGCGGCGTGCGCGCCGTGCCCTGCATCGCGATCACGTCCACTTCGACGTCGGCGAGCGCGTCGAGCCGGTCTTGTTCCATGCCGCGATTCACGCCGCGCGCGGCGACGGCCATGCCCAGCAACGTGTAGAACAGCGTGCTGCGTTCGACATCGGCGATGCTGATCGCGCTGTGGTCGATGCCGAGGGTCGGATCCTTCGCGTGCGCCGATTGCCAGGCCGCATCGCCCGTGCCTTGCGGAAAGGCGATCAACTCGAGCGGATGCCCATCGGGATCGCGGAACTTGAACGCGGTGACCGAACCGGTGGACGGCGGCAGCGTTTGCGGGCCACCTTGCGTGATCGGCGTGGCGCCGTTCCGCATCACGCGATCGCATGCCGCATCCATGTCGTCGACCACGATCGCGCAGTGTTGGAAACACAAGTCGTTCGATGCGCCGTCGCCCGGATACGGCGCGGCGGTCGGAAATTCGACGAGCATCAGCGACTGCGCACCGAGCGAAAGCTGCGCGCAGCGCGGCGCCGTGTCGCACAGGCCTGGCAGCAACGTCCATGCCGGCGGTGCGGCGTTGCCGTCGTCCACGCGAAAGCCCAGGGCATCGCGATGGAACGCGAGCGCACGTTCGAGGTCCGCGGTGTTGCGCTCGACGCGCAAGAGTTTCTGGACGCCGTGGCTCATGGCCGCTGCGCACCGCGCCGGTTGATCCAGATCGCGTACAGCGTTTGCGATGCGCACAGGAACAGTCGGCTGCAGTGTCGATCGCCGAAGCACAGGTTCGAAACCGTGGACGGCAGCTTGATACGGCCGAGCAAGGTGCCGTCGGGCGCAATGCAGTGCACACCGTCGCCCACCGCGGCCCAGACGTTGCCTTCTTCATCGCAGCGGATGCCGTCGGCTTGGCCGTTTGAAGTTTCGTGAAACACGCGGCGGTTGTGCAGTGTTCGACCCTCGCCGGCCATGTCGAATGCGAGGATGCGCCGCGGCGAATCGGGATCGAACTGCACGCCCGTATCGGTGACGTACAGGCGTGTTTCATCGGGCGAGAAGCACAAGCCGTTCGGCCCCGCGATGTCGCCAGCCATGACGTCCAATGATCCGTCGTGCGGATCAAACCGGTACAGGCTGGGCGGCAGTTCGGAGGCGCGTTTGCCGCCTTCGTAATCGGTCTGGATGCCGTAGGGTGGATCGGAAAACCAGATCGTGCCATCGGATTTCACCACCACGTCATTGGGCGAGTTGAGGCGCTTCCCCTCGTAACGATCGACCAGCGTGATGATCGTGCCGTCGAGTTCGGTGCGCACGATCGCGCGGCCACCATGCAGGCAGCTGATCAGCCGACCCTCGGCGTCGCGTGCATGGCCGTTCGCGAAACGCGACGGCTGCCGGAACACCGACACGCCACCCGAAGCCGTCCAGCGCATGACGCGATCGTTCGGAATGTCGCTGAACAACAGGCATTGCAGATCGGCGAACCACACTGGCCCTTCCAGCCAGCGGAATCCCTCCGCCAGTTTTTCCAGCGGCGCGTTCGGCAGCACCATCGAGCGGAAGCGCGGGTCGAGGATTTCGTAATCACTCATTGGCGTTGTCCATCTGCACGATCATCAAAACCGCGGGCTCTTCGCCGACGGTGCCGGATCGATGGCCCTTGTGTCCTTGCACATCGGCGACGCAACCCTGATCACCGCCGAAAGAGACTTCGCCCACGCCCATTTCCACACGCGTGCCGTCCATCGTTTCCACGAACCAGCGTCCCGACAGGGGCACGATCCATTGCGGCGCGGGATTCTCGTGCCAGTCGCCGGTCCAGCCGGCGGGCAGCACGCTGAACATCGCACGCGCGGGCGTTTGCTCCAGCACGTCGTTCCATTGCGGCGCCGCGCCGCCCATGCTTTGACGTTCGAAATCGCGCAGCGTGCGGCGTTCCTGGTGACTGACGCCGCGCGCGTCGGCGCACACGTGCCAGTACGTCAACGTGGGTGCGTCGGTGCTCATTGAGGCGTCCATCCGGGAACGGTCGAAGGCGGCGCGGTGCCGGCCGGCGTGTACACCGCGGTCGATGACAAAGGCCGGCGCGCGACGACGCCCGCGGGCGCGAGTTGCGTTGCGAACACGATCGGCAACAAGCCGCCGACCAGCCCGAAGTTCTTCAGGAAATCCCAGAAGTGGCTGCGCGCGACGCTGTTGCCGGACTTCCAGAAATCGCTGAACTTCCAGAACGGGTGATAGAGGATCGCGGTGACCACACAGAACAGCGCCAGCACGAACGCAGCGAGGCGATCGTGCCAGCCGAACGCGATGCAGAACGGCGCGACGGCTTCCACGATGATCGCGGCGGCGAGCAGCGGCGGTCCGCTCGATTTCGGCAGGAACGACGAATCCGCCTGCGCGATCGCGTCTTTCCAGAACACGATCTTGTCGAGTGCGCTGAAGGGAAACAGCACGACCAGGCACACGCGGATAACGATGGGGATCAAGTAGAGGTTCAGCCACATGGCGCGTTCCTCATTGCATGCGCTGCGCGATCCGGTCGGCGACGCGCAGCGCGTTGGCGACGATGGTGAGCGTCGGGTTCACCGCGCCAATCGAGGGAAAGAAGCTCGCATCGACGACATAAAGGTTGTCGAGCTCGTGCGCCTTGCAATCGAGGTCGAGCACCGAGGTTTTCGGATCGGTGCCGAAGCGCGCGGTGCCGGCCTGGTGCGCGGTGCCGCCGATGGGGATGTCCTTGCCCAGGTACTGCGTGCGCCGCAGCGTGTGCGGATGCGCGCCGATCGGTTTCAGCAGCGATTCCAGCTTCGCCTTGAGCCGGAGATGCGCTTCCATGTTGTTGTCGGTCTGCTCCACCACCACGCGATCGCCGTCGTAGCGGATGCGGTTCTCGGGCCGCGGCAGGTCTTCGCTGGACAGCCAGAAATCCAGCGAGTGGCGGGCAATGTATTCGAACGGCTGCTCCGGCAGCCACGCCAGCCAGTCCGGCAGCGCTTCGCCGCGCAACGTGTCGGCGTGCGACTTGCCGGTCATCTGGATCAGGCCGAGCGGGAATTCCCAGTCGTGGGCGCCGAAATAGAAATCGCTGACGCCGACGGTCTTCTGGAAAATCGTGTCGTTGGGCTCGCGCGTGATCGCCATCAGCACCGACTGGTTGTGGCGGATGTAGTTGCGGCCGACCTGGTCGGAACCGTTGGCGAGGCCGTTCGGGTGTTTGTCATTGGCAGAACGCAGCAACAGCAGCGCGGACGACAGCGCGCCGCACGCGACCACCACGATGTCGGCGGAGAAGCTTTCATTCGCGCCATCGCGCTCCACCTGCACTGCGTCCACACTGTGCCCCGATGGATCGGTGTCCAGCCGCGCAACGTACGCCCCGGTCAGCAGCGTCACGTTGGGATGCGCGGCCAGTGTCGGATTGATGCACATGATTTCGGCGTCGGCCTTGCCGTTGGTGGGGCAGGGATAACCATCGAACGCGCCGCAACGGATGCACGGACTGGCACGCGCGACCGCGCCCCCGCTTTCGTCCAGCAGGATGCCGAGCGGCATGTGGAACGGATGCAGACCTTGTTGCGCGAAGGTGTCGGACAGTTGCTGCATCCGTGGTTCGTGCGCGACCGGCGGATACGGATACACGCCATTGCGGCACGGCTCGGTTAGATCCTCGCCGGCGGCGCCATGCACGTGGAAAAGTTTTTCGGCTTCGTCGTAATACGGTGCGAACACGTCGTACTTCAACGGCCACTCCGGCGAGATGCCGTCGGCGTGGCGGATTTCCTCGAAGTCGCGCTCGCGCAGGCGGAACAGCGCGGCGCCGTACATCTTGGAATTGCCGCCCACGAAATAATGCAACCCCGGATGGAACGCCTTGCCGGTCTTGTCGTACCAGGTTTCATTCGCTTGGTAAGAGTTGTCGATGAAGACCGACTTCGCGCTCCAGTTGTCGGGCGAACGTTCCAGGAAACCGCCGCGTTCGAGGATCAGGATCTTCCTGCCGGACGGCGCCAGCCGTTGCGCCAGCGCCGCGCCGCCGGGCCCGGAGCCGATCACGATGAGGTCGTAGTGGCCGGGCATGCTCCGTCCTGCCGTGCCGCGTCGCGGCGAAGGGCGGGTTGTACCCGGCGGCGTGTCTAATTCAAGTCAACGCGCGCCCGAGTTGGAGCGGCATCATCGGGACGTTATACTCGCGCGGATATGTGGCGTCCGCGGGGGCCCGGGGACACCGTTCGTCTTTTCAACCGGAGTTCGCTAGTGAGCACGCATCTCACCCCATCCGATCGTACGTTCATGAAGCACTTCGCGATCATGATTGCCTTGCTCGCGGGCACTGCGGTCGTGCTCATGATCATCGGCACGTTCGTGTGGGCGTCGCTGCCGAAGGAAAGCAACCAGCAGGAACTGCAGCGCGCGGGCGACCGCATCACGCCGGTCGCCGCGGTGTATGCGGGCGATACGGGACGCGCCGCGATGGAGGCCGCCAAGGCCGCCGCGAACAGGGCTGCGGCGTCACAAGTGGCTTATGGCGGGACCACCGACGGCAAGACGATCTTCGGCCACCTGTGCACGACGTGCCATTCGACGGGCGCCGCGGGCGCGCCGAAGATCACCGACAAGTCGGCCTGGGCGCCGCGCATCAAGGAAGGCATCGCGACGCTGGTGAAGCACGCGATCGATGGTTACACCGGTCCCGACGGCAACCACATGCCGGCCAAGGGCGGCAACGCGGCGCTCAGCGACGCGCAGGTGGAAGCCACTGTGAAGTGGATGGTGTCGCAGGTGCAGTAACGCGCATTGCACGATGCCGATGGCATCGCGCATGACCGGCCTTACGTTGCGAGATCCACCACCGGCGTGAAGCCGCCGAAGATCATCCGCTTGCCGTCGAAGATCGGCGCGATGAGTTCGGGGCCCATGCGTGGATCCGCCATCACCTTGGCCATTCCCGCATCGCGGATGGCCCTGTCTGGCCACTCGATCCATGAAAACACCACGGTCTCATCGGCCTTGGCCTGTACGGCCCTGCGAAAATCGGTGAGCTTTCCTTCCGGAACGTCATCGCCCCAGGACTCGAGTACGCGAAGGGCGCCGTGCTCGATGAAAATCGCGTCGGTCTTGTGCGCCATATCGACGAAGGCCTGCTTGCGCGCGGTGGGGACCGCGATCACGAAACCGTCAATGTAGGACATGCTGTTCTCCAGTCGTGGCGGGACACGGATCGTGTCCTCATCATGGCGACGATTGGGGATGGGCTGGATCGACACGCGTTTGCGCTATGCCGGACATCGCGTGATCTGGTTTTTGGCGAGCAACCATCCATCCATGGTGCTTGGCGCCGGCCCGCACCTCCCTGTGCGGGCGTTACTCGCGCCATCCATGGTGCTCGCCCTTCGGGCCGCCTTCGGCGTTCGGGCGCGCTCCTGCGCGCCGCGTCGCCGGCGCGAGATGCCACTGGCATCTCGCGAAAGCCCGGCTCACCCTGCGATGTAGCGCTGCAACTGGTCGATCTCGGTCGCCTGGTCGTTGATGACGGCCTTGACCAAATCGCCGATCGATACGATGCCCACCAGCTTGCCGTTTTCCAGGACGGGCAAGTGCCGCACGCGCAGTTCGGTGCACAGCCGCATGCACTCGTCCACCGTCGTCGCCGGCGACACGCTGGTTGGCGCCGGCGTCATGATGTCCGACACCGGTGTTTCGCGCGAGGAATGGCCCTTCAGGATGACCTTGCGCGCATAGTCGCGTTCAGTGACGATGCCCGCCAGCGCCTCGCCACGCAACACCAGCAAGGCACCCACGCCGCGTTCGGCCATCATTCGGATCGCATCCAGCACCGGCGCTTCCGGCGCGATGCTGTAGACCGCGTCGCCCTTGTCTTCCAGTAGATGCCTGACCTGTCGCATGACGTCCTCCTCAGGATCGCGGAAGGTTTTTGGATTTTAGCGCTTGCGGTCGCGGCGTTGCGGCTCGTCCACGCGCGGTTTGGGCGGATGTTCATCCAGCACATAACCCACGCCGCCCAGCTGGCGCATCTGCTGTTCGATCCACGCCGCGCGGCGCTGGATATAAGCGGACGGCCGATCGGCGTGCCAGCCGCGCGGGTTGGGAAGCACCGCGGCCAGCAAGGCCGCCTGGTGCGACGTCAGGTGCGACGCGGGTTCATGCCAGTACGCCTGCGACGCGGCTTCGACGCCGTAGATGCCGTCACCCAGTTCGGCGATGTTGGCGTACACCTCGAGCACGCGCCGCTTGGGCCAGGTGATGTCGATCAGCACGGTGAAATAGGCTTCCAGCCCCTTGCGGAAAAAGCCACCACCGCTCCACAGGAACAGGTTGCGCGCGGTCTGCTGGGTGATCGTGCTGGCGCCGCGCAGGCGGCCACCTTCGTCGGCTTCCGCGATCGCGGATTTGATCGATGCGATGTCGAAGCCGTGGTTGAACGGAAACGTCTGGTCTTCGCCCGCGACCATCGCCAGCGACGCGACAGGTGCGATGTGCTTCCAGGGCACCCAGTCGTAGTGGATCGTGAAAGCGTGGTTGCCGTGCCATGCCTGCGACAGCTCGCGTTCGACCATGTAGGCGCTGGTCAGGGGTGGTACGAAGCGCAGGATCAACACCGGCAGCCAGGTCACGACGATGAACGCCAGCATCAGCCAGGCGAGGCGCCTGAGCCAGCGGCGCGCGCGCGAGTGGCGCGGCGTCGGGCCGCTGCCGGAAGCGTAGAGTGCAGCGGTCATGTCGAAGCGTGGGGCGCCGCGTGGCCGGCCCAGGTTTCGAACGGCTCGGCCGGCGAATACAAAAAGCCCTGCGCGTACCGGCAGCCCATGCTCAACAGCAGGTCGCGTTGTTCGGTCGTCTCGACGCCTTCGGCGATCACCTGCATCGACAACAACTTCGCCATCGCGAGGATCGAGCGGATCACCGCGTCGCTGCCGCCTTCGCTGTGGCTCGACAGGCCGCGGATGAACGACTGGTCGATCTTCAGCGCCTGCACCGGGTACTGGTGCAGGTAGGACAGTGAGGAATAACCGGTGCCGAAATCGTCCAGCGAAATGCGGATGCCGGCGTTGCAGAGCACCTGCAGCGTGCGCTTGGCTTCGGGCGGGTTGTCCAGCATCGCGCGCTCGGTGATTTCGAGGCGGATGCGCGACGGCGACACGCCGTGTTCCGCCAGCAACTGCAGCAGGCGCCGATCAAGGTCGGGATTGCGGAAGTGCCGTGCCGACAGGTTGATGCCGACGAACGCGTCGCTGTGTGCGGCGAGATCGTTGGTTTGCTTGCACACCTGCGCGAAAATCTGCCAGTCGATGATTTCCGACGCGCCTGTATCCTCGGCGATACTGAGGAATTCGCCCGGCAGCAGCAGACCGCGCTTCGGATGCTGCCAGCGCATCAAGGCTTCGTAGCCGATCGTCGTGCCGTCATGGATGTCCACCACCGGCTGGTAGAACGGTACGAATTCCTCACGCGTGATGCCGCGCCGCAGGTCGTTCTCGATTTCCAGCAGCGATACCGCCTGTTGACGCAGGCCCTCGTCGAACACCGCGTAACGATGGCGCCCGTCCGCCTTGGCGCGGTACATCGCCGAATCCGCGTCGCGCAGCAATTCTTCGGGATGCCGGTAGTGCTCGGCCGCCAGCGTGATGCCAATCGACGTCGAGGTGAACAGTTCCTTCGCGGCCAACCGGAACGGCGCATTGAGGTCGTCGATGATGCGCTTGGCGATGCGCGAGGCCTTGTCCGCGTCCGCGACGCCTTCCAGCAGCACGCCGAACTCGTCGCCGCCGAGGCGCGCGACCACGTCCTCGGATTTGACGCAGGAACGGATGCGGCTGCCGGCCTGGAACAACAGGTCGTCGCCGATCAGGTGCCCGACCGAATCGTTGATCACCTTGAAGCGGTCGAGGTCCATGAACAACACGGCGAAGCCTTTCGACGGGTCCGCATGGAAACGTTCCAGCGCGCGTTCCAGCCGCTGCATCAGCAGGCTGCGATTGGGCAGGCCGGTCAACGAGTCGTGCAGCGTTTCGTATTTCAGGCGCGCTTCGATGCGTTCGCGCTCGGCAATCTGCGCGCGCAGGTCGCGATTCGCCAATGCCAGCGCGCGCGTGCGCTCGCCCACGCGATGTTCGAGATTGGAATACGCGCGCCGCAGCGATTCGGTGGCGCGCACGCGCTCCAGCGCGTTGGCGATGTGGTAGGAAACGAAGGTCAGCAGTTCCTGGTCGCGCAGCGTGTAGTGGTGCTCCGGCGAGTAGCTCTGCACCGCGAGCGCGCCGACCGTATGTTCGGCGCAGACCAGCGGCACGCCAAGCCAGCACAGCGAATCGGCGCCGGATTGCGCGACTTCGCCTTCGGCACGCAGCTTGGCGATTTCCGGCGCGTTCGCCAGCATCGCGGTGCCGTGGCGCAACACGTATTCGGTGAGGCCATTGGCGAGCTTGCGCGGCTGCCGTTGACGATCGCGTTCATCGACGGAATAGGGGAAGGTCAGTTCGGTGCCATCTTCGGACAACAGCGCGATGTAGAAATTGCGCGCGTACAGCAAGCCTCCCACGACGCGGTGCACGGCGGCATAGAAGTTGTCGATGCTTTCGGTGGTGCTGGCCAGTTCCGCGATGCGGAACAGTGCCGCCTGCAACCGCTCGCCGCGCTGGCGTTCCAGCACCTGTTGCTGCAGCACGCGGTTGGCATCGCGCAGCGCTTCGGTGCGTTCCTCGACGCGATGTTCGAGCTCGGCGTGCGCCAGGCGCCGTTCCAGCGCGGTCTGGATGTGCTGCGCCACGTAGATCAGCAGCGTCTTGTCCTGCTCGTCATAGTGGTGCGTCTCGTCGTAGCTTTGCACCACCACGCATCCGACCACTTCGCTGCCGCGCAACAACGGCACGCCGAGCCAGTCCACGCAATCGGCGCCGGTGGAGTGGAAGGGCCCATGCACCTGCGATTCGAGCGCGGTCAGCGAGCCCATCAATGGTTTGCCGTCGCGGATCACGTACCAGGTGGGGCCGTGCAGGATCGCCTCCATCGGCAAGTCGCTGTCCGGTGACGGCGGCTCGGCATCGACGGTGTCCGAGTAGTACGAAAACCGCACGCTGTCGCGCTTGGAATCGTGCAACGCGATGTAGAAGTTTTCGGCGTACATCAGGCTGCCCACGATCTGGTGCAACGCGCGAAACATCGGCGTGAGGTTGGAACCCACCGCGCTGGCCTGGTCGGCGATGGCATACAGCGCACGCTGCAGGCGTTCAGCGCGCGCGAGCTGCTTCACCGAATCGCTCAACTGGTTCCTGTGCACGAGTGCGCGAATGCGCGCGTCGATCATTTCCCCGGCGGTGCCGACCAGGGCAAATGCCTCGTCGTCATCCAGCGGCGCGCTGATCCGCAGCGATTCCTGTTCCGACACGGTGATCCGGGCGACGAACGCGTCGGGTCGTCCCGGTTGGTCGAGCGTTTCGTCCCGGCTGCGCACCAGGCGCGCTTCGGGCGCCAGTTTCGCCAGCAGCGCATTGGCGGCGGCGATCACGCCATCGAGGTCGGATGCCGCCCACAATTCGTTGATCGCGTGGCACAGAACCGCTGTGGTGGGCGGCTTGCTGGCCGATGCAGCCAGATGATGAACGTCGCCTGCCATGTGTGGTCCAACCCCCGCAACGGCCGAGAGTGTAACCCGTAGTTTGCGGAGAGGTCATCCTGCGTTTTGCGCGCCAGACGGCGCCGCGACTTTATGCACCCACCGGTTCATCAATTGTTAGCAAAATGTAATATCGTGGCGTACAATGACACCCAAAGACGGTGCGGTTTCCCGCGCCGCTCGGGCTGATGGAAAAACGGTTTTCGGAACACGGGAATGCGTCGATTGGTTGCCAGTGCAGTGCTCACCGGCTTGGCCTTGGCCACGCCGGCGTGGGCGTTGGCGCAGACCGCACCGATGCCGGTGATCCCTGCGATTAAACCGGCGCATCCGGGCAAAGCCGCTGCCAACGCTCCGCTATGGCAGCGCGACGGCAACAAGGTTTCCGTGACTGCAAGCGGCCATGCGGGCAGCACCGTTCCGACCGCAGCCGCGGCGGCGCCGCTCGATGGCCAGGCCCATTCCGCCGGTGCGGGGGTGCAGCTCACCACCAAGCCCGGCATCACCGCGCACGTCAACCTCAACGAGACCCGCTGGACGCCACTCGCGCCCGCCTGCGCGCCTGGGACGACCAATTGCCTGGGCATCGCGCCGGTGGATGGTGTACAGCGCGGCGAAGTCGGAGCGGGCTACGCGGGACACGGCGTCAAGCTCGACCTGTCGATCGGGCAGGCGCAGAGCGAGCCCGGCGTCGCGCGTGCGCGCAGCGCGCCGCTGCCGCGGGTGCTGCCGGCCGAAGGCGGCGCCGACGTGGCGGCACCACTGTGGTTCCGCAACAGCACCGCCACCAGCCTCAATGCGCGTGGCCAGGTGAGCTTGGCGCCTGATACCAACCTCGACCTTGGCGCGAGCGTCGGCCACGTGAAGTTCTTGCCGGGTTCCGGTGTCGCCGCCGATGACGCGCTCGACCAGACCACCCTCAGCCTCGGCATCCAGCACGGCGCCGTGCGCGGCGCGATCGTCGGTCACATGCTCGAACCCGACGTGCCCGGCACGACCCTGGGCCAAACCCAGCGCTGGAGCGGCGTGGACCTGGGCATCAGCGTCCGCCTGCCGTGGCGTGGCGAACTGAACTTCGGCGCCCAGAACGTGTGGTCGTCCGGCCGCGCGCCGCTGCTGTTCGGCCCCGGGGGCACCGCCCCGGATCAAGGCCGCGTGCCGTACGTGCAGTACCACCAGACTCTTTGATCGGAAGATCGGGACCGCACATTACTGCGGCCCAGCAACAGCTGCGCGCTGCCCAAGTTGGGAAGCAGAGCGTTCGTTCCGCGCTCGTGAGCGCGAGCTGAGTTCTTGCGGCGGCCCAGACCTTACGCTCTCGGCATTCTCGTTTCCCCTGAACGCAGACTGACCGGAGCGGGTCTCGTTAACACTGTTTTTACGAAATGCGGTACGATCGCCCCTGTCGGCGTCCGGCCATATTCAGTAGCCGACGTTGATGAACCGAGGAGGGCGGATTTCAAGCCGAGCGGATAACCCAGTTGCCGTTCCGTATTCCTGACAAGGCGCATGTCCGGGGTCGCCATGTAATGTGGGGATTCCCTACGGGTTAGAAAGTTGTTAGCATGCGGCCTGCCGAGGGTTCCAAATGAGGCCTCGTCGGCGTTTTGACGGGGACCTTTCCCGAAACTGTTTCATACATCTACAAACGTTTGGAGAGTGCAATGAGACTCGACCGCAGTGAGCTGTCAAAGGCCGTGCAGACGGCCCTTTCGCTGGGTGCCGTTGCTGCCGTGGGTGTCACCGGTACTGCCTTTGCGCAGAACGCGACCACGACGCAGAATGGCCAGAATCAACCGCAAACCCTGCAGACCATCGTGGTCACGGGTTCGCACATCCGCCGCGTGGACCTGGAGACGGCCAACCCCGTTACGGTGGTCAGTAATGCGGAAATCAAGAACAGTGGTGCACTGACCTTGGGTGACTTGGTCCAGTCGTTGCCGCAGATCACTGGTTCGCCGCAGAATCCGCGCGTCAACAACGGCGGCGGTACGGGCGCGTCCGGTGCCAACCTGCGTGGCTTGGGCAGCAGTCGTACCCTGATCCTGGTCGATGGCCAGCGCCTGCTGAACCAGGACCTCAACATCATTCCGGCCGAACTGGTCGAACGCGTTGAAGTGCTGAACGATGGCGGCGCCGTGACGTACGGTTCCGACGCGATCGGCGGCGTCATCAACTTCATCCTGAAGAAGAACTATCAGGGTGCGGAGTTCTCGCTCAATTACGGTATCTCCGATCACGATGACGGCGAGCGCAAGGGCGCCAGCTTCATCTTCGGCCAGACTTCGGACAAGGGCAGCATCCTTGCGGGGGTCGACTACAACAAGCAGGACGGCATCTTGTCCGCGGCGCGCGACTATTCGAAGTACGCGTTGTACCGTTACTACGGCACCATCTATGCGTTCGGTTCAAGCCGCAACCCGATGGGCCGTGCTTACCTGTCGAGCACGGTAGGCGTGTTCAACCCAGCCGATCCCACCAATCCTGCGGGTACGCCGACCACGTTCAACGCGCCCAACGGCGATGCTTCGTGCGGCAGCGTCACCTTGAATAATGGTGGCGACAGCAGCAATACCGGGGATTATCATTGCTACAGCGGTGCTGATTCCTACAATTACCAGCTGCTCAACTTCGACCTGACCCCTCAGGAACGCACCAACGCGTTCTTCAAGGGCGACTACCAGGTGAGCGATAACATCCAGGTCTACGCGAACTTCTTCCACAACAAGACCACTTCATCGTCGGCCTTGGCACCGTTGCCGTTCGACGCCAATAGCGACGGCGTGACCATCTCGCAGTACAGCATGTACAACCCGTTCGGGGTGGATTTCGGGCCGCCGCAAAACAATCCGACCTACAACGCCGCCAACGCCGACGGCAATCCCAACGAAACCGAGATGGTTCAGTACAACTATCTGACCCGTTGGACGGGCGTTGGCCAGCGTCTGGGCCAGAACACCAGCACGACCGACCAAGGGACCATCGGTGTGCGTGGCAATATCGGCCAGACGTCGTGGAACTGGGACGCGAACTTCGTGTACGGCCATTTCAGCCAGCAGACCCACACGGTCGGCGACCTGATTTACAACGCCAATTTCAGGGCTGCCTTGGGTCCGTCGATGATGGTGAATGGTGTGCCGACCTGCGTGGCCACGCCGAACGATCCGACCACGGCGATTGCGGGCTGCGTGCCGCTGAACATTTTCAATGTCAACGATCCTGCTGCGCTCGCGGTCGAGCAATCGTATCTGGCCACGCTTTTTGCCAATAATCTGACTACGCGGCGCCAGTTCTCGGTAGGTGCCAACGGCACCTTGTTCAGCCTGCCAGCCGGTGACGTGCAGTTGGCCGTGGGCGGGGATTACCGCAAGGAATACGCACACAACATCATCGACTACCTCGCCATCGCCGATCCAACCACCGGCACCTGCTCTGCCCCGCAGTCGGCCTGCGGTTCACCCTTGCAGGGCGGCTTCAACGTCAAGGAAGCGTATGCGGAGTTGTACATCCCGATCCTGAAGGACATGCCGTTCGCGCACGCCCTGAACGTGGATCTGGGCGAACGCTATTCCAAGTACTCGGATGTGGGTAGCACCAGCAACTGGAAGGTCTCGGTTGAATGGCGTCCGATCGACGACCTGCTGCTTCGCGGGACCGTGCAGGAGGTATTCCGTGCGCCGACCCTGACCGACCTGTATCGTGGGGCGTCGGGCAGTGCACCCCCGTTTAATGACCCCTGCATCGGCCTCAGCGCCGCCGAGCTCGCGGCACATTCCAACGCGTGTATGAACGTGCCGCCGAATGCTACCTTCCAGTCCTTGCAGAATGGTCTGTCGCAGACGACCGGCGTCACTTCAGGTTCAGTGGCTGCGGGCGTTCAGTTGCAGCCCGAGCAGGGCAAGTCGTTCGACTGGGGTGCGGTGTATTCGCCGCACTTCGTCCCCGGCTTGACCTTGAATGCGGACCTCTGGCGCATCTACCTGAACGACACCATCGCCGGCGGCATTTCCTCGGCGCCGACCATTGCCGGCGTGTGCTTCGCCGACAACACCAGCCCGTTGTGCGACCTGATCCACCGTCGCGCCAACGGCCAGGTGGCCTACATTTCGCAGCCGAGATTCAACCTGGGCCGACTTGATACCAAGGGTGTCGACTTCGGTGCGACCTACCGCATTCCGCAGGTCGGCTGGCTGCCGGGTCAATTCACCCTCGGGGTGTTGGGTACGTACCTTTCCCAGTACAACCAGACGACAGCCCCGGGCATCCCGGGCGCGCAGGTCTATCACGTGGCCGGCCACTACTACAACGGCACCGGATCGTATCCGCGTGTACGTGGACAGGTGACGTTGAACTGGCAGGATGGTCCGTGGAATGCCTCTTGGCGCACCCAGTACATCGGAAGCGAGACCGCCGGCAGCTGGAATCCCGCGGAAAACCAGAATGGCGAGAGTGGCGCGATGTTGTACGCATTCCGCATCCCAACGGTCGTGTACAACTATGCACAGGTGAGTTACGACGTCCAACCGATCAACACCACGCTTTCTTTCGGTGTGGACAACGTGTTCGACAAGCAGCCGCCGATCTTCACGCAGTCCATCGTGCTCAACGCCGATACCGACGTGGGTACTTACGACGTCATCGGGCGCTTCTACTGGGCCCGTGCCACTGTCAAGTTCTGATCCAACTCGACAGGTGCATTTCAAACCGCGCGGCCTTGCCGCGCGGTTTTTTTTGGGTACCCGGATTTCGGTGTGGGGTTGGCTTTGCGATGTCCCGCCCGCTGCTGACCGTCGTCGCGAGCGCTTGTCAGGATTGCGGCTCCACTGTTCCCGCGACCGGAGCGTCGCGTGTGTACCTGTGTGTATAATAGATTCCCGTGGACAGCCAGACCATTATCCGCAGACTGAAACAGGAAGGCTGGCTGGAAGTCCATGTGACCGGCTCGCATCACAAGTTCAAGCACCCGGACAAGCCTGGTCACGTGGTGGTACCGCATCCGAAACACGATCTGCCGCAAGGCACCGCTCGCAACATTTTTCGACAGGCCGGTTGGCCGTGGAGGAACAGATGATCTACCCCGCCTAC
>DATNAW010000237.1:0-7207 GCA_035572335.1 Rhodanobacteraceae bacterium
TTCAGCAAGCCCTCGAGATCGGACGCTGCAACATCCGCGTTGCGCATCCGCGGCTCGCGCGCGGTGCCGGCGTTGCCTGGCGCGACGATCACCTCGTCGACGCGCGGCGACTGCGCGAGTTTCCAGGCCAGCGCGTGTTCGCGGCCGCCGGACCCGATGACGAGGATTTTCATGCCAGCCATTGCGCAGCGATCGAGCCGCGCATTCTAACCGGCCAGCGCCGCAAGCAAGGACGCGCGGGGCAGCTTGCCGGTTTCGCTGCGCGGCAGCGCATCGACCAGCTTCAGCGGACGTGGCAGGAACACCGGATCGATGTCGCGCCGCAGCGCATCGAGGATGGCTGCGGCATCGAGTCCGGGCGCGACCACCAGCGCGGCGATGCGGCGCACGCCCATCGCGTCGGTTTCATCCAGCTGGAAGACCACGCCGTCGCGCACGCCAGGCACCATCAGCAGCTTGTGCGTCAGGTCGCCCAACGATGCGCGCTTGCCGGCGATCTCCAGCAGATCGGTGTTGCGTCCGCACAGGCGGAACCGCCCGTCGTCCAGCATTTCGACGATGTCGGCCAGAATCACCGGCTGCGTCAGTTGCGGCGCTTCGACGCGCGTTCCGTCCGGCTGCGGATGCAGGTTCACGCCCGCATACGGCGTCCACGCATCTTCATGGGCGGTGCGGCGATGCGCGATCACGCAGGTTTCGGTGGAACCGAACACTTCCTGTACCGACGCGGCGTAGCGCGCTTCGGCGGCGCGTGCGAGGCCGCGATCGAGCGGCGCGGTTGCAGAGACGATGCCCGCAAGGCGCGGCAGGGATTGCCCGGAATCCAGCAATGCGCGCAAATGCACGGGCGTGGTGACGAGCACTCGCGGCTCCGGCAGCCCGCACAACGACGCTTCGATGTCGGCCGCGAAAAACGGCTTGGCCGCACACACCGATGCGCGATCGAACAAGGGCAGCAGCACGGAAAATTCCAGACCGTACATATGCTGCGGCGGCACGGTCGCGACCACGTGATAATCGCCACCCGCCAGCGTGCGCAACAGCGCGTCGTTGTGGCCGGTGGAAATCGCCAGCTTGTCCCAGCGCTTCGGATTGGCGCGCGGAACGCCGGTCGAACCGGAGGTGTAACCCACGGCGGCGAGGGCGTCCCCGGCGACAAGCATCGAACGCGGCGCCTCCGCCACCTCGCGCACGAGGTCGAAGCGAAAGTAGTGCGGCGGAACCGGGTCGAGCGCTGCGTCGCCCAGCGTGTAGCTGTCCGGATGGGCTGCGAGCGTTTCGTCGATCGCATGCGCCGCGCGCGACGGCGGCAACAGGTTGGTTTGCCCGCGCACCAGCAACGCCGCGAATGCGACCAGGAACGCGTAGCGGTCTTCGCAGAGGTTCACGGCTGCCTGCGCAGCGGGCAGCTGCCCGGCCAATTGCGCGACATCGGCAAGAAACGCACCGACTTCGACCGGGCGGCCTTCGCGCCAGGCGACGACACGTTGCGCGGACGCGTCCGCAAGCAGCGGCCGTGATGGCTCGGCCACCAGGCTTTGCGGTGTTGAATAAACGCTCGACATCGGAACTCCCCGTTCCCTCAAGCCCGGATGATAGCGCCGGTCACGGCATCCGTGATCGGCGTGGGCCCGTCGAGACCGCCCAGCGGCGCATCCAGCACGCCGTCGGGTTCTTCGCCGAAGATCGTGCGGATATCGGCGGCGCTGCGCGCCGGCGGCTCGCCGTGGCGGTTGGCGCTGGTCGAAACGATTGGACCTCCAAATGCCCGGCACAGCGCGGCCGAAGGCGCGTGCGCGGTAACACGCAGCGCGATGCCGGCATGTCCGCCGGCAACCCATTCCGGCACCCGCGGCGAGCGCGGGAAGATGAAGGTATGCGCGCCGGGCCAGATCGCACCGGTGCGCGCGAACGCGGATTCCGGGGCGTTGGCGATCCAGTCACGCACCTGCGCGAAATCGGCGGCGATCAGCAACACGCCCTGCTCGGGCGGCCGGCGTTTCATCGCGAAAATCTTTTCGAACGCCGCGCGGTTGTCCGGATCGCAACCGAGGCCGTACACGCCTTCGGTCGGATACGCCAGCACGCCGCCTTCGCGCAGCAGCGCAGCGGCGGCTTCGACTTCCTCGATGTTGAAAACGCGCATGGCTCAGACGTCGAAAGGCGGCGTTTCCGTGTCCGGCGCCGCCGAGGGCTTCGCGCGCGTGGCCTTTTTCGCTGGCGCTTTTTCCGCGGCGGCTTTTTTGCGCGCGGTTTTCTTCGCTGCCGTTTTTTTCGTGGCCTTCCTGGCGGCTTTCTTCGCGGGCGCCTTCTTTTCGGCGGTTTTCTTCGCAGCGGCCTTCTTGAATGCGCCGCGCCCACGCCGCACCGGCGCGGCTTCGATCAGCGCCTTGCACTCGTCGTGCGTCAGCGATTTGGGTTCGCGGTCCTTCGGAATCTTCGCGTTCTTCTCGCCATCGGTGATGTAGGGGCCGTAGCGGCCGTTCAGCACCTGGATGCCATCGCCGAAATCGGTGATCACGCGATTGGCGATCAATTCCTGCTTCTCGCGGATCAATTCCTTCGCGCGTTCCAGCGTGATGGTGTAGGCGCTGTCGCCGTCCTTGATCGACGCGTACAGCTTGCCCTTCTTCACGAACGGGCCGAAGCGGCCAATGCCGGCGGAAATTTCCTCGCCGTCGCCGTCCGCGCCGAGGTGGCGCGGCAGCTTGAAGAGTTCCAGCGCCTCTTCCAGCGTGATGGTGTGCATGCTCTGACCGGGCAATAGCGACGCGAATTTCAGCTTCTCGTCGTCCTTGTCCTTGTCGCCCAGCGCGGCATACGGGCCGTAGCGACCGAGCCGCACCGACACCGGCTTGCCGGTCTTCGGGTCGTCGCCCAGAAGGCGCGCGCCGGTCGCCTCGGAACGATCGACCGACTCCATCTTGTCGTCGACCAGGGCCTTGAACGGTTTCCAGAATCCCGCCATCAGCGGACGCCATTCCTCCTCGCCGCGGCTGACCGCGTCGAGTTCGTCCTCGAGTTTGGCGGTGAAGTCGTAGTCGACGTAGCGCGTGAAATGCGCGGTCAGGAACTTCGCCACCGCGCGGCCGACGTCGGTGGGCTTGAAGCGGCGCGAATCCAGGATCACGTATTCGCGCGACAACAGCGTCTGGATGATGCTGGCGTAGGTGGAAGGCCGGCCGATGCCGTATTCCTCCAGCGCCTTGACCAGCGAGGCTTCAGAATAGCGCGGCGGCGGTTCGGTGAAGTGCTGGTCGGTGGCGACGTCCGTGAGTGGCACCGCCTCGCCCTTCGCCAGCGCGGGCAGCTTGCGCGCTTCCTCGTCTTCTTCCGATTTCGCGTCGCGGCCTTCCTCGTACACCGCGAGGAAACCCGGATCGACAACGGTGGTGCCGGTGGCGCGGAAGCCGGCGTCGTGGCCGCAGGGGAACTCCACCGACACCGTGTTGAGCGTCGCCGGCTTCATCTGGCAGGCGACCGCGCGCTTCCAGATCAACTCGTACAGCTTCAACTGGTCGGGCGTGAGGTACGCCGCGACCGATTTCGGCGTGCGCAACGCAGAGGTCGGACGGATCGCCTCGTGTGCTTCCTGCGCGTTCTTGGACTTGGTCTTGTACACCATCGCGTGTTCGGGCAGGCCCTGCGAGCCGAATTCGCGCTCGATCGTCTGGCGCAATTCGCCGATCGCTTCACCCGAGAGGTGCGTTGAATCGGTACGCATGTAGGTGATCAAACCCACGTTGCCTTCGCCGCCCAGCGACACGCCTTCGTACAGGCCTTGCGCGATGCGCATGGTGCGCGACGTCGCCATGCCGAGCTTGCGCGCCGCTTCCTGTTGCAACGTGGAAGTCGTGAACGGTGCCGCCGGCCGGCGCTGGCGCTGCTTCGACTGGATCTCGCCAACGGTCAGCTGGCCACCGGCCGCTTTCAGCAGCGCGTCGCGCGCCGCATGCGCGTCGGCGGCATTGGTGAGATCGAACTGCTCGAACTTCTTGCCGTTGAGTTTCACCAGGCGCGCGGTGAATTCGCTGTCCTTGTGCGCAAGCTTTGCCTCGACCGTCCAGTATTCGCGCGGCACGAAGGCTTCGATTTCTTCCTCGCGTTCGGCGATCATCCGCAGCGCCGGCGACTGAACGCGGCCGGCCGACAGCCCGCGCTGCACCTTGCGCCACAGCACCGGCGACAGGTTGAAGCCGACCAGGTAATCCAGCGCGCGCCGCGCCTGCTGGGCGTCGACCATGTCGTGCGAAAGGTTGCGCGGATGCGCCACGGCTTCCTTGATCGCGCGCGGGGTGATTTCGCTGAACACCACGCGATGGGTTTCCTTGTCCTTCAGCAGGCCGCGTTCCTTCAGGATTTCACTGATGTGCCAGCTGATCGCCTCGCCCTCGCGGTCAAGGTCGGTTGCGAGATAAATCGACTCGGCAACCTTCGCCGCCTTGGCGATTTCATCGACGTGCTTGACGTTCTTGTCGATCAGCGCGTAGTCCATCCGGAAGTCGTGGTCCGGGTCGACCGCGCCTTCCTTTGGCACCAGGTCGCGGACGTGACCATAGGACGCCAGCACCTTGAAGTCGGTGCCGAGGTATTTGTTGATCGTCTTGGCCTTGGCAGGCGATTCGACGATGAGCAGGTTCTTGGCCATGTCTGGGACGCGATCCATGGGCGGCTTGGGTCCGCCCCTATATATAGTGAACACATGCGCAGGGTAGGCGTGTCAAGCTTTGCCGCCGGAAATGCGCTGCCAGCGCCCGTTCACGACAGGGCCGACCGCGCCTTCCAGCTCCAGCAGCAACAGCATGGAGGACAGGGCGGCCGGCGCCAACCGGGTGCGCTGGGCCAACTCGTCCAGCGAGGCCGGGGCGTCCCCGAGCGCGGCAAGAAGTGCCAGATAATCAGGATCTTGGCCGTGGCCACCTGCGTCCGGCGAGTACGGCACTTCTGACGTGTCGGCGGCCACCAGTCTTGCTCGCAGACCAGCGCCCTGGGCCTGTGCGGCAGGCACCAGGGCCTCGATCACTTCGGCGGCGGTTTCGACCAGCCGTGCGCCATCGCGGATCAGGCGGTGGCAACCCTTGGCCAGCGGATTGTGGATGGAGCCGGGCAACGCGAACACCTCGCGGCCCGCTTCCGCGGCCAGCCGCGCCGTGATCAGCGAACCCGACTGCAAGCCCGCTTCCACCACCAGCGTGCCGAGCGAAAGTCCGGCGATCAGGCGGTTGCGGCGCGGGAAGTGATCCGGGCGCGCTTCGGTGCCCGGTGGAAATTCGCTCACGATCGCGCCCTGCTGGACGATCCGGGCAGCAAGGTCACGGTGCTTGCGCGGATAGACCAGATCGGGACCGGTACCGACGACGGCGACCGTTGGGCCGCCGGATTCCAGGGCCGCGGTGTGGGCTGCGCCGTCGATGCCATCGGCCATGCCGCTGGTGACGACGAGTCCGGCGCGGCTCAACGTGCGGGCGAAATCGCGGGCGTTGGCCAGACCTTGTGCGGTCGCGCTGCGCGCGCCGACGATGGCGATCTGCGGGGCAAGCAACGCGGCCGGATCGCCGGCGACGAACAACGCCGCGGGCGGCTGCGGGATGGTTTCCAGCTGCGGCGGGAAGTCGGCCTCGTCGCAACGCAGCAGCCGGTGGCCGGGCTGCGCCAGCCACGCCATGTCCGCATCCAGCCGTGCGGTGTCGGGATGGGCCATCCAATCGAGTGCCGCCGATTCGATGCCGGGCAAACGGCGCGCGTCGCGGCAAATCGCCCGCGCTGTTCCCGCCCGCTGCAACAAGGCGCGCAGCCCCACGCCACCCAAGCCGGGTGCGCGCAGCAGGGTCAGCCAGGCGAGGCGTTCATCGTCGGTCATGCGGGCAAGTGTAGGGCCGCCGCAAAGACAAACGGCGCGGTGGGGACCGCGCCGTCGTGTCAGGAACAGCCTACCTTGCGATTACTGCGGTGCCTGCAGCGTGTCGCCGACCTTCACCGGACGGATGCCGTCCATCACGAGTCCGTAGCTCACGTGATCGAAGGTGCGGAACACCATCAGATGTCCCACGAATTCGCTGGGCAGCTTGACCTTCGGTCCGAATTCCCGCGCGTTGGTGTTGCCCTGCACAAGGTCAGTCACGGTGTCGCCGGGCTGATAGATCGCAAACGTCGTGCCGTTGTCGACTCCATCGGCGCTGCCGACGTTGAGTGCCACCACGTCCATCGGACCCTGCACGGAGTTGCCGTCATAACCATTGGACAGCGCCATGATGTAGACGTCGGCCGGCGCGTTGCGCGGCGGGTGCGGGTAATAGGTGAAGTCGTACGGCGTGTCGTCGACCGGCATGATGCGATCACCCGCGCGGATTTCCATGCGCGCGTTGGTGAGCAGCAGCGTGGCCGGATCGCCGTTCTTCAGCACCTGAGCGGTGCCGATCACGCGCACCTCGGTGCCGATTTCGCTGCCGCGGCCGAAGTGGCCGTCATTGCGAAAATCTTCCTGCCACGGTCCGGGCACCATGTCCACGTTGTTGTTGACCAGATGCCCCACGTCGTCCATCCGGCCGCCGTCGTTGAACTGGCGGAACACATGGGTGGGCCGCACGATCGCGAACCGCTGGCCGACGGTGGCCGCCGGCAAGTTGCGCACGTACAGGTTCATGCCTTCGGTGGCGCGCGGCTCGTTTTCCTCGACCGCCACCACGTAAGGCGTCTGCTGCAGTTGCGCCGCCGTGAGCACCCGGAAATCCTTGAGGAAGGGTTCGATCGCCGAAAGCGGCACCGTCGGGATCGGGTTGGCTTCAACCGCGGCGCGCTTGGCCACGCGCAGGCCGTTCACGTCAAGGTCCAGCACGTCGCCCGGATAGATGCGATGCGGGTTGTAGACCTGCTGGTTGACGTCCCAGATTTCGGGCCACAACCACGGCTTCTGGAGGAAGCGCGCCGAAATCCCCCACAGCGTGTCGCCCTTCTTGACCACATAGGTGTGAGGATGGTCGGCGCGCAGCTGGGCACCCGCGGCGTAGGCGGCGAACGTGATCAAAAGACCCGCGCTCAGCGCAAGCAGTTTCTTAAACATGACCGGCAATCCCCCGATCCCCCACGAGTTTGGCCGAGTGTACCCGAAAGGCCGGCGTCGGCAAGCAAAAACTTCACATTTGGTGACGGGGTGTTCGAAACCACGGAGAGGATCACACCGCTGCTAGGCTATGCCGGCTGAAAAAGG
>DATNAW010000238.1:0-6595 GCA_035572335.1 Rhodanobacteraceae bacterium
GGCGCGTACATCAAGGTGCCGGTCGGCAAGGCGACGCTGGGCCGCATCATGAATGTGCTGGGCGAGCCCATCGACGAACGCGGTCCGGTCGATTCCGAGCAGCAGTGGGAAATCCATCGCGCCGCGCCGTCGTACGAAGACCAGGCCGCGGCCAACGAATTGCTGGAAACCGGCATCAAGGTGATCGACCTGATGTGCCCGTTTGCCAAGGGCGGCAAGGTCGGCCTGTTCGGCGGCGCGGGCGTGGGCAAGACGGTGACGATGCTGGAGCTGATCAACAACATCGCGACCCAGCACTCGGGTCTGTCGGTGTTCGCCGGCGTGGGCGAGCGCACCCGCGAAGGCAACGACTTCTACCACGAGATGATCGAAGCCGGCGTCGTCAAACCGGACAACTTTCCGGAATCGAAGGTCGCGATGGTGTACGGCCAGATGAACGAGCCGCCGGGCAACCGCCTGCGCGTCGCGCTGACAGGCCTGACCATGGCCGAATACTTCCGCGACGAGAAGGATGCGTCGGGCAAGGGCCGCGACATCCTGTTCTTCGTGGACAACATCTATCGCTACACGCTGGCAGGCACCGAGGTGTCGGCGCTGCTCGGCCGCATGCCGTCGGCGGTGGGTTACCAGCCCACGCTTGCGGACGAAATGGGCCGCCTGCAGGAACGCATCACCTCGACCAAGACCGGATCGATCACGTCGATCCAGGCCGTCTACGTGCCGGCCGACGACTACACCGATCCGTCGCCCGCGACCACCTTCGCGCACCTGGACTCGACCGTGGCGCTGTCGCGCGACATCGCCTCGCTCGGCATTTATCCGGCCGTCGATCCGCTGGCCTCGACCTCGCGCCAGCTTGATCCGCTGGTGATCGGGCAGGAGCACTACGACGTCGCGCGCAAGGTGCAGGGCACGCTGCAGCGTTACAAGGAATTGAAGGACATCATCGCGATCCTCGGCATGGACGAGCTTTCCGAAGAGGACAAGCAGGCCGTGTACCGCGCGCGCAAATGCGAGCGCTTCTTCTCGCAGCCGTTCCACGTCGCGGAAGTGTTCACCGGCTCGCCCGGCAAGTACGTGCCGCTGAAGGAAACCATTCGCGCATTCAAGATGATCGTCGAAGGCGAAGTCGACCACCTGCCCGAGCAGGCGTTCTACATGGTCGGCGGCATCGAAGACGCCATCAAGAAGGGCGAAGCGATGAACGCATCCGAGAAGAAGGCGGCCTGAGCGCACGATCATGGCGACCATCCGTTGCGACATCGTCAGCGCCGAAGCCAACATCTTCCACGGAGAAGCTGCGCTGGTCATCGCCAGCGGCGAAGCCGGCGAGCTCGGCATCGCGCCGCGCCACGAGCCGCTGCTGACGCGCCTCAAGCCCGGCCAGGTCGAAGTGGTCGGCGAGGACGGCACGCGGCACGGCTACTACGTGTCCGGCGGCATCCTCGAAGTGCAGCCGAACGTGGTGACGGTGCTGGCCGACACCGCGTTGCGCGCCGACGAGATCGATGAGGCCGCCGCCAAGCGCGCCAAGGAAGAAGCCGAGCGCGTGCTGCAAAACCGCGGTGACGCCAAGACCGTCGAGCAGGCGCAGGAACAACTCACCCAGGCCGTCGCGCAGTTGCAGGCGCTGGAACGGCTGCGGCGCAATCTGCAGCACTGACCTATTTCCATGCTGATCCGAAACGCCGGCCGCAAGCCGGCGTTTTTGTTTGGCCGGATGCCCGGCACGTGGTCGGCGCGCATGGAATCCGCCACTTGCCGCCGGGCGCGCGTTGCGCCAATGTTGCGCGACCCACCGGAGACCACCATGGCCGATCCGCTGCACGTCATCGTCCTCGCCGCCGGCGAGGGCAAGCGCATGAAGTCGCTGTTGCCCAAGGTGTTGCTGCCGCTGGCCGGCCGGCCGATGCTGGCGCACGTCCTGGACACCGCGCGCGCGTTGCGCCCGGAAGGCCTGCACGTGGTGTACGGCCATCGCGGCGAGCAGGTGCGCACCGCATTCGCGCGCGACACCGACATCCACTGGGTGCATCAGTCCGAACAACGCGGAACCGGTCACGCCGTGCGCCTGGCAATGCACGATATCGCGGATCCCGCGCGCATCCTGGTGCTGTACGGCGACGTGCCGTTGCTGCGCTGGGAAACGCTGGCGGAACTGATCGCCACGCACGCCGAGCTCGCCGTGCTCGCCGCGGAGCTGGACAACCCCGCCGGCTACGGACGGGTGCTGCGCGACGGACTGGGCCGGGTGCGCGCGATCGTCGAAGAAAAAGACGCGGACGATGCGCAGCGCGGCATCCGAATCGTCAACACCGGCGTCGTGTTCGCGGAGTCGCGCCCGCTGCGGCGCTGGGTCGACCAGCTTTCGGCGGACAACCAGCAGGGCGAGTTGTATCTGACCGACGTGTTCGAGCGCGCCGCGGCGGAAGGTGCTCCGGCCGACGTGGTGCTGACGGCCAATCCCGTCGAGGCGTTTGGTGCCAACGATGCTGCGCAACTCGCGGAGCTTTCCGCGTTCCTGCGCCGCCGCGACGCGGAACGCGTGTTGATGGAAGGCGTGCGGCTCGCGGATCCGGCGCGCTTCGATCTGCGTGGCCACTTCAGCCATGGCCGTGACGTCGAGATCGACGTCGACGTGATCCTCGAAGGCGGCGTGACACTCGGCGACGGCGTGAGGATCGGGCCGTTCTGCCGGCTGCGTGATGTGAATCTGGCGGCAGGCACCGAAGTGTTCGCGCATTGCGACCTGGAAGGCGTCACCACCTATGGCGCGTGCAACATCGGCCCGTTCGCCCGCCTGCGCCCCGGTACCGAACTCGCCGCGGGCGTGCACGTCGGCAACTTCGTCGAAACCAAGAAGGCCAAGCTCGGCGAAGGCAGCAAGGCCAACCACCTCACCTACCTCGGCGACGCGAAGATCGGCGCGCACGTGAATGTCGGTGCCGGCACCATCACCTGCAATTACGACGGCGTGAACAAGCACGTCACCGAGATCGGCAATGGCGCCTTCATCGGTTCCAACACGGCGCTGGTCGCGCCGGTGAAGGTGGGCGCCAACGCCACGATCGGCGCGGGCTCCGTCATCGCGGCCGATGCGCCTGCGGACAAACTGACCCTCGCGCGCGGCAAGCAGACCACCATCAAGGATTGGCAGCGGCCCGGGAAGAAATAGGATGCGACCTTCCGGGCGCGTTGTTCTATCAATCCCCGCTAACGCGGAAACCCCGACCAGCCATCGATCTCGACCAGCAATTCGCGGCGGCAGATGTCACCCTGCAGGAACAGGCGTGGTACCGACGGATCGAGATGCCGTGCAAGCGCGACGCTGACGGCGTCGAGGTCTTCCGGGTGCCGCACGTAAACCTTCAGGGGCGAAAACGCGTCGAACGGCGGCAGCGTGGCGCGCTCCAGCAAGGCCTTCAGGTTGGCAAAGGCCTCGTCGACCTGCGCGGTGACGTCGCCGACGTGGTGGGAAGCGTGACCGATCACCGCGGCGGTCCCGGAAATCGCAAGGCCGCCCTGCGGCAACAACATCGCGCGGGCAAAGCTGGGCGCGGTCGGCCCGTACTGGCGCGGATATTCCCAGGCACTGACCTGGCGCGGATTTTCCAGCGCGGTGCCATCGGCGGTGGCGGAAAGCGCGTACACCTGCAGGCGACCGCGCGGGCCGCGATGCCCGATCGCCGTCGCGGCCGGATAACGCGCCAGGCCATGGGCGGCCATTCTTTGCGCACGCGCACTGCAGAAGCGGCGATAGCGTTCCATGTCGCCCTCGCCGGCGTTGATTGTGTCGAGGTAATTCCAGACCCGCAGCAGATGCCGCTCGGAGCTTTCGGCCAGATGCGTGAGCAAGCGGTCGTATGCATGCGTGCACGCGGCTTCGATGTCACCCCGCTTTTCGTCCACCTCGATCGCCATGAACTGCCAACCGGCGCCGCGCGACCAGCGCAGGTCGCCGTCCCTGCCGTGGCTCACCTCTCCCGCGACCGACCAGCACTCGGCAACGGCGGGTGCGGACAGCGCCGTTTGCATGACGTGCAGATGGCGCGGGTCGGTTAGGTTCGGATCGGCGGGGGCGAAGGTGAATGCCGCGAGCGTGCCCGGTCGGCCGAGCCGTGACGCTATCGGCGCGTCGCGGTATTCGACGCGGAGCGATCCCGGAGCGGCATCCTTCATGCGCTTGCATCCGTGCCGTCTGGAGCCATGTTCGAGCCTTCCGGTAACGTCTTGATTCAAACCCCTCATGGTACACTAACCGGCTGATTGAGCGCGATGGTGGAGCCCCGTAGCATGACCCAGCAGACCCCTGCGGAGCAGGAATTGGCGAAGTTGATCGTCGAGAGCCTCAGCCTCGAAGACGTGAAGCCGGAAAGCATCGACCCGGAGGCGCCGTTGTTCGGAGGTGAGCTCGGCCTCGATTCCATCGACGCACTGGAACTCGCGCTGGCGGTTTCCAAACGCTACGGCGTGCAATTGCGTTCGGACAATCCCGACAACCGCCGCGTGTTCGGTTCGCTGCGCGCGCTGTCCGAATTCATCGAAGCGGATCGCCCGGCGGCGTAGGCTGCAAACCTACTGCGGCTGTGGATCGTTGCCCTGGTACTTGGCGCGCAGCATGCGGTATCGCTGCAATTGCGTCGCGAACTTCGTCTGCGCCTCGGCAAGATCGGCCCGGCGCTTCGTCAATGCATTGCGCTCCTCGCTGACGCTTTCGCGTTGCTCGGTAATGCGCGTGTTGACGTAGGGTGGAATCGGTTTTCCGGAATGTTCAAGGTCCGCCGCGTGCGCAAGCAGGTCGGTGAGGGTATTTTCCTGGCTGCGCAGGTTGGTCTGCAGCGTGGCGATGTCGGTCTGGATCTGCTGCAGTTGCGCCTGCTGGGACTGCCGCAAATCCTTGTCGGTGGGATAAGCCGACAGCATCTGCGTGTCTTCGAGGCTCTGCTGCTGCGCTGCGCGTTTCGCGGCGGCGGCGCGTGCGGCCTCCGCGGCGGCGGCCTGGCGTTCGGCCGGGGTCAGTTCGCGCGAGACGTGGCGCACTACCTGGCCGTCGTTGTTGACGATGTCGTAGCCGCCCGCCAGCGCCGAGGCCGGAATGGTGTCGCTGAAGTGCACGACCCCCGCCGCATCCTTCCAACGGTAGTGCACGACCGACGAATTGTCGGTGGCTCGAACGGGCGCCACGGCGCTGGCGGCCAGCAGCAAGGCGGGCAACAGGAGCAGGGCGGTCCGACGCATGGGGGGCTCCGGAATGGAGAAATCCAGTATAGACCGGAGGTCCATGCAAATTGTGGGCCGAGGTTTGGCTCGACCGGTACTCAGCCGGCGCCGAAGCGGGCCCGGTAAGCCTCCAACCGTGGACGCTCGCCGGCGAGGTCCGCCCGGCCGCCCGCGAATTCCAGAAGGTCGACCAGACCGACGATGGCGAACGTCGGCACGCCCTGCTCGCGGGCCAGTTCCTGGGCGGCGGAAAGCATCCCCTGCCCACGCTCCTGACGGTCAAGCGCGACCAGCACGCCCGCCACCTCCGCCCCCGCGGCGCGGATCAGCCCCAACGATTCGCGCACCGCGGTGCCCGCCGTGATCACGTCGTCCACGATCAACACGCGGCCCATGAGCGGCGCGCCGACCAGCGAGCCGCCTTCGCCGTGGTCCTTCGCCTCCTTGCGGTTGTAGGCCCAGGGCACGTCGCGTCCATGCGACCGCGCCAGCGCGATCGCGGTCGCGGCCGCGAGAGGGATGCCCTTGTAGGCCGGTCCGAACAGCATGTCGAAGCCGATCGCGTTCGCCACGATGGTGCCGGCGTAGGCCGCGCCCACGTCGGCGAGCGCGGCGCCACCGTCGATGCGGCCCATGTTGAAGAAATACGGACTCTGGCGCCCCGACTTCAGCGTGAAGTCGCCGAAGCGCAGCACGCCGCGGGCGAGCGCGGTGTCGAGGAAAGCTTGTTGATGGGCTTGGAGCACGGATTTTAGACTCGGGATTCGGGACTCGGATGATACGTGAGCCGGTTTTCGGCGATAAAGGTCGCGCGTGCGTGTCAGCAACGCGCAAACTTTTGCTTTAGGCTTCCCGTGTCCCGAGTCCCGAGTCCCGCAACGTGAAAATCATCTCCTTCAACGCCAACGGCATCCGTTCGGCCGCAAGCAAGGGCTTCTTCGATTGGCTTGCCGCACAGCACGCGGATGTCACCTGCATCCAGGAAACCAAGTCGCAGGAAGCGCAGCTCACCGACGCCAAATTTCGCCCCGACGGCCATCATTGCTTTTATCGCGACGCGGTCACCAAGAAGGGATACAGCGGCGTCGCGATCTACGCGAAACGCGAACCCGACGAAGTGTTGACGAAGCTCGGCTGGAACCCGTTCGATGATGAGGGCCGCTACATCGAAGCGCGCTTCGGAAACCTGAGCGTGGTGTCGTTGTACGTGCCCTCCGGCACCTCGGGCGAAGAGCGCCAGCAATTCAAGTTCGTCGCGATGAAGAAGCTGCGCACGATTTTCGATGGCTGGCTCGCGAGCGGCCGCGAATACGTCCTGTGCGGTGACTGGAACATCGTGCGCAGCGAACGCGACATCAGGAACTGGAAATCCAAC
>DATNAW010000239.1:0-12157 GCA_035572335.1 Rhodanobacteraceae bacterium
CTGCCTGAAGGTGGTCGACAACCGTTTCGAACTGGTCCTGATGGCCACCCGCCGCGCGCGCCAGCTGGAAAACGGCGTCGAGCCCACGATCAACCCCGAGAACGACAAGCCGACCGTGCTGGCGTTGCGCGAAATCGCCGACCGCAGCATCGACATGCCGACCATCGACGAGATCGACCGCGTCGAGCGCGAACGCCGCGACCGCGAAGCCCTGGAATGGGCGGCGGCCGAAGTGGACGAAGACATGTCCAAGGGCATCGACGAGGTCTGATCCTCCGGCACCGCGCCTGCGGCGCCACCTCGCCTCATGCCGTTGCGGCATCGACCGCGCCGAGCGCGGCGTCTACCATGAAGTCGATCTCCGCCGCGCCGATGCAGTAGGGCGGCAGGAAATACACCGTGTCCCCCAGCGGCCGCAACAGCACGCCGCGTTCGAGCGCGTGCGTGTAGAAGCGCCGGCCGCGACGTTCTTCTCCGGGCCACGCACTGCGCGGGGCCTTGTCACGAACCAGGTCGAACGCCGCGATCCATCCCGTTTGGCGCAGGTTGGCGACGTGCGGATGGTCCGCCAATGATTGCAGCCGCATGGCCAGGTGCGCGGCGAGCGCGCGATTGCGTTCCAGCACCGGCTCGTCATGGAAGATCGACAGCGACGCCAGCGCCGCCGCGCAGGCGATGGGGTTGCCGCTGAAGGTGTGCGAGTGCAGGAACGCATTGTTGTCGGCGTAGTCGCCGAGGAACGCGTCATGGACCTTGTCCGTGGTCAGCACGGCCGACAGCGGCAGCGCGCCGCCGGTCAAGCCTTTCGACAGGCACAGGAAATCCGGTGTGATCGCGCCTTGTTCGCACGCGAAAAGCGTGCCGGTGCGGCCGAAGCCCACCGCGATTTCGTCCGCGATCAGGTGCACGTTGAATTCTTCGCACAACTTGCGCAGCCCGGCGAGATAAGACGGCGCGTGCATGCGCATGCCGCCCGAACATTGCACCAGCGGTTCAATGATTACCGCGCAGGTTTCGTGGGCGTGGCGTTCCAGCAGCGCGCGCATGTCCGCCAGACGGCGCCGCGCGACATCTTCATGCGTTTCGCCGGGTTCCGCATCCAGCCAGTCGGGCGAGGGCGCGAGGATCGGATCGAACAGCAGCGGCCCGTACACCGCGCGGTACAGCGGCAAGTCGCTGACCGCCAGCGCGCCCAGCGTTTCGCCGTGGTACGCATTGGCGAGCGCGATGAAACGCGTGCGCTGCGGCTGTCCCGCGTTGCGCCAGTAGTGGAAGCTCATCTTCAGCGCGATTTCCACCGCGCTGGCGCCGTCGCTGGCGTACGACACGCGCGTCAAACCGGAAGGCGCGATCCGCACCAGCTCCTCGGCCAGTTGCAGCGCGGGTTCGTGGGTGAAGCCGGCCAGCATCACGTGGTTGAGCCGCGCCGCCTGTTCGGCGATGGCCGCCGCGATGCGCGGATTGGCGTGTCCGAACAGGTTGCTCCACCAGGAGCTGATGCCGTCTAAATAGCGCTTGCCGTCGGCGTCCACCAGCCACGCGCCGTCGCCGCGGACGATGGGGATCAGCGGCAGTTGTGCATCGTGTTCGCGCATCTGCGTACAGGGGTGCCAGACGTGGGCGAGGTCGCGCGCGGCGAGCGGCGCGTTGCGGGAAGGCGTTTCGGTCATCCCGCCATGATCGCGGTCACCGCGGACCGTCTCAAGCACGGCTAAGCTGGACGCCATGTCTGGCACCCTCGATGACGCATTCCTGGATCATGCGCTGGAAGTCGCGCTGGCCGCGGCGCGCACTGCGGGGGAGCGCATCGCGCATCACTTCCGGCATGGCGTCGCCGTGGAGATCAAGCCCGACGCCACGCCGGTCACGATCGCGGATCGCGAAGCCGAGGACCTCATCCGCTCGGCGTTGAAGGGCGCGTTCCCCGATCACGCGATCCTCGGCGAGGAACGTGGCCGCGAAGGCGAGGGCGCGTTCCTGTGGCTGGTCGACCCCCTCGACGGCACCAAGAGCTTCGTGCGCGGCACGCCGTTCTTTTCCACCCAGATCGCCCTGATGCATGCCGACGAACTGGTGCTGGGCGTCTCCCATGCGCCGCTCTACGGCGAGACGATGTGGGCGCGGCGCGGCGGCGGTGCCTGGCTGGACGGCAAGCGCGTGCGGGTTTCCGGCGTCAACCGCATCGGCGATGCCGCATTGTCACTGGGCAACGTCAAGTCGCTGGCGCAGGATGCGCGCGGCTGGAACGCGCTGGGCGGGCTGATCGATGCCGTGAACCGCACGCGCGGCTACGGCGACTTCTGCCATTACCATCTGCTGGCGCGCGGCGCGCTGGACATCGTGGTCGAATCCGACGTCAACGTCCTTGACATCGCCGCGCTGGCCGTGATCGTGCGGGAAGCGGGTGGCACGTTCACGGATTTGACCGGGGCGCCGCCATCGCTGGCGACCCGCAGCGTGCTGGCCTCGGTGCCGGCGCTGCAGGCACAACTATTGCAACGGTTTGCCCGTGGCGGCGAAGCTTGACAAAAGCGTGAAACATGTCACGGTTGTTTTCCTGTGTACACTCGAATCATCCGGGTTCCGCAGCCAGCAAGGAGAACAGCATGTCAGTGACCAAGGTCATCGAATTGAGCGCGTCCTCTTCCAAGGGCATCGAGGATGCGGTGCGGCACGGGCTGGAGAAAGCGGGCAAGACAGTCAAGAATATCCGTGGCGCCTGGATCAACGACATCAAGGTCGCCACCGACAAGGATGGTGGCATCAAGGAGTGGCGGGTGAACATGCGCATCAACTTCGAGGTGGATTGAGAAGTTGGCGAATGGGGCGGCACGCGGCGGTGCCAGGAGTCCGGCGGCAGCGTGAGGGGGTCATGCAGTTGAGGGCGCAAAGAAAACAATGAGTGCTGTGACGTGGACGATCGGTTGCGTCGAGGACGATCCCGACCAGGCGGCGCTGTTGCGGTTGTGGTTGGAACAGGCAGGCTACGGCTGCGCACTGTTCCGGTCTGCCAGTGAGTTCCGGCGGCGGCTCGGCAACGAGGCCGTCGATCTGGTGTTGCTGGACCGCAGCCTGCCCGACGCCAAGGGGCTGGACGTGCTGACCTGGATCCGACAGTCGCCCAATTCGCGCTTGCCGGTGATCTTCCTGACCGCGAGCGGCCAGGAATCCGACATCATCGAAGGTCTTGCAGCGGGCGCCGACGATTACGTGGTCAAGCCGCCCAAGCAGGGCGAATTGCTGGCGCGCGTCGCGGCAGTGCTGCGACGCCGCGGCGGTGATGCGGAAGCGGGCGACGTGCTGGATTTGCCGCCGTACCGCATCGATGCGCAACGCCGCGTCATCAGCGTCAACGGCGAACCCGTGGAACTGACCCAGCGCGAGTACGAACTGGCCTGTTACCTGTTCCGCCGGCAAGGCCGCATCGTCAGCCGGGATGCGCTGCTCGAAAACGTGTGGAACCTCGCCAGCGACGTCAGCACCCGCACCGTCGATACCCACATCAGCCGCCTGCGCAAGAAACTCGGGCTGTCGGGTGAAAACGGCTGGCGGCTGACGGCGGTGTACCAGCATGGGTATCGAGTAGAACAGGGTTAAAATCGCGGGATGTTGAACCCGACGATTCTCGAAACCCTCAAGCGCCTGTACGCCGCGGCGCTTGCCAGCGACGATCCCGAACCCACCGCGATGAACGTCGCGACCGCCGATCCCGACGGCCGCGTGCATTCGCGCATGGTGCTGCTGAAAACACTGGACGAACGCGGCCTGACCTTCTTCACCGATTACGAAGGCGACAAGGGCCGGCAGCTCGCGGACAATCCTCGCGTCGCGTTGTGTCTGCACTGGAAACACGTCGAGCCCGCGGCGCAGGTGCGCATCGAAGGCCATGCGGAAAAGTTGCAGCCCGAAGAGTCCGACGCCTATTTCGCGACCCGCCCGCGCCTGAGCCAGCTGGGCGCGTGGGCTTCGCTGCAATCACAGACGCTGCCGGACCGCGCGACGCTGGAGCGACGGCTGGCCGAGGTCGATCGCCAATTCACCGAACGTTCCGTGACGCGGCCGGCGAAATGGGGCGGCTACCTCGTGGTGCCGGATATGGTGGAGTTCTGGTACGCGCACGAGCATCGCCTGAACGAGCGTCATCGCTGGGATCTCGTCGGGGGCGCGTGGCGCGAACGCCTGCTGTATCCGTGATGCTTGGACCACGACGGATCGTTTGTCTCACCGAAGAGCCGACCGAAGTCCTGTACGCCCTCGGCGAACAGGACCGCATCGTCGGCATTTCCGGCTTCACCGTGCGGCCGCCGCGCGCGCGCAAGGGCGAGCCGGGGCTTTCGCGACATGCCGGGGGCATGTCGCGCTGGCGAGCGACGCGCCATGGATGGCGCGGCTGGCGCCACGCACCAGGGACGGTTCGCGCGTGGTGGGCGGAGCCTTGATATGCAACTAGGCCCGCGTCGCATTGTCTGCTTAACGGAAGAACCGACCGAAGTCCTGTACGCCCTAGGCGAACAGGACCGCATCGTCGGCATTTCCGGCTTCACCGTGCGGCCGCCGCGCGCGCGCAAGGAAAAACCCAAGGTCTCCGCATTCACCAGCGCGAAGATCGACAAGATCCTCGCGCTGCAGCCCGACATGGCGATCGGGTTTTCCGACATCCAGGCTGACATCGCGCGCGAACTGGTGAAGGCTGGCGTCGAGGTCTGGATCAGCAACCATCGCTCGGTGGACGGCATCATCGACTACGTGCACCGGCTGGGTGCTCTGGTGGGTGCGCACGACAAGGCGGAGGCTTTCGCGCGGGAGCTCGAAGCGCACGTCGGACACGTGCGCGCGCTCGGCGCCGCGTTGCCGCGGCATCCACGGGTCTATTTCGAGGAATGGGACGAACCGCCCATCACCGGCATCCGTTGGGTCGCGGAACTGATCCGCATCGCCGGCGGCGAGGACGCGTTTCCCGAATTGGCGGAGCAATCGCTCGCCAGGCATCGCATCCTCGCCGATCCATCGGAAGTCGTGCGGCGCGCGCCCGACATCATCATGGCCTCGTGGTGTGGCAAGAAATTCCAGCCGGCGACGGTGGCCGCGCGCGCGGGATGGAACGCAATGCCGGCCGTACGCGATGGCGAGCTGCACGAAGTCAAGTCGCCGATCATCCTGCAGCCGGGGCCTGCCGCGCTCACCGATGGACTCGACGCAATGCACGCCGTGATTGCGCGCTGGGCGAGCCGTCACTGACACGAATCAAATCGTGTGCCCGACGTCCATCAGCCATGCCACGATCACCGTCTCGACCAGCAAGATCACCAGGATCGCCAGCGCCGGTGAAAGGTCGAAGCCGCCGATCAACGGCAGCACCTTGCGGAATGGTTTCAACACCGGGCCCACGATCTTGCCGAGCAGCGGCACCAGCGGATTGCGCGCGTCGACGTTGACGTAGGAGAGCAGCGCCCACGCGAAGATCATGACCAGGTACGCGATCATCAAGAAGTTCAGCAGGTCGGCCACGGCGAGCACCAGCGTGCCGAGGTTCGAGGCCCAGAAATCGCCGGCGACGAAGCGCAGCAGGAAGTTCTTGACGACTTCCAGCATCCACGCGATCAGCAGCGCGGCGAGGTTGATGCGCCGCCAGGTCGGGATCACGCGCCGCAGCGGCGTCAGGATCGGGTTGGTGGCGCGGTACAGGAACTGGCAGATCGGATTGTAGAAATCGGCGCGCACGGCTTCGGCGAGCAGGCGGAACACGAACAATGCGACTGCGCAGCCGAACGCGAACTGGATCAGGAGGGCCAGCGCATTGGCGAGATAGATCATGGGCCTTCGTCCAGTTCCGCCGACATTTCCGCGCCGCGCCGCTTCGCGGCGTCCAGTGCACGCTGAACCAGTGCGCGGAAGCCGCCCCGGTCGAAGACATCCAGCGCTGCTGCGGTGGTGCCGTGCGGCGAGGTGACGCGCTTGCGCAGTTCGCTCGCGGTCTCGTTGCCGTCGGCCAGCATGTGCCCGGCGCCGAGGCAGGTTTGCGCGGCCAGCGCGCGCGCGGTGTCGCGCGGCAGGCCCAGTTGAACGGCGGCCTCTTCCATCGCCTCGACCAGCAGGAAGAAATAGGCGGGACCGGAACCGGACAGCGCCGTCACCGTGTCCATCTGTGCTTCGTCATCGATCCAGCGCACGATGCCCGCGGCGTCCAGCAGGCGTTCGGCAAAGGTCCTTTGTTCGGCGTCGACACTGCGATTGGCGCAAAGCCCCGCGGCGCCAGCGCCGACCAGTGCTGGCGTGTTGGGCATGCAGCGCACGATCGCGTGCCCTTCGCCGAGCAGGCGTTCGATTTGCGCGATGCGCACGCCGGCGGCGATGGAGATCACCAGCGGGTTTGCGTCGCGCAGCGGTTCGGCCAGCGCGCTGCACACCGCGCGCATGACTTGCGGCTTCACCGCCAGCACCACGCAGTCGGCACCGGCGACGGCCGCGGCGTTGTCGCTGAAGGTCGGTACGCCGAACTCGCGGGCCAGCGCGTCGCGCGCTTCCGCGCGCGGTTCGGCCACCGTGATCGCGTCGGGTGGAAGGCCGCGCGCCAGCTGCGCGCCGATCAGGCTGCGTGCCATGTTGCCGCCGCCGATGAAGGCGATGCGGGCGTGCGCCGGGGCGGCCGGCTCGGACTTCGCGGACATGGATGTGATCGTGGCAAAGACGGCGCCAAGCATAACAAGCCGCGTCGCCGGCGCGTCGCGGGCGGTGTCAGGCCTCGCCCAGCGCGGCCTTGCGCTTGAGCGCGCGCTGCGCCTTGCGCTCCTTGCGACGGCGCGACCATGTCGCGAACACCAGGTAGATCGCGGGGGTCGAAAGCAGGGTCAGCGTCTGCGAAAAGATCAGGCCGCCCAGCATCGCGACACCGAGCGGACGGCGGAGATCGGCGCCAGTGCCGAAACCGATCACCAGCGGCACCGACGCCAGGATCGCCACCATCGTCGTCATCATGATGGGACGGAAGCGCACCAGGCAGGCCTCGCGCACTGCGTCCAGCGGCGTGCGGCCTTCGCGCTCGGCCACCAGCGCGAAGTCGATCATCATGATCGCGTTCTTCTTCACCAGGCCGATCAGCAGGACGAGCGCCATGATCGCGACGATCGACAGCGGCAGGCCGGTGACCTTCAACGCCAGCAGCGCGCCGACCCCGGCGGCGGGCAGCGTGGACAGGATCGTCACCGGGTGCACCAGGTTTTCGTACAGCATGCCGAGCACGAGGTACACGGCGATGATGGCGCCGAGCAGCAGCAGCGGCATCATCGCCATCTGCTGCTCGAAGCGGCGGAAGAAATCGCCGAGGCCGAGCGTGATGTCACCCGGCATGCGCATGTCGGCGATGGTCTTGTTGATCTGCTTCGTGGCATCGCCCATCGAAATGCCGGGCGCGAGGTTGAACGACAGCGACATGCTGGTCATCTGGTTGATGTGCTCGATCTCGCTGGGCGAGGTGCTGGATTCCTGGTGCGCGATCGCGCTGATCGGCACCATCTTGCCGCTGGACGAGCGCACGTAAAGGCCGTTGAGCGCCGCGGGCGACGCGGTTTGCGCGGGCAGTGCACTCAGCACGACCTGGTACTGGTTGGTGTCGGAATAGATCGTGGAAATCTGGCGCTGCCCGAACGCGTTGTAGAGCGCATCGTCCACCGCCGCCATCGACACGCCGAGGGTGGTGGCCTTGGCGCGATCGACCACCATGTTCTGCAGCAGAGAGCCCTCGTCGAGGTCGGTGCCCACGTCGCGGAACATCGGGTTCTTCTGCAACTGCGCCTGCAGCTTGGGCAGCCACTCCTCCAGTTCGGTGGCGCTGTTGCTCTGCAGGTTCACGCTGTACTGGCCGCCCTGGCTGGTGCCGCCGCCTCCGCCGCCGAGGTCCTGCAAGGCGCGGAAGCGCACGTCGAGGTCGGGGTAACGCGAGACCTTGGCCGACAGCCGCGCGACCACCTGGTCGGTCGTGTCCTTGCGTTCCTTGCCGAGCGGCTTCAACTGGATGCTGAACCATCCGCTGGGTCCGCGCCGGCTGGTGCCGACGGACGCGCCGACGTATTCGACGGCGGGATCCTGGCGCAACATCTTCACCAGGTTGCTGGTGCGCGCTTCGAGATCGGCGAACGACATCGTGACTTCGCCGCTGGCGCGGCCCCAGATCAGTCCCGTGTCCTGCGGCGGGAAATCGGTGCCCGGCAGCACGTGGAACAGGTAGATCGTGAAGGCCAGCAGCACCAGCGGCGACCACGCCATCAGCTTCGGGTGCTTGTGCAGCGTCCAGTCCAGCGTGCGCCGGTAGATGGAAAGCATGCCTGCGTGGAAGCCGTCGAGCGCGCGCGACAGTTTCGACGGTCCGCCTTCGTGGTCGTGGTGGCGCAGGAAACGGCCGCACAGCGCCGGCGTCAACGTCAGCGAGACCACCATCGACACGAAGATGGCCGCGATGATGGTGACCGTGAATTCGCGGAACCACATGCCGATGAAGGACGGCGCGAACAGGATCGGCATGAACACCGCCAGCAGCGAAGCGGTGATCGCGACGATGGTGAAGCCGATCTCCTTCGCGCCTTCCAGCGCCGCCTGCAGGCGCGGCTTGCCTTCGTCGAGGTGGCGGATGATGTTTTCGATCACCACGATCGCATCGTCCACCACGAAGGTCAGCGCGATCACCAGCGCCAGTAGCGACAGGTTGTCCAGCGTGTAATCCATCGCGTACATCACGATGAACGCGCCGCACAGCGACATCGGCACCGCCGCGGTGGCGATCAGCGTGGGCGCAAGCCGGCGCAGGAACAGCGCCATCGTCAGGATCACCATCGACAGGCTGATCAGGAGCGTGATCTGCACGTCGTTGACCGAGTTGCGGATGGTGGAGGTCTCGTCGAAGTACGGAGTGATCTGCGTGCCCGGCGGCACAAGGTTGCGCAGGCCGGGCAGTTCGTCCTTCACGCCGTCCACGGTCGCGATGACGTTCGCCTCGGGGCGCTTGTACACCTGCAACTGGATCGAACGCTTGCCGTTGAAATAGGCGGCCTGGAACTTGTCCTGCGCGCCCTGGTACACGTCCGCCACGTCGTGCAGGTACACCGGCATGCCGTTGTGCGTGGCGATCACGAGATCGGCGAAGTCCTGGGCGGAATGCAACTGGTCGGTCGCGGTGATCGCGGTTTCGATGTTGCCGTCGGTGAGGAAGCCCTGCGGCGAGGTGACGTTGGCCGCGGTGATTGCGTTGCGGATGTCGTTGGTGGAGAGTCCCATTGCAGCCAGCTTGTGCAGGTCCACGTCCACCCGCACCGCCGGTTGCGCACTGCCCGAGACGTCCACCGAGGCGACGCCCGGCAACTGGCTGAGGCGCGGCTGCAGCAAGGTGTTCGCCGAATCAAACAGTGCCGACATCGGTTGCGTGTCCGACGTCAGTGCCAGCGTGATCACCGGGTCGTCGTTCGGATTGGCCTTGTGCCACTGCGGCATCGAAAGGCCGGCCGGCAGGTCGGGCACCGCCGCGTTGATCGCGGCATCGACCTGTTGCGCGGCGGCGTTGATGTCCACGTCGGAGTCGAACAGCAGGATCACGAACATGCTGCCGGCGGAGCTGCGCGAACGCATCATGTCGATGCCGGGAATCTGGCCGAGATGGCGTTCCAGCGGCGCAGTCACCGTGGTCGACATGGTGGTGGCGTTGGCGCCGGGCTCGGCGGCCGACACCCAGATCGCCGGGAACGACACCTCCGGCAACGCGCTGATGCCGAGCAGGAAGTAACACAGGATGCCGATCGCCAGCACGCCCGCCGCCAGCAACGACGTGCCGATGGGGCGCTTGACGAAGGGCGAGGAGATGTTCATGGCAGACGAATCATCACGGCTCGCTCACTCGCCGCCCTCGGACGCCAGCTCGGGTGAATGCTGCCGCCCCGTGCGCTCGCGAATCCAGTCGCCGAAGCGTTCCATGTAGAGGTAGATCACCGGTGTCGTGTACAGCGTGACCAGTTGCGACAGCAGCAGGCCACCCACGATCGCCACGCCGAGCGGGCGCCGCAATTCCGCGCCGATGCCATTGCCCAGCGCCAGCGGCAGCGCGCCGAACAGCGCCGCGAAGGTGGTCATCATGATCGGCCGGAAGCGCAGCAGGCAGGCGCGGCGGATCGCGTCGTGGGGATTCATGCCGCGCCGCTGCGCGGTGATCGCGAAGTCGATCATCATGATCGCGTTCTTCTTGACGATGCCGATCAGCAGCACGATGCCGACGATGCCGTCGACCGACAGCGGCATCCCGAAGATCATCAGCGCCAGCAGCGCGCCGACGCCCGCGGGTGGCAACGTCGAGAGGATCGTCAAGGGATGGATGTAGCTCTCGTACAGCACGCCCAGCACGATGTAGATCACCACGATCGCGGCCAGCAGCAATAGCACTTCGTTCCCGAGCGAAGACGAGAATTCCGCGGCCTTGCCGATGAACTGCACGCGCACCTGCGGCGGCAGCTTCAATGAAGTCGTGGCATTGTTGATCGCGTCCACCGCCTGCGACAGCGAGTAGCCGGGCGCGACGTTGAACGACACGATCACCGCGGGCAGCTGGTTCTGGTGCGCGATCACCAGCGGCGCGTCGGTGACCGTCGCGCTGGCCAGCGTTGACAGCGGTACGGTATTGCCGCCGCCCAGGATGATCCCGGTATTGGACTGGCCGATGCCGGTCGCGGTGGAAGAATTGGCCGACTTCAGCATCCCGGCGCTGGTGGCGTTGGTGCCGGTCAGCGCGCCGCTGGAACCGTTCGAGCGCACCGTCAGCATGTTCATGAGGTCGGAACGGTTGCGGAACTGCGGTTCGACCTCCAGCACCACGCGGTACTGGTTCTGCTGCGTGAAGATCGTGGAGATCTGGCGCTGCCCGTAGGCGTCGTACAGCGTGTCGTCGATGGTTTGCACCGGCACGCCAAGCCGGCTGGCCGCGGTGCGGTCGATGTCGAGCTTCATCGCACGCCCGTTCATCCCGAGGTTGTCGGACACGTTGGCCAGTTCGGACAACTGCTTCACCGCCTGCACCACGCGTTGCGCGTTCTTCGCGAGGTCGTTGGGATCGACCTCGGAAATCGCGTACTGGTATTCGGTCGGCGCGACGGTGGTGTCGAGCGTGATGTCCTGCACCGGCTTCAGGAACAACTCGACGCCGGGAATGCCGGCGACGTCCTGCTGCAGGCTGGCTACGACGTTATCGAGGCTGCCGCGCTGGCTGCGCGTCTTCAGCACGATGCTGACCTGGCCCTGGTTGAGCGTCGGGTTGATCGAGCCCGCGCCGATGAACGCGGACACGCCCGCGACCGCGGGATCCTTGCGCAGCGCGGCGGTGACGGCCTGGATACTGTTCGACATCGCCGGGAAGGCGATGTCGTTGTCGGCCTGCACCACGCCGGTGATCAGGCCGGTGTCCTGCTCGGGCAACAGGTCTTTCGGGATCACCGCGTACAACAATACGGTCACCGCGACCGACGCGGCCGCGACCAGCATGGTGGTGCGCCGGTGCACCAGCACCCAATCCAGGCTCGATTCGTACCAGCCCACCATCTTCGCGTAGAAGCCCCGGCGGTGTTCCATCGCTTCTTCGTCGCCGGTCGGCAGCGAGCCGGGCTTCAGGAGGTACGCGCACATCATCGGCGTCAGCGTCAGCGACACGCCCATCGAGATCGCGACCGCGATGGTCAGCACCCATGCGAACTCGTGGAACAGCCGGCCGGTGACGCCCGGCATCAGCAGCAGCGGCAGGAACACCGCGATCAGCGAAACGGTCAGCGACAGCACCGTGAAACCGATTTCGCGCGAACCGATCTCGGCGGCCTCGCGGCCTTCCTTGCCCTGTTCGAGGTAGCGCACGATGTTCTCGATCATCACGATCGCATCGTCGACCACGAAACCCGTTGCGACGGTCAACGCCATCAGCGACAGGTTGTCCAGCGAGAAGCCCGCGAAGGCCATGACCGCGAAGGTGCCCATCAGCGACAGCGGCACCGCGACAGCGGGGATGATGGTTGCCCACAACCGGCGCAGGAACGCGAAGATCACCGCGACCACCAGCGCGATCGCGATCAGCAGCGTCATCTCGACGTCGTGCACCGAGGCGCGGATGGTGATGGTGCGGTCGGCGAACACCGAGAGG
>DATNAW010000240.1:0-5121 GCA_035572335.1 Rhodanobacteraceae bacterium
GGCGGGCTCGTTCAATGCGAACGCCTTTACGCGCGCGAAATCGCGCGAGCCTTCGCCTTCGATCATGTAGCACGCGAGCGTCCAGGGACTGCCGGCGAAACCGATCAGCGGCACGCGCCCGCGCAATTCGCTCCGGATCAGGCGCACCGCATCCGTCACGTAGCGCAACGACTGTTCCGGATCGGGCACGCCGATCTTGGCAATGTCGGCGAGGTTGCGCAGTGGCCGCGCGAATTTCGGTCCCTCGCCCTCGACGAAGTGCAGGCCCAGGCCCATCGCATCGGGCACCGTGAGGATGTCGGAGAATAGGATCGCGGCGTCCAGATCAAAACGCTCGATCGGTTGCAACGTGACTTCGCAAGCCAGCTCCGGCGTGCGCATCAGGTTCACAAAGCTGCCGGCGCGTTCGCGCGTCGCGCGGTATTCCGGCAGGTAACGGCCGGCCTGGCGCATGATCCATACCGGCGTCGCATCGACGGGTTGGCAGCGCAGCGCGCGCAGGAAACGGTTGCTCCGGTCGAATGTTTCAGCCATGCGAATTTTCGATGCCCTGCGTGATCATCACCTTGAAGCCGCGCTTGATCTGCGCGTCGCGCGCCTGCTCGAACGCGTTCAACGCCGCGTCGCGGTCGAGATACACCTCGCGCTTCAGCGTTGCGCGTCCGCCCTCGGTGCCGGATTCGCGGTAGAGCGTCCAGCCGCCGAGCAGGTCCTGCTCCAGCGCGATGCGGCAGTAACGCGGCACGCCGGAACCGGGCGGAGTTTGCAGATACAGGTGCATGGCGTTGCGCGCGTGCCGGCTGCGGCGGGAATGCGATTGTAGCGTGGGCCTCAGCCGGCCATCGCGGCGCGGATCGAACCTGCATCGACGTTGTCGGCGATTTCCGCGTGCCCGATCCCGCGCCACAGGATCAGGCGCAGCGCGCCCGCACGGTTTTTCTTGTCCATCTGCATGTGCGACAGCAATGCATCCGGTGCCAGGTTTGGCGGCACGGATACGGGCAGGCCCAGACGTTCCAACAGGGCCTGCAACCGCCCGGTGTCCGTGTCATCGGCCATGCCGAGCTGCGCGGACAGGCGGGCGGCGAGAATCATGCCGATCGCGACCGCTTCGCCATGCAACAGCGTGTCGTAGCCGGTTTCGGTTTCGATCGCGTGTCCGAAGGTGTGGCCGAAGTTGAGCAGCGCGCGTTCGCCCGCCTCGCGCTCATCGCGTTCGACCACGCCGGCCTTGAAGCGGCAGCAGCGGGCGATGGCGTGGGTCAGGGTTTCGGTGTCGGCGCCCAGCAATGCATCGGCGTGCGCCTCCAGCCAGTCGAAGAAATCCGCATCGCCGATGCACGCGGTCTTGACCACTTCGGCCAGTCCGGCGCGCAGTTCGCGATCGGGCAGCGTCGCGAGCGTGTCGAGATCGGCGACCACCGCGCGCGGTTGGTGGAACGCGCCGATGAGATTCTTGCCGGCCGGGTGATCGACGCCGGTCTTGCCGCCGACCGAAGAATCCACCATCGCCAGCAGCGTGGTCGGGAACTGCAGGAAATCGATGCCGCGCATCCAGCACGCTGCCGCGAAACCCGCGATGTCGCCGACCACGCCGCCGCCCAGCGCGAGCACGCAAGCGTCGCGGGTGGCGCCGAGCTTCGCCAGCGCGTCCAGCACCCTCGCGATGGCGTCGAGGTTCTTGTGCGCTTCGCCGGCAGGCAGGACGAGTGTTTCGCAGCGAACGGGTGCGCCGCACGCCGCCGCCAGCGCATCGCGCAATCGTTGTGCGTACAGCGGCGCGACATGGCCGTCGCTGACGACCAGTGCATGGCCACCGCGAAGCGCATCGCGCCAAGCGCGCGCATCGTCGAGCAGGCCGGTTCCGATGCGGATCGGGTAATGGCGTGCGCCGAGCCCGACATCGATGGTGGTCGTCATGCGTTTTCCTTCGTCGCCGGTGTGCGTTGCCAATGCTGTTCGAGCAACGCCGCGATGTGCACGGCCGCATGTTCGCAGGATTCGCCATTGCTGCCGATGCTGCAATCGGCCAGTTCCGCATAGACCGGATCGCGTTCGCACGCGAGCTCTTCCAGCCGCTTGCGGCGGTCCGGCGCGTTGAGCAATGGCCGCTGGCGATCGCGCGACAGCCGCTGCATTTGTTGTTCCACCGACGCTTGCAGCCACACGACGAAGCCACGCCGGCGCAGCAGCGCGCGGTTTTCAACCGGCAGCACGGCGCCGCCGCCGGTGGCGAGCACGATGCCGGTGCGCGCCGTGAGCTCCGCCAGCAGCTCGGATTCGCGGCGACGAAAACCGGCTTCGCCCTCGATCTCGAAAATCGTCGCCACGCTTGCGCCGGTGCGTTGTTCGATCGCGGCATCCAGATCGATGCACGGCAAACCGAAGCGCTCCGCCAGGCGCCGCCCGATGCTGGACTTGCCGGCGCCCATTGGGCCAATCAGGAACAGGTTGGGCGAGGGGTTCATGCCCCTATTACAACATTTCCAGCCAGCCCCACTTGTCTTCGGTGCGGCCGTCGAACAACCCGAAGAACAGGTCCTGGATCCGGCGCGTCAGCGGGCCGCCTTCGCCGTTCCCGACCTGCTTGCCGTCCACCGAGCGGATCGGTGTTACTTCGGCGGCGGTGCCGCACATGAAGATCTCGTCGGCGAGGTAAAGGTATTCGCGGGGCAGGTCGCGTTCGACCACGGGAATGCCGTTGTCGCGCGCCAGCGTGATGATGGAATCGCGGGTGATGCCGTTGAGGAGCGCGGCGCTGACAGGCGCGGTGTGCAACGCGCCGTCGAAAACGAGGAACACGTTTTCGCCCGCGCCTTCACTGAGCAATCCGGTGGACGCGAGCGCGATGCCTTCGCCGAAGCCGCGCTGGCGCGCTTCACGCGCGATCAGCTGGCCGGACAAATAATTGCCCGCGGCCTTTGCGCCCGCGGGAATCGTGTTGGGCGCAAAGCGCTGCCAGCTCGACACGCACGCGGTAATGCCTCGCTTCAGGGCTTCAGGTCCGAGGTACGGACCCATCGGCCAACCGGCGATGGTCAGGCTGACCGGCGTGTCCGCGGAGATGCCGAAACCGCCGAGTCCGCGGAACGCGCACGGACGCAGGTAGGCCTGTTCGAAGCCGTTCTTCTTCAGGATTTCGTGGCAGGCGGCGGTGGTTTCCTCGACGGAAAACGGCAGCGCCATGTCGTAGATGCGCGCCGAGTTGTACAGGCGCTTCATGTGCGCGGCGAGCCGGAAAATCGCGCCGCCCTTCGGCGTCCTGTAGCAGCGAATGCCTTCGAACACCGCCGAGCCGTATTGCAGGCTGTGCGACATCACGTGCACCGTGGCTTCCGCCCACGGCACGATCTTGCCGTTGTGCCAGACCCACTCGGGATACTCGTGCTCGGCCATGTCCTGGCTCCGGGAAAAACGACAATGATAGCGTGTCACGGACGCTTGAGTCGCCTTGGTCTATGCCCGCGGATGATGTTGCGCATGCAGCCGCTTCAAGCCTTCGCGCGCGACCAGTGTGTAGATCTGCGTGGTGGAAAGGTTGCTGTGGCCCAGCAGCATCTGCAGCGCGCGCAGGTCGGCGCCATGGTTCAGGAGATGCGTCGCGAACGAATGCCGCAACACGTGCGGCGAAATGCGCTTGGCGGCGATGCCGGCGGCGAGCGCGTGTTTTTTCACCAGCGTCCACGCCATCTGCCGCGTCATGCCGGCGGCACGGTTGGACAGGAACAGCGCGGGTGTTTCGCGACCCTTCGCCAGCGCGGGACGCGCTTCACGCAGGTAACGCGTCAGCCAATCCATGCAGGTTTCGCCGATCGGCACCAGGCGTTCCTTGCCGCCCTTGCCGGTGACGCGCAGCACGCCCTGGCGCAGGTTCAATCCCGCTAGCGGCAGCGTCACCAGTTCGCTGACGCGCAGCCCGCATGCGTACATCAATTCCAGCATCGCGCGGTCGCGCAGGCCGATGGGTGTATCGATCGCGGGGGCGTTCAACAGGCTTTCGATCTCGCGTTCGGCCAACGCCTTCGGCAGCGTGCGCGGCAACTTTGGTGCATCCAGCAGCAGCGTGGGATCTTCGAAAGTCGGGTCGTGGCGCACCTGCTCCGCGTAAAACCTGCGCAGCGCGGTCAGTTCGCGCGCATTGGTGCGCGCGCCGATGCCGGCCTTGTTGCGCGCGCGGAGGAAGTTGAACAAATCCTCGCGCGTGGCCTTCAGCAAACCATGCGCGTGTTGCGCCAGCCATGTGGCGCAACGTTCCAGATCACCGCGATAATCAGCGAGCGTCAGATCCGCGAGGCCATCGCGCGACCACACGCCTTCGAGGAATGCGTCGATCGCGGCGCGGTCGCGCGGGTCGATGTCGGTCGTGGATTTCGCCATCGCGCGATGCTGGCGCGCACTCCTTTTTCGCGCAAGCCTTCCCATGCCATCGACGCCCGTTCCACTCGCGCATCCGGTACCGCTGTGGCGGCGCTTCGCCGCGATGTTCTACGACCTGTTTCCGCTGATCGGAATCTGGATCGTGGCCACCGGCTTGTGGGTGCTGGTCTTTCACGGCGTCTACGACCCGCAACATCCGGCCCCGTTGTTGCGCGCGCTGCTGAGCCTATGGCTGCTGGTCGTGGCTGGCGCGTACTTCGTGGTGTCGTGGGTGCGGGTCGGCGCGACCGTCGGTTCGCGCGCATGGAAATTCCGCTTGCTGCGCGACGATGGCACGCGCCTCGACACGCGCACGGCGTGCTTGCGTTTCGTGCTGGCGCTGGTGTCGCTCGCGCTGCTCGGCTGCGGCTTCTGGTATGCATGGTTCGATCCCGAACGCCGTGCCTGGCACGATCGCGTGTGTGGAACGAGCGTCACGCGATTGTGATCTTGTCGTGTCCTTGCGGACACGGTTCGCGCGCAGGCGCGCTCCTACGAAAGCGATTTTGCAGGAGCCGGCCGACGCGAAGCGCCGGCTCGTTCTTTTCCGGCGATCCCTAAACCCGCCGGTAATACCAGACCGCGATCGCCAAGAGCAGCAGCGCGGGAATCAGGTTCACGACGAAAGGCGGCGCACCGAACACCGTGCCGGTGCTGATGATCGCGCGCTGGATGAAGTACCACGCGATCGCGACGATCACGCCG
>DATNAW010000241.1:0-5643 GCA_035572335.1 Rhodanobacteraceae bacterium
TGGACCGAACGCAGCGCCTGCTGCGCATCGCCGCCTTCGCGCAACCGCGCGTGCAGTGTGGCCATGCGCGATCCGGACGCGATCTGCCAGACGTGCAGGTGATGGACTTCGGCAATCGCGGGATCGGCCGTGGCCAGCGCCGTGCGGATTTCCTCGGGCGCGACGCCCTCCGGCACGCCTTCCAGCAGGATGTGCGAAGAGCGTTTCAGCAGCACGAACGCGCCCCGCAGGATCAGCAGCGACACCAGCAGCGACAACGCGGGGTCGGCCCACTCCCAGCCGAGATAGCGCACCAGCAAGGCTGCGAGCACGGTGGCGACGGAACCGAGCAGGTCACCCAGCACATGCAGGCGCGCACCCGCGGTGTTGAGGTTTTCGTGGTCATGGTCGTGCAGGCTGCGCAGCACGATCGCGTTCACGGCGAGGCCGATCACGGCCACGACCAGCATCACGCCCGACTGGATGTGGAGGCTGTCGAGCGCCATCAGGCGCCGGATGGCCTCGTAGACGATGCCGGCGACCAGCAGCAACTGCACCAGCGCATTGACGAAGCCGGCCAGCACTTCCATGCGCGCGTAGCCGAAACTGCGGCGCGCGTCGGCCGGTTTCAGCGCGTACACCGCCGCGGCCCAGGCCAGCGCCAACGCGCCTGCATCCACCAGCATGTGCGCCGCATCGGCGAGCAACGCCAGCGAGCCGGACCACCAGCCGCCCAGCGCTTCGACAACGAGCATCAAACAGGTCAGTGCGAACGCGAACGCCAGCCGTCCGCGGCCGCCGCCATGGGCATGCTCGTGCGCGTGATCGTGGTGCGGATGTGGCATGCGCGCAGCGTAAGGCTCGCGCCGCGGTTACACAATTACGCGTGGGCGCAGCTTGTGGTGTGTCGGTGCGCCAGCACCAGGTTCGTGACATGCGCGCTGGCGACCAGCACGCCACCCGCGACGACGCTGGCGGTATGCACCAGCACGTGCGCGTCGAGGTCGATGGCAATGCCGAACAGCAACAGCGCGATGCCCGGAACCATCAGGAACAGCGCGTGCGGACGCCGGTGACGGCGGTACGCAACCAGGATGCTGGCGCTGGCCAGCGTCGCCGCGCAGACCACGAAGATCCGTTCGAAAGTGTGTCCGGCCAGGAATTCCAGCCCGATCAAGGGCAGCAGCGCCAACACGAAGGGCAGCAGCGCGCAGTGCACCGCACACAACAGCGAGGCGGTGGCGCCGACGCGATCGACCAGCGTGGGGAAACGCTGCGGCGTCGTCGGCGGCACCGGGAGCGTTGCGGGAGCAGTGTGGAGGAGCGGCATTTCCATGCTGTCTGCGGTCGGAGGCGCGAAGCGTGACGTCATTTCGATACATTATAACATCACGCGAACCATCTTTGAATGACCCGCAGGTGACTGTCGCAGCGGCGTCCCCCAAGCCTTTCCCTGTTTCCCGAAGAGGGCCGTGGACGCGGCGCCGTCGGCGTCAGGCGTGACTGCAAACCTTGCACACGCCGTGCACTTCCAGCGTCTGCGCCTTGGCGCGGAAACCGAATCCTCGCGCCTGTTGCTCGATCAGCTTGGCGATCGCGCCTTCGTCGCACACTTCGGTCGCGTTCTCGCACTGGTCGCAGATCAGGAACGGAACCTGGTGCGCTTCGGCGGGATGCTGGCAGAACACGAAGGCGTTGATGGATTCGAGCTTGTGTATGAATCCGTTTTCGAGCAGGAAATCGAGCGCGCGATAAACCGTGGGCGGCGCGGCGCCGGCGTGGCTGTCGCGCAGCGATTCAAGCAGGTCGTACGCTTTCACCGGCTTGCGTGCCTTCGCGACCAGCTCCAGCACTTCGCGACGCAGCGGCGTGAGGCGCAAACCGCGCGACGTGCACTCACGCTCCACCTCGCGCACGATGCCGGCGGCATCGTGGTGATGGTGGTGCGAAACCTTGCGTGCTGAGGCGGCCATGGCGGCATTCTAGCGCTCGCGCCGAAATGCGCGGCGATGCCACTTATGTCAGGGCGGATGCAGCGATTGCAAGCGTTGGTCGGTCAGGCGATCCTTCGTTCGGGCGCTTGGCGTTGATCGAGCCGCCGCCGCGCCGGGCCGTAGCGCCCCGGCGGCAATGCCCACAACGCCGCCCACGCGATCGGCCCCACCACCACGCCGAGTGCGATGCCCAGGGCGATCCTTCCGCGCCACCAGCCGATCAAGGCACCCACGATCGCGCACCCGATCGTGAACCAGATCAGCGGCCACCACGGTATGAGCAGCAGCATGTTGTGGAACAACCGCCAGAACGCGCCGGGGGTGCCCGGGTCGACGCCTTGCAGGAGTTTTTGCAGCAGCGCGTTCACATCAGGTGTCGGTGCGCGCGATCGCGTCGTCGATGCGTTTCAACGCAACGTCGCGGCCCGCAAGGTACACGGTGTCTTCGATCGACGGCGAAACCGCGGTGCCGGTCATCGCGACGCGCAGCGGCTGCGCGACCTTGCCCATGCCGATGCCGCGCTCGGTCGCGACTTCGGCGACCAGCGCATGAATGTCGGCGGGTTGCCACGCGGGCAGCGCCACGAGCTTGGCGTGCATTGCACGGAGCACGTCGGCGGCACCGTCGGCCTGCAAGTGCTTCTTCACCGCCCTGTCGTCCCACGCTTCGATTGGCGCGTACCAGATGCGCGCCTGCTCGGCCATGGCCTTCAAGGTTTGCACGCGTTCGCGCAAGGCGATGACCACGTCCACGGGGCAAGGACCGCCGGCGGACGGATCGATCCCCATGCGATTCAGGTGCCACGCCAATTCACGTGCAATGTCCAGCGGGTTGTCGGTCTTGAGGTAATGCTGGTTGAGCCAACCCAGCTTGGCGAAGTCGAAGCGCGCGGCGGAATGGTTGACGTTGCCGATGTCGAACAGGTCGATCATTTCCTTGATCGAGAAGACTTCCTGGTCACCGTGCGACCAGCCGAGCCGCACCAGGTAATTCAAGAGCGCGTGCGGCAAATAGCCGTCTTCGCGATACTGCATTACGCCGACAGCGCCATGGCGCTTGGAAAGCTTCTGGCCGTCCGGCCCAAGGATCATCGGCAGGTGCGCGAACGTCGGCACCGGCGTGCCCAATGCCTCATACAGGTTGATCTGCCGCGGCGTGTTGTTGACGTGGTCGTCGCCACGGATCACCTCGGTGATGCCCATGTCGATGTCGTCCACTACAACTGCGAAGTTGTAGGTGGGAAACCCATCCGAACGCAGCATCACGAAGTCGTCGAGTTCGGCATTGGCCCATTCGACGCGGCCCTTGATCTTGTCGTCGAACACCACCGACCCCGCTTGCGGATTCCTGAAGCGCAGCACGCGGTTCGGATCGTCGCGATACGGCAGGTTTGCGTCGCGCGCACGGCCGTCGTAGCGCGGCTTTTCGCCACGCTCCTTCATCGCGGCGCGCATCGCGTCGAGTTCTTCCTTCGATTCGTAGGCCCAGTAGGCCTTGCCCGCGTCGTGCAACTGCTGCGCGACTTCGCGGTAACGCTCCATCCGTTGCATCTGGTAGAACGGGCCCTCGTCGGGATCCAAGCCCAGCCAGTGCATGCCGTCGAGGATGGCCTGCACCGCCGCGTCGGTAGAGCGTTCGCGATCGGTGTCCTCGATGCGCAGGATGAATTGCCCGCCGCGATGGTGAGCTTCCAGCCAGCAGTACAACGCCGTGCGCGCACCGCCGATGTGCAGGAAGCCGGTCGGGCTGGGCGCGAAGCGGGTGCGGAACGTCATGGCGAAAGGCTGTCGTGGAAACGCGAAAGTTTAGCGGATCGGGCTGGAAGCCCGGCCGCCGCGCCCCCATGATTCGTCCATGGCCAATCCGCAGCAGCCCAACGACGCCGCCAAACCCAAGCCGGCGGTGACCCCGCACGCGACCGCCGCGCCGCGCAACGAGCATGCGCGTGCCACGACGTCGGAGACGTCGGGCGCATCGCCGGCAACGGTCCCCGGGAACGTCCGCGCCGGCAGCGGCACACTGCGGGTGCTGGCGATGCTGTGGCCGTACATCCGCGGTTTCCCCGTGCGCATGACGATCGCCGCGGCGCTGCTGGTGATCGCCAAGATGGCGACGGTGTACGTGCCGATCGCGTTCAAGGACATCGTCAACCATCTCGATCCGCGCATCGCAGCGCTCACCGTGCCGATCGCGCTGATCGCGCTGTACGGCGTGCTGCGCCTGATCGGCGCGCTGTTCGGGCAGTTGCGCGACACCGTGTTCGAACGGGTCAGCCAGCGCGCGATGCGCGCGTCGGGACTGGATGCTTTCCGGCACCTGCACCAGCTGTCGTTGCGCTTCCACCTCGATCGCCACACCGGCGGCGTCGGCCGCGACATCTCACGCGGTACCCGCGGCGTGTACAACCTGCTCGGCTGGGTGGTGTTCAACATCGTGCCGACGATCTTCGAGATCGCGGTGGTGATCGCCTTCATGCTGCACGCGCTGGACTGGCGCTACGCGATCATCACGCTGGCCACGATGGCCATCTACATCGCCGTGACCATCTGGATCACCGAATGGCGCACCGCCGGGGTGCGCGTGATGAACGAGGTCGAGAGTCTGGCCAACGCACGCGCGATCGACAGCCTGCTCAACTACGAGACGGTCAAGTATTTCGGCAACGAGGAGTTCGAGGCACGCCGCTACGACGCCGACCTGCGCCGCTACGAAGACGCCGCGGTGAAAACCGAAAGCTCGCTGGCTGTCCTGAACGGTGCGCAGGCGCTGGTGATCGCGATCGGCGTGACCGTGCTGATGGCGATGGCTGCATCCGAAGTCGTTGCACTGAAGCTTTCGGTCGGTGACATCGTGATGGTGAACGGCTGGCTGCTGCAGCTCGCGATCCCGCTCAACATGCTCGGCTTCACCTGGCGCCAGATCAAGCAGGGCGTGATCGACATGGAACACATGTTCGCGCTGCTGGACGAACACGCCGAAGTGCAGGACGCGCCGGGCGCGAAGCCGCTCGCGGCGCGCGGAGGCGAGGTGCGTTTCGAGCACGTGTCGTTCCGCTACAACCCGGATCGCGCGATCCTCGATGACATCGACTTCACGATTCCTGCGGGCAAGACGCTGGCCGTGGTCGGCGAAACCGGCGCGGGCAAGTCGACACTGTCGCGCCTGCTGTTCCGCTTCTACGACGTCAGCGGCGGACGCATCACCATCGACGGCCAGGACATCCGCGACGTGACGCAGGAATCGCTGCGCGCGGCGATCGGCATCGTGCCGCAGGACACGGTGCTGTTCAACGACACCATTTATTACAACATCGCCTACGGTCGCACCGGTGCCAGCCGCGACGAAGTCGAAGCCGCGGCGCGCGCCGCGCACATCCACGACTTCGTGCTGTCGCTGCCGCAGGGCTACGAAACCACCGTCGGCGAGCGCGGCCTCAAATTGTCGGGCGGCGAGAAACAGCGTGTCGCGATCGCGCGCGCGCTGTTGAAGCACCCGGCGATCCTGGTGTTCGACGAAGCCACCAGCGCGCTCGACACGCGCACCGAAAAGATCATCCAGACCGAGCTGGCCGAGATCGCACGCGGACGCACCACGCTGATGGTCGCGCACCGGCTTTCCACCATCGTTGATGCCGACCAGATCCTGGTGCTGGACCGTGGCCGCGTGGTC
>DATNAW010000242.1:0-5276 GCA_035572335.1 Rhodanobacteraceae bacterium
GAAGGGTGCTTTGGACTGCGGCGGCCGTGCCGAAGCAGCCGATGATAAAGCACACGTCCGCCGCGCGAATCACGCGGCCGGCAGCACGCGGCAGATGAACCCCTTCAGGTAATCGGTTTCCGGGATCGCGGGATGCACCGGATGATCAGGCGACTGCTGCAGTTGCTGCAGTACCTGCACGTTGCGGTCGAGGTGACGCGCCCCGCGCTGCACCGCATCCCGCAACCCCGCGCGCGGCATGTGGTACGAGCACGAACAGGTCACCAGGATGCCGTCGCGCGACAGCACCTGCATCGCCAGCTCATTGATCCGGCGGTAGGCCAGCGCGCCTTCCTTCAAATCCTTCTTGCGCTTGACGAACGCCGGCGGATCGAGGATCACCACGTCGAAGTGTTCGCGGCGTTCGCGCAAGTCCTTGAGGAAATCGAAGGCATCCGCGCGTTCCGCGCGCACGCGATCGGCCAGCCCGTTGCGCGCGGCGTTCTCTCCGATCAATTTCACCGCGGAGGCGGACGCATCCACGCACGTGACGTCCTTCGCACCCATCGCAGCCGCGCGCAGCCCCCACGCGCCCAGATACGCAAACATGTCCAGCACCCGCGCGTCTTTCACGTACGGCGCCAGCGCATCGCGGTTGGCGCGCTGGTCATAGAACCAGCCGGTCTTCTGCCCGCCGATCGCATCCACCGCGAACTCCACGCCGCCTTCGACGACGCGCAACGCACCCGGCGGATCGCCGAAACCGACGTCGGCGTAATCCATCAAGCCCTCCAGCGCGCGGATGCCAGCGTCGTTCTTCCAGATCAGCGCACGCGGCTTCACCACTTTCTGCACCGCCGCTTCAACCTGCGGCTTCAAGCGTTCGATGCCCGCCGTGGTCGCCTGCGCGACGATCACGTCATCGAACCGGTCCAGCGTCAGGCCCGGCACGCCGTCGGATTCACCGTACAGCAACCGGTAGAACGGTTCCGCATACACCCGTTCGCGCAGCGCCAGCGCGACTTGCAGCCTGTGCGTCAACAGCGACGTATCCAGCGGATGTTCGGTGCCGCGCGCCACCAGCCGCGCGCAGATCAGCGAACGCGGATTGGCGTAGCCGACGCCTATCGGCTTGCCGTTGGCGGCGACCACCACGCACGGTTCACCCGGCTGGAAATCCGCCAGCGGCGAACGCGCCACGTCGACCTCGTTCGAAAACACCCACAGGTGGCCTGCGCGCAGGCGCGCATCCTCGCCACGCTTCAGGTACAACGCGGGGTATTCGACGGGTTGGTCCACGGCAAAATCCTTCGAGATAAACCCGACACGCTAGCGCATCCGCGCGGATGTCCACAAGCCGCGCATGGCATGGCTTGTCCGCGACTGGCATACTTTTGCGCGGGGATTTTTCAAAAGGGGATCAATGATGCGCTTGCCACGCCTTGCCTGCTGGCTCTTGATTGCCGGCACCCTGTCTTGCACCGCTGCTGTCGCAGCGGAGCTGCCGGTGTCCGATTTCGTCAAGCATCCGACGCTGACCAACCCGGTGATTTCACCGGACGGCAAATACCTCGCGGTCGCGGTCAACGAGAACACCGACAGTACCGACGCCGATTTCCAGCTGGCGGTGCTGAGCCTGCCCGACCTGAAACCGGTCAGCCGTCTCGACATGGCGCCGCGCTTCATGCCCGTCGATGTCCACTGGGTCAGCAACACCCGCCTCATCATGGCGTTGGCGCGCGAGACGGGCACGCTGGAAGCGCCCTCCTTCACCGGCGACATCATCGGCGTGGATTTCGACGGAACCCACAAGAAGTCGCTGTACAGCCTGAGCCATCGTGGCGGCACGTTCTCTTCGGTGAATTCGCTGGATATCCCGATGGGCTTTCCGGGCATCGCCGGCTTGCCTCCCGATCCGAACGGACATTTTTTTCTGAGCCTGAGCCGGTCGAACGATGCCCAAGGCGACGTCTGGCAATACGGCAAGACGGACCTCTACGACGTCGATGCTGCCAGCGGCCACGCCGGGCAGATCGGAGAAATCGAGCACGGCGGCATGTCGCTGCTGCCTTACGACGGCGTCGCGCGCATCGCGGCGGGCGAAGACACCCAGATGAACCAGGTGGCGTTCTACAGCACCGACGGCAAGGCATGGACGCAGATGCCCGGAAGCGTCGTCGGCAGGTCCTTCAACCCGCTTGGCATCAGCCGCGACGGCAAGCATTTGTATGCGTTGTCCAGCATGGACGGTGGCCCCAACCAACTCGTCGAATCCAACCTCGACGGCAGCGGTCGCACCGTGCTGGCAGCCGATCCGTTCTCGTCGGTCACCGACGTGATGTGGAATCCCGAAACCCAGAGGCCCATCGCGGCAGTGTTCGCCGCTGGCGGTCGTCCCAAGGTGCAGTATCTGTCCGAGGGAATCTACGCGCAGATCATGCAGGCGCTGTCCAAGAGCCAGCCCGCCGATTTCGTGTCGATGGAAGGTGCAAGCACGGATGGGCAGACGCTGCTGATCAGCGTGCGCGGTGACCGCAACCCGGGCGCCTTTGCCCTGTTCGAGCGCAACGGCATGCAGGCGCGCCCGTTGTACCAGGCATTGCCCTGGATCAAGCCAGCCGACATGCCGGAACGGATGCCGATCCGCTTCAAGGATCGTGACGGCGTGGAACTGGCGGGTTTCCTGACCTTGCCGAATGGCGGCGACCACAAGAACCTGCCGTTGGTGCTGATCCCGCACGGCGGGCCGATCGGTCCGTCGGACGGCTGGTTCTACGATCCATGGGCGGCGCTGTTGGCCAACCGGGGCTACGCGGCCCTGCAGGTCAACTACCGTGGCTCCGGCGAGCGCGGCCACAACTTCGAGCGTTCGGGCTACAAGCAGTTCGGCTCCGGCATCCAGGACGACCTGATCGACGGGGTGAAGTGGGCGATCGCGCAAGGTTACGTCGACCCCAATCGCATCTGCGTGTTCGGCGGCAGCTTCGGTGGCTACTCGTCGCTGATGCAGCCGATCCTCGCGCCTCGAATCTACAAATGCGCAATCGACTATGCGGGCGTCTACGACTGGCGCATCGGCATGGACAAGAGCGACACGCGCCGCTTCGCGGGTGGCCGCACGTACTTCAAGGACGCCATCGGAACCCGCGAAGATGCGTATGCCATGTCGCCCGTCAGCATGATGGACAAGTTCAACGTGCCGGTGCTGATTGCGCATGGCAAGGACGATCCGCGCGTGCCCTACGAAAACGCCACCGACCTGCGCTCGGCGCTGGACAAGGCCAACAAGCGCTACGAGTGGTTGGCCGAGCCCAAGGAACTGCACGGCTTCTCCAGCGAAGCGCACAATGAGGAACTGTGGAACATGATCCTGCCCTTCCTCGGCAAGTACATCGGCGCCGGCAGCGCGGCACCTGCAACGGCCGCGGTGTCGAAATAACGGGGCAACCCCTCCATTCAGCACTAGGAGGCCCGGCGCAAGCCGGGCTTTTTGGGGGCCGCGCTAGCATGGTGCGATGAACAACGACGAGTTCGCGCGCAACCGGCTCGAAGATGCATCCAGCCCCTATCTCCGCCAGCACGCCGACAATCCCGTGCATTGGCAGCCTTGGGACGATGCGATACTGGCGCATGCGCGCGACACCGATACCCCGATCCTGCTGTCGATCGGCTACAGCGCCTGTCATTGGTGCCACGTGATGGCACACGAATGTTTTGGGAACCCAGCAATCGCTGAGGCGATGAACCGATCGTTCGTGAACATCAAGCTCGATCGCGAGGAGCGCCCCGACATCGACCGCGCGTACCAGCTCGCGCACCAGGCGCTCAGCGGCCGCGGCGGCGGCTGGCCGCTGACCGCGTTCCTCGATCCGCAGGATCTTTCGCCGTTCTACATCGGCACGTATTTTCCGCCGACGCCCCGCCACGGCCTGCCGGGTTTCCCGGAAGTGCTGCAACGCGTGCGCCAATACTTCGACCACCATCGCGGTGAACTGCGCGCGCAAGCGGGCCAGCTGCGCGACTGGCTGCAACACGCGCGTGTGGGCGCTTCCGAATCGACGCCGGACGCCAACGCCGTGCAGGCGGCCGCGATGCAGCGCATCTCCGCGCGATTCGATTCCCGATACGGCGGCAACGCGGGCGCACCCAAGTTTCCGCGCGCAACGGAGCTGGAATGGCTGCTGGATATCGCTTCTGAACCCCTCTCCCATCGGGAGAGGGGCACGGGTGTGGGTACGACGACTCCGGACCCTCATCCGGCGCTACGCGCCGCCTTCTCCGGAGGGGAGAAGGAAAAGCAAATGGCGCATCTCACGCTCGCCAACATGGCGATGCGAGGCCTGCAGGACCACCTGGGTGGCGGATTCTTCCGCTACTGCGTGGATGCGGACTGGACGATCCCGCATTTCGAAAAGATGCTGTACGACAACGCACAGCTGTTGCCGGCGTACGCACGCACGGCCGCCGCCGAAAACGCCGATGCAGGGCTGCGCGACATTTCCGCCGCAGCGGCGCACGGCATCATTGAATGGCTTGCGCGTGACATGACGGCACCGGGCGGCGCATTCTTCAGCTCGCTCGATGCCGACAGCGAACACGAGGAAGGCAAGTACTACCTGTGGACGCGCGATGAAGTGCGCGGCGCCTTGGACGAGGCCGACTACCCATTCGCGGAAGCCGCGTTCGGGCTCGATGCCCCGCCCAATTTCGAAGGCCGCGCGTGGCACCTGCTGCGCTCAACGCCGATGAGCACACTGGCCGAACGTTTCATGCTGGCGCCGATGGAAATCACTGAGCGACTCGACGCCATCCGTGCCCGCCTGCTTGATGTTCGGTCCGCACGTGTTCCACCCGCTCGCGACGACAAGATCCTCACGGCCTGGAATGCGCTCGCCATATCGGGCCTGTCGCGTTGCGCACGGCTGATGGAAGACACGCGCTGCACCACCATGGCGACGCACGCACTGGACGCGCTGCGCAAATCGATCTGGATCGACGGGAAACTCTACGCCAATGCCGCGGAACCCGCGTGGCGCATCGCCGGTTTTCTCGACGATCATGCGTTCCTGCTGGACGCGCTGCTCGAAACCCTGCAACTCGCGTTCGATCCGCGCGACCTGGAATGGGCCATCGCGCTCGCCAACGCTCTGCTGGAGAAGTTCGGCGACGAAACCTCCGGCGCCTTCCGCTTTTCGACGCCGCAACACGCCACGCCGCTGCCCTCCAACGAAAACTGGACGGACGATGCCTTGCCGAACGGCAGCGCCGTGGCGATCCGCTCGTTGTTGCGGCTGGGT
>DATNAW010000243.1:0-4116 GCA_035572335.1 Rhodanobacteraceae bacterium
CGGCGTGAGGATCGACGCGGCATCGCGTTGCGATTGCGCGGCCAGCAGCAGTTGCGCTTCAAGGCGCCACGGATGAGTGGGCAATGCATCGGCGCGATCGAGCGCCGCGATCAAGGCACGCGCGTCGCGCACAGCATCGGCGTGATGCCCGAGCGTTTCCGCCAAACGCATCGAATCGAACAGGAACAACGGCCAGGACACCGGATCGATCGCATGCACGCGCGCGCCCAGCGCCGCTGCCCGTGCATAGTCCGCCTGCGCGGCGGCAACGTCACCGGCCGCGGCCAAGGCGCGGCCGCGTTCAAGCAGAGCAAGCGCCACGACCAGATCGTGCAGGGTGCCAGCGTGACAGTCCGCCGCTTTCGAAACCGCAAGCTGTGCCGCGGCCACGGCGTCCGGCGCGCGTTGCAGCAAGAGCAAGGCGCGTACCTGCTGGAGTTCGTTTTCGACCACATCGCATGACGATGCACCGCGCGCCTGCTGTTCTCCAATCAGTGCGGTGGACTGCGCCAGCGCCTGATCCGCATTCTCCTTCGCCAGCAATGCATAGACGCGCTGCGTGCGCGGTTCCAGCGGCCTGCGATGCAATCCGTTGCCCAGCGACTCGAGCAGCGCTTCGGCCTTTTGCGCGTCGGCATCGGCGGCATCGAGATCGCCGCGATACAACGCGATCTTCGATTGCAGCTCGTAAGTGTCGGCAAGGCTGAAGGGCGGGGCATGCCGCAGCTTGCGCTGCAGGGCTTCATCGGCCAGCCCGCGCGCCTCGGAGATATGGTCGGCATCCAGCAACACGCTCGCCAGATCGTGTGTGGCGGGACCAAGCTCGCCGCAACGCAGGCCGGTTGCGCAATCGGCGCGATACGCCACGATCATCTCGCGCCCACGCGCGACGGCGGTCGCCATGTCACCGTGCCCATCCGCGATGACCATCGCGATCTTCAGCAGCATCGCATGCGGAACGCCTTCGGGCAGTTCGCCCGGTGGGATTTCCAGCAGCGGCGCGATGCGCCGCGCGGCGCCGTCGTAATCGCCCTTGCGGATCAGCGTGCGGATCAGGCCGACTTCGGTTTCGACGCGGACGGAAGAAGCGGCGGGCAAGCCTGCCGCACTCTGTTCGGCTTCGCGCAGCAGCGCTTCGGAACGCGGGATGTCGCGCATGTCGCGCAGCACGTTGCCCAACGTGTACAGCAGTTCCGCGTGCAGGTCTGGCTGCTTGCGCAATTCCAGCGGCAATGCGTTCGCAGCGGTGTACACCAGCGTCGGCACGTCCGGGCGCTGACTGGCCGCAACATCGGGCGCGGTCTTGCGCAACAGATCGACCACGAAATCGCGGATCGCGTTGGCACGTTGTGCCTGCTGGCGCGCCACGTGCGCCTGCCACAGCGCGATCGACAACGAGGCGAGGATGGCCAGCACCAGCACCGCGGTGACCGCGACGCCGCCGCGATGGCGCGCCACGAACCGGCCGGTGCGATACCAGCGCGACGGTGGGTGCGCGCGCACCGGCAGGCAATCCAGGTAGCGCTCGATGTCTTCCGCCAGCGCGCCGCCCGAACCGTAGCGGCGCTCGGGTTCCGGCGCGGTCGCCTTGGCGACGATGTTGGCAAGGTCGCCGCGCAGTTTGCGTGCCTGCCTGGACCGGGGCTGCACGACGCCCGCCGCGTTCGCGGTGCTGCCCGTGTCCGCGGTCGCGCTTCGCTTGCCCGTCAGCAGTTCGCGCAGCAACACGCCCAGCGCGTACACGTCGGTGGCCGTCGTGATCGCGCCCGGCGTGAACTGTTCCGGCGCCGCGTAGGCCGGCGTCAGCGCGTGGTGGCGCGTGCGCGTGGCGTCTTCGGTGTCGTCCAGCAACTTGGCGATGCCGAAATCCAGCAGCTTCATCTCGCCTTCGGCGGTGACCAGCACGTTGGAAGGTTTCAGGTCGCGATGCACGATCAAGGCGCGATGCGCGGATTCGACCGCGCGGCACACGCGCAGGAACAGGGTCAACCGCTGGCGTTCGGACAGCGTGTGCTGCTGCGCATAACGCGTGATCGGCACGCCGTCGATCAATTCGAGGGCGATGTAGGCGAGCCCGTTGTCGGCGACGCCGCCCTCGATCAGCCGCGCGATGCCGGGATGGCGCAGCCGCGCCAGCGCTTCGCGCTCGTGGTGGAACCGGCGTCGCGCCTCGGCGGTGTACAGGCCGCGTGCCAGCAGCTTGACCGCCACGAACTGGCGCACGCCTTCCACTTCACGGCAGCCGCGGAACACGGTGGACGAGCCACCCTCGCCCAGCACTTCCAGCAATTCAAACGGACCGATGCGGCTGCCCGGCGGCAACGGTTCGACGGTTTCGGTTTCGCCGATCGTTTGCGCGGCGGCGGCGGCATCGCCCGCAGCCAGCCACTCGCCCTCTTCGGCGTCGGCCGCCAGCATGCGCTCCAGTTCGGCGCGCCTCGACGGATCGGCACAACCGGCGAGCAGGCGCGCACGCGCATCCGGCGGCAGCTTCAGCGCCTCCTCGAACAAGTCGCGCAGTGTCGGCGAGGATTCCACCGTCGCAACTCCCGGTCGTGTCTCGTGATAAACCCCGTCTGTGCGCCGTTTGCGACGCGCCGCGTCAATCCAGGTGCGTCTTGATGAAAGCCCGCGCGAACCGCCAGTCGCGGTCGATCGTGCGGCGCGCCAGCCCCAGCGTCTCGGCCACCTGTTCAAGGCTCAGGCCCGCGAAATAGCGCAGCTCGACGACCTTGGCCGCGCGCGCGTCGGTCTGTTCCAGCGCATCCAGCGCCGCATCCAGCGCCAGCGCCTGTTCTGCCGTATCGATGGCCAATTGCGCATCGCGGTCGTCCAGCGTGACGCGGTTCCACTGGCCGCCGGCACGCAGCCGCAGACGGTCGCGCGCACGATTGATCAACAGGTGGCGCATCGCGCGGGCTGCGTAGGCGAAGAACTGCGCCGGCTCCTGGAACTGCAGCGCAGGGCGATCGCCCATACGCAGGTACAGCTCGTGGACGAGCTCGGTGGTGTCGAACGTACCGTCGCGGCGCTGGCCAGCCAGCCGCCGCGACGCCATCGCCTTCAGGCGCTCATAGACCTCGACGAACAACGCGTCGGACGAAGTCCCGGTCGGCATCTCGCTGCAGTCGACCATGAGGCGCCTCCCGGCCCATGCGACTCCCGTTTCCGCGATCGCCAGCGTCACGCAGAATGACAGGAAACGCAAGCCCGGCGACCATCCCGCCGGGCGTCGCAGCAAAAACCGGGTGCCGCAACGTTGCGACCGGCGTTACGGCGCCTTGCCGGCCTGGAGGTTCTGCACGATCTCCAACGAACGCTTCACGTGCTGGTCGGGCGTCAAGTGATCGGCTTGCGACGACAAAGTGGCGACAACCTTGCCCGCATGGTCGAGCACGAAGGTCGTGCGCGGGAAGAAGCCGTGCGTCACCTGCTTGCCCGTCACATCGGTCACGCCCTTCTGCGGCGGAACCATCTTCAGGTCGTATTGCGAGGCGATCTTGCCGTCCGGGTCCGAGGCCACCGCAAACTTGCCGGCGCAATAGTTCGGATCGGAGGAAAACTGGTTGAGCCGCGCGATCGAATCCGCCGATACGCCGATGATGGTCGCCCCGGCCTTGGTGAACTGGTCCGCGTCGGTCGCGAAGGTGTGCGCTTCGAGATCGCAGCCGCCGGTGTAGGCCGCCGGATAGAAATAGACCACCACCGGACCCTTCGCCAAGGCCTGCTTCAAGGAGAACGTGAAATCCTGGCCCGCGAGGCTCGCCGTGGCCGTGAAATCCGGCGCTGCGGCGCCCGTTTTCAACGCAGCCACACCCGGAATCGCCAGCATCGACGCCAATGCGCCCGCAGTGACCAGACCTGCCAATCGCTTGTTCATCTCGAAACCCTCCGATAATCAGTGCCACGGTAGCACGGCCGACTGATCCGGGTGAGTGCACTGCCGGCGCGGCAAGGTTGCATTGACAGCCGGGCCGCCGGGCCGCTATCGTACGCGGCTCGCTGGCGTCTGGCGCCGCGGCCGGACACCTGCCCAGGTGGCGGAATTGGTAGACGCACTAGTTTCAGGTACTAGCGGGTAAAACCGTGGAGGTTCGAGTCCTCTCCTGGGCACCA
>DATNAW010000244.1:0-5110 GCA_035572335.1 Rhodanobacteraceae bacterium
CGGCGGGCCTTGGCCTCGCCGATCGACATCGCGCGGTTGATTTCCTTGATGTCGGTGAGCGGCAGGTACAGCGCGCGCTCGATCTCGGTGAGCTTCTGCTGCTCCAGCAGGATCTCGTCGCGGTGGTTCTTCAGCGCGGGCACCCACTTCTGGCGCTTGCGCGCGAGTTCGTTGGTCCAGTCGAGGTTGGTTTCGTTGGACGGGAACAGCTCGATGAATTCCTTGCGCGGCATGTGCGCCTGGCGCACGCACGCGTCCATGATCACGCGCTCGTGCTGGCGGATCGCCGCCACCACTTCGCGCAGCTTGCGCACGAAGCCGTCGATCAGCGCGGACGGAAGCTTGAGCTTCAGGAACTCCTCGCCCATCTTCTCGCGCAGCTTCTGCGATTTCTTGTCGGCCACGCCGAACTTGTCGGCGGTCTTCTGGAACTTGCCGTACAGCTCGCGCAGCACGTCCATGCGGCGCGCGACCTCGACCGGATCGGGGCCGCTCGGGCCGGCCGCTTCCTCGTCACCGCTTGCGGCATCGTCTTCGTCCTCGTCGTCGTCGGTGTCGCTGTCGTCGGATGAGGCATCCGCCTCGGGCGGCGCCACGCCGAATTCCTCGGCCGGGATTTCCTGGTCGGCGAAACCGGCGAGGATTTCGCTCATGCGGCGCTTGCCGTCGAGGTGCAGGTCGTATTCTTCCAGCAGCAGGCCAATCGCCCACGGGAAGCTCGACAGCGCGGTCTGCACCTGCGTCAGGCCTTCCTCGATGCGCTTGGCGATCGCGATTTCGCCTTCGCGCGTCAGGAGTTCGACCGTACCCATTTCGCGCATGTACATGCGCACCGGGTCGGTGGTGCGGCCGACTTCGGCGTCCACGGCGGACAGCAACGCGACCGCTTCTTCGGTGGCGGTTTCGTCGTCGTCGGTGCTGACCCCTTCGGCACTGATCGTGTCGGTGTCGGGTGCGATTTCGTGCACCTCGATACCCATGCCGTTGATCATCCCGATGATGTCTTCGATCTGCTCCGGATCGACGATGTCGTCGGGGAGGTGATCGTTGACCTCGGCGTAAGTCAGGTAACCCTGCTCACGGCCCTTGGTGATCAACTGCTTGATTTCGGATTGCTGCGAGGGGAGGTTTTCCATGGGGATATTCGACACGACAAGACCGCTCAGTATAGCAAAATGGAGGTGACCCGGCGATGGATCAAGGCCGGAAAAAGCGTGACGGGACAAGCGACTAGGCCCGATGCGGCATGCAAGAATCGGCCCAAGGGAGTGAGGAGCGGCGTTTGCGCGAGGCTGGGGGCATCGCGCGCCGCTCCGAACGGGCGGCCAAGGAGGGCCCGCCAGGCGCCCAGCACCATGGATGGTTGCCCGCCAAGACGCCAGGCAAATGGCCGCTTTTCACCTCCCGAAGTAGGCGAAATCAGGCCCTGAGCCAGAACGTCACAGGCCCGTCGTTGACCAGCCGCACCTGCATATGGGCACCGAAGCGGCCGGTTGCAACCCTCGGATGCGCAGCGCGGGCGCGGTCCACCAGCCGGTCGAACCAGCGCCGGCCTTCTTCGGGCGAGGCGGCGGTGGTGAAGCCGGGCCGCATGCCCTTGCGTGTGTCGGCGGCCAGGGTGAATTGCGGCACCAGCAGCAGGCCGCCGCCGGTGTCGGCGAGGGAAAGGTTCATCCGCTCGGCATCGTCGGCAAAGACCCGGTAGCCGAGCAGGCGCTCGCACATCCGCTGCACCTGCGCCTCGCCGTCGCCGGGCTCGACCGCGATCAGCACCAGCAGTCCGGCGTCGATGGCGCCGACGGTTTCGCCATCGACGACGACCGATGCGGAGGTCACGCGTTGGAGGAGGGCGATCATGTTCGGGACTCGGGACTCGGGACTCGGGGAGCGTAACAACATCCCGTCATCTCGGGACCATTTCCGGCCTCATCGGAAACGGAACCCGACTGCATTTGCAGGGGCTGCAAATGCGAACGCCGCAGGCGGCCCGTAGGGCGAGCGCCAGGGATGGCGCGAGTCAATCCATTCTGACCTTGCTGCGCAGTGCAACCAAAAATGGATCCCGGCTTTCCTCGCTCCCCAAAGCGCGACCATCCATGGCCGCTCCCCGCGCCGCCGGGATGACGCCATTTGGGACTGCCGCTCTTCGCTACACTCCCGCGATGCACTGGTACACGAAACTTGCCTACGCACTGATGTGGCTCGCCGCGCGCCTGCCGATGCGCATGTTCCGCATGCTCGGCGCCGGACTGGGCGGATTGTTCTGGATCATCAACAGCCGCAAGCGGCGCGTGGTCGAAGCCAATCTGGCGTTGGTGCGGCGCGACCTGGATGATGCGGCGCGCCGCAGGCTCGCGCGTGCCTGCGTGCGCGAATGCGGCATCTCGCTGGTCGAGGTATTCGGCATCTGGACGAATCCACGCCGCACGCTTGCGAACGTGCGCGAGGTGCACGGGCAGGCATTGTTCGAGGCCGCACTCGCCGCAAAGCAAGGACTCATCCTGTGTGCGCCGCATCTCGGCAGCTGGGAAGTCGCCAATTACTGGATCGGCGCGCGCACGCCGTTCGCCACGTTCTACACGCAGCCGCGCTATCGCCAAGCCGAAGCGCTGCTGCGAAAGCTGCGCGAAGGCGGCGCGAGCATCCAGTTCCCGATCGACGATTCCGGCGTGCTTCGCGTATTCCGCCATCTTCGCGAGGGCGGCGTGGTGTCGATCATGCCCGACCACGTGCCGCGCGCGGGCAGCGTGGTCGCGCCGTTCTTCGGCGTGCCGGCGCTGACGATGACGCTGCTGCCGCGCCTCGCGCAACGCACCGGCGCGCGCGTGCTGATGCTGTTCGTCGAGCGCCTGCCACGGGGATTCCGGGTGCACTTCCGCGAACCGCCCGCGGCGTTGCTCGATCCCGATCCGCTGGTGGCATGCACGGCGATGAATGCGGCGATCGAAGCCTGCGTGCGCGATGCGTGCACGCAGTACCAGTGGAACTACAAGCGCTTCAAGGCGCGCGCCGGCAGCGGCCTGACCGACGATGCGTATATCGCGACGGGTGTGCGCACGTGAGCTGGTACGTCGCGCTGACCTGGTGGACGCTGCGCGCGTTGGGCGTGCTGCCGTTGCCGCTGTTGTACGCGTTCGGCACGGCACTGGGCCGGCCGTTGTGGTGGCGCAGGCATGCGCGCGAGCGCGTGCACACCGAAGTGAACATGCGAATCGTGCATCCCGGACTCGATGACGACGCACGTGACGCCCTGGTGCGCGAATGCCTGGTCGAGACCGGACACGCGGTCACCGAAATGGCGGCGGTGTGGGGACGCGGCGCGCGGCGCGCGCTGGAACTCATTCGCGAAGTGAGTGGCCTCGAACATTTCGATGCTGCGCTGCAATCGGGGTGCGGGCTGATCGTCGCCGCCCCGCATCTCGGCTGCTGGGAACTGCTGAACTACTGGTTGTGCGCGCGTACGCCCATCGCGATCCTGTACGCACCACCGCGCAATCCCGCGTGGGAAGCGTTGCTGGTGCGCGCACGCGGCGGTCTGAAGCCGGAGCAGGTGCGCGCCGAGGGCGCGGGCGTGCGTACGCTGTACAAGCGCCTGGCCGCCGGCGGGGTGGTCGGGATTCTTCCGGACCAGCAACCCAAGCGCGGCGAAGGCCAGTTCGCGCCGTTCTTCGGGCTGGATGCCAACACGATGGTGCTGCTGCCGCGCATCGCACACCGCACGGGCGCGACGGTGCTGTTTGCGTTCGCCGAGCGTCTGCCGCGCGGCGCAGGCTTTCGCATCCGCGTTCTGCCGGCGCCCGACGGCATCGCCGACCCCGATCTGCGGATCGCCTGCACGGCGCTCAATCGCGGCGTCGAGCAGTGCGTCGAACTTGCATTTTCGCAATACCAGTGGACCTACAAGCGCTGGGCCGAGCGGCCCGATCCGCTGGAGCATGATCCGTACTGGCTGGCGCGCAACGGGAGGATCAGCGAATGGCGCCGATGACCTGCATCGAAGACCTGCGGCGGCTGTACCTGAAACGGGTGCCGCGGATGTTCGTGGATTATTGCGAATCGGGCTCGTGGACCGAAGCCACGCTGCGCCGCAACCTCGAGGACTTCGCACGCATCCAGCTGCATCAGCGCGTCGCGGTGGGCGTCGAAGGCGGCAGCACGGCCACGACCATGCTCGGCCAGGAAGTCGCGCTGCCGGTTGCCTTGGCGCCGGTCGGCTTGTGCGGCATGCAGCACGCCGACGGCGAAATGCTGGCGGCGAAAGCGGCGCTGGATTTCGGCGTGCCGTTCACGCTGTCGACCATGAGCGTGTGTTCGATCGAGGATGTGGCGGGATTCGTGCAGCGGCCGTTCTGGTTCCAGTTGTACGTGATGCGCGACCACGCTTTCATCGAACGGCTGATCGATCGCGCGAAAGCGGCCGGGTGTTCCGCGCTGGTGCTGACGCTGGATCTGCAGGTGATGGGCCAGCGTCACAAGGACATCAAGAATGGATTGTCCACGCCGCCCAGGCCGACGCCGAGGAATCTCGCCAATCTCGCGTTGCATCCGCGCTGGTGCCTCGGCATGGCGCGCACGCGGCACCACCAGTTCGGCAACATCGCCGGTCACGTCGAAGGCGTCAGCGACATGTCTTCGCTGGCCGCGTGGACGGCCGAGCAGTTCGATCGCGGCCTCAACTGGAACGACGTTGAATGGATCAAGAACCGCTGGGGCGGCAAACTGATCCTGAAAGGCGTGCTCGATCCGGATGACGCGCGGCGCGCCGTGGATTGCGGCGCGGATGCGATCGTGGTGTCCAACCATGGCGGCCGCCAGCTCGACGGCGCGCCGTCGTCGATCGGCGTGCTGCCGGAAATCGCGTCGCGCATCGGCGACGATTGCGAGGTATGGCTGGACGGTGGCGTGCGTTCCGGGCAGGACGTCCTGAAGGCGATCGCGCTGGGTGCGCGCGCGGTGATGATCGGCCGCGCGTTCGTGTACGGCCTCGGTGCGCTGGGCGGAGCCGGTGTCACGACTGTGCTGGAACTGATCCGCCGCGAACTCGATTTGACGATGGTGTTGTGCGGCGTCCGCACCATCGCCGAAATCGATCGGCGCGTGTTGCACGAAC
>DATNAW010000245.1:0-7992 GCA_035572335.1 Rhodanobacteraceae bacterium
GCCGCGCCGCAATTCGCGCAGGTGGTGGCGGTGCAGCCGATCACCGAATCCGCCACGACCAGCAAACCGCGGCAAGTCTGCCGTGACGAACAGGTGGCCGTTCCGGAAACCTACAAGGACAAGCACCAGATCGGCGGCGCCGTGGTAGGCGGGCTGGTCGGCGCGCTGGCCGGGCATCAAGTCGGCGGCGGCAAGGGCAAGACCCTCGCGACAGTGGGCGGTGCGGCAGCGGGTGCGTTCGCCGGTCACGAGATCCAGAAGAACCATCAGGAAAACAACGCGACCAGGACGGAAACCCGCAACGTCTGCCGTACGGTCACGGACAAGACCACATCCACCAGGACGGTCGGCTATGACGTCACTTACACATTGAACGGCCAAGCCGGGCACGTCCGCATGGACCACAACCCGGGCGTCGGCACGGGACTTCCCGTGCGCAATGGCGTAGTCGTTGCCAGCGACAAGCAGGGCGGCAGCTACTACCAGTAACTCGCGTCATGAAGACCAAGCACGACAAGGAGTAGGGACATGTCGAAACCATCGTTCGTGAAAATTGCCGAAACTGTGCGCCACGCGGCCATGCTGGTCTGCGCGGTTGCTGCAGTGGCCCTGCTCGCAGGATGCGAGCCCGCCTACAACACCCGTCCGGCGTACGGCCAACCACCACCACCGCCGGGCGGCTATTACGGCGGCGGCCATCAGTGTTACCAGGGTTGCGGCTATGTGCGTGACATCCGCCAAGTGCAGTTGGGCAACAGCAACGGAGCGGCGGTGGGCACGGTGATCGGTGCGGTCGTCGGTGGCCTGCTGGGCCATCAGGTCGGCAAGGGCAACGGCAAGACCGCGGCCACCGTTGCCGGCGCGGTGGGCGGCGGCTTCGCCGGCCACGCGATCGGCTCACGTTCCGGGAACGGCGACTACGGCTGGCAGGTGATCGTGCAGCTTCAGAACGGCCAGTACGCCACGGTCACGCAACGCGATCCGCCACAGGTGCAGGTGGGGGATTACGTGATGATCCGGGGCGACCAGGTCTATCGGTACTGATCCGTTGACCGATGAAGAAAAGGCCCTCTCATCGAGGGCCTTTTCTTTGGTGATCCTGCCGGATCAATCGACCACGTAGAACTCGTGGTCGCCAATCGTCGCCACCGGATTTTTCGCCCAGGTCGCGGTGGAACCGAGCCGAATGAAATGGTTGGCGTGCGGCACCACCAGCTTGCGGTCCGAAGCGGGTTCTGACCAGATCGCGATCGCTTGTCCGGCAACTTGCCACGCCTTGTTCCAGGCTGCGGTGTTGTCGAACGTGAAGTCTTTCGGCGTGGTGGTCAAGGCGAATTGGTGCGGCGATGTCACGACATCGCAAACGGTGTTGCCGTAGCGGCCCATGTCGAGCCGGTCCAGCGCGACCTCCGCGACCGCCAACTGGCCGCGGGTCGGCTGACTGCGCGCCTCCATGTACACGGTGGCTGCCAGACAGGTTTGGTCGGCAACCGGCCGTGGAAGCAGCGCGATCATTCCGAGTAACAGGCCCAAGGTCATTGGGTCGACTCCTTATGAGGGCACCACATGCCGGATCAGGCCGGCACCTGGCTTGGATCACGGCGCGCCCGTAGGCGTTTGCCGCAAGTGGATGGATACTGGCCCGGGCCTGGAAGCGATCACCGGCAAAGGGCCGGGGCTGGCAGGGTTCCGCATTGCGCCAATACGATTGTGCAATCGGCGAACGTCGCCGTCTGGTACGCGGTGCGGACTTCCGGACCGCATCCAGACCGGGTCACGAGTCAAACCCGGCTTGCGAAGCTGCGCGAAGGGTAGGGGCGGCCTCGCGACCTCGCAAGTGCCCGGATGTAAAAAAGCCGTAAGGGATTCGCGGGCGTTTAGATCACTTTACGCGTCGTATCTCGATATGACATCGTATTTATTACCCAAGATGCTGATTATCTTGGCATCTGACTTGGGGGCAACCACCAAGGCCTCGACTGAACCTTCGGCGACCGCGCAATCCAGCACCCGGACAGGCCCCATGCGCTCCGCTTCGACGGTGCCTCCGGGTTCCAGCCAATTCGGTCCGCGCACGTGGCAGAGCTCGAACTTGTGCCCGCCGCGGTAGTGCAGCCGGGCCACGATTTCCTGCCCGGGGTAGCAGCCTTTGTCGAACGACACGGCGCCCAATCGCTCCAGCCCCAGTGCCGGCGCCAGGAACAGTGCATCGCCCGCTGGCAAGGTGGGCCAGCCCACACGGATGTCCGCCAGCCGCCACGTGTTCGAGGCTTCCTCGTCGGCGTTGCCGCCGAGCGATTCCAGGCGCAAGCTGCGATCGCCGTACCCGAACACGATCGCATCCTTCGCGTCCGTATCGACTTGTCCCGCCGGCGCCGCATCGCCGGCGATGCCCGATAGCACGCGCGCCACCACGGTTGCTTTCGAGCGCAACAAATAGCGGCCGAGATCGACGCGCAGTTTTTCGGCATCGCCGCCGCGCAGGATCGCGAGGAACCGGTCTTCGCCCAAGCATCCGAGTTGCATCAATGCCTGCACGTGCCCGCGTGCATCGAGCCACGCATTCCATTGCCATCGCCCTTGCGCGAGGGATTCCACGTCGCCGGAAAACTGCGCCTGCGCGAAGCGGCGCGCGTCGAGGCCTTCGATGGCGATGCAGTGGACTTCGGGCAGAACAATGGGCGGCATGGGCTGGCAGGCGGTGGTGCGATGCATAAGGTAGCAGCAGCGCGCGCAGTCATCGGCGACGGTGCGACAATGTGCACGACTCCGCTCGATCGACCGCAGTGATGGCAGAAACGGACAACGAACATCCGGATGCGCAACCCGAGCCCGCCGGCACGCCCGCTGCGCCGCCCGGCACCGCGCCGCGCGAACGCCCCACGCCGGAAGGCGACGCGCTCGATCCGACGCGTTACGGCGATTGGGAAAAGAACGGCCGCTGCATAGATTTTTGAGTGGGCTGGTGCGCATGTGAGTGCGCGCGCTTCGCAGCGACCGTTCGTTCGTGCGAGAATGGTGGGTGATCGTCGGCCGTCGCGCCGGCGTGGGGGCAGCATTCTGCAAGCCGTCATCAGGAATTCGTCCATGCCCAATACCCGACCGATATCGCCGCACCTCGGCATCTACCGCTGGCGCATCAACATGCTGCAGTCGACGCTGCACAGGTTGACCGGACTGTTCCTCTGCCTGGGCGCGTTGCTGGTGGCGTGGGGGCTGATCGCTGCGGCATCCAGCGGTGCGGCGTGGGATATGTTTGCGGGATTTTGCGGCAGCCTCGGCGGCATGATCCTGCTGTTCCTGTGGACGTGGTCGCTGCTTTTTCATCTCTGCCACGGCATCTACCACCTGCTGCACGACGCAGGGCAAGGCTATGGACCCGCAAACCGCGACCGCGAATTTGCGCCGGTTTACTGGAAGGTTGGCTGGGGCATCCTCGCACTCAGCGTGGTGCTGACCGTGATCGTCTGGATCCTCTTCATCGTGCGCATGGGCGGAGGTGCGGCATGAGTGCTTATCCCGGGCAGGAAGGCCTGCGCACGCCGCTCAAGGTTGCGCGCGGCAACGGCGCATCGGGCACCGGCGTCCATCATTGGTGGATCCAGCGCGTCACCGCGGTCGCGCTGATCCCGCTGTCGATCTGGTTCCTCTTCCTCGTGGGCGGCTTGCTGCACGCAACCTATCCGGAAGTGCTGGCGTCGATCGCGCAGCCGGTGCACGCGATTTTCCTGATCGTGTTGAGCGTGTGCCTGTTCTGGCACGGCGCGCTCGGGCTGCAGGTGATCATCGAGGATTACGTGCACACGCGCTGGCTGGAAGTGACCTTGCAGGTCGCGCTCCGCTTCGGTGCCGTGCTGGCGGCGCTGGCCAGCGTGATGGCCGTGCTGTCGGTGTGGCTCACCGGCACCGGTTACTACTAATCCCGGAAAAGGGACGGACATGCCTTCTGAAAGTTACAAGGTCGAAACGCATCAATACGACGTGGTGGTGGTCGGCGCGGGCGGCGCGGGGTTGCGCGCGACGATGGGACTCGCCGCGAAGGGTCTTTCGGCCGCGTGCGTCACCAAGGTGTTCCCGACCCGCTCGCACACCGTCGCGGCGCAGGGCGGCGTGGCCGCCGCGCTCGGCAACATGGGCGAGGACGATTGGAGGTACCACTTCTACGACACCGTGAAGGGTGGCGACTGGCTGGGTGACCAGGATGCCATCGAATACATGTGCCGTGAAGCGATACCGGCAGTCATCGAGCTCGAACACTTCGGCGTGCCGTTCTCGCGCACGCCCGAAGGCAAGATCTACCAGCGCCCGTTCGGCGGCATGACCACGCGCTACGGCGAAGGCGTCGCACAGCGCACCTGTGCCGCGGCGGACCGTACCGGGCACGCGATCCTGCACACGCTGTACACACAGGCGCTGAAGCACGACGCCAAGTTCTTCGTCGAATACTTCGCGACCGACTTGGTGAAGGATCCGCGCAGCGGACGCATCACCGGCGTGCTGGCGATCGACTTGAACGAGGGCACGCTGCACCTGTTCCAGGGTCACGCGGTCGTGCTGGCGACCGGCGGCTACGGGCGTGCGTATTTTTCCTGCACCTCGGCGCACACCTGCACCGGCGACGGCGGCGGCATGGCGCTGCGCGCGGGGCTGGCGCTGCAGGACATGGAGTTCGTGCAGTTCCACCCGACCGGCATCTACGGTTCGGGCTGCCTGATCACCGAGGGCGTGCGTGGCGAGGGTGGCTATCTCACCAATTCCAAGGGCGAACGTTTCATGGAGCGCTACGCGCCGAATGCCAAGGACCTGGCCTCGCGCGACGTGGTCAGCCGCGCCATCACCATGGAAATCCGCGAAGGCCGCGGCGTCGGCGGGCACGCCGACCACGTGCACCTGAACCTTGCGCACCTCGGCGCCGACGTGTTGAAGGAACGCCTGCCGGGTATTTCCGAAACGGCGCGCATCTTCGCGGGCGTGGATGTCACGAAGGAACCGATTCCGGTACTGCCGACCGTGCACTACAACATGGGTGGCATCCCGACCAACTACCACGGCGAAGTGGTGCAGAAGGTGGGCGACGATCCCGACGTGGTGGTACCGGGGCTGTTCGCGATCGGCGAAGCCGCGTGCGTGTCGGTGCATGGCGCCAACCGCCTCGGTTCGAATTCCTTGCTGGACCTGGTTGTGTTCGGCCGCGCAGTCGCCAACCGTTGCGCCGAAGTCATCAAACCCGATACGCCGCACCGTGACCTGCCTTCCGACGCGCTGGAACCTGCATTGACGCGCCTCGACAAGCTGCGCCATGCCAACGGCGGCACGCCGACCGCCGAACTGCGCCTGAAGATGCAGAAGACCATGCAGGCCGACGCCGCCGTGTTCCGCACAGCCGAAACGCTGCAGCAGGGCTGCACGAAGATCGACGAGGTCTACGCGGGCTTCGCGGACATCAAGGTGACGGACCGCTCGCTGATCTGGAATTCCGATCTGGTCGAAACCTTCGAGCTCGCCAATTTGCTGGGACAGGCGGTCGCCACCATGCACTCGGCGGGACAACGCCCGGAGAGCCGCGGCGCACATGCGCGCGAGGACTTCCCCGAGCGCAACGACGCAGAATGGATGAAACACACGCTGGTGACGGTCGACGATAACGGCCGTTGCGGATTCGATTACCGGCCGGTGCATTCGAACACGATGGATGACGAAGTGGCGACCGTGCCGCCGAAGAAGCGGGTTTATTGAGAGCGGCAAAGGGTTAGTCGGGCGCTGCGCGCCCTGTAAAGAGTAAGCGAAGAGCCGGGCTTGCGGCTTTTCCCGACCATTTGCAGCGCCGAAGGCGCGACTTGCAGCGAGTGCAACGAGCGACTTGCCGTTTGAATGAACGCAGCGAGCTACAAACAAAGGTACTGAAATGGCCGAATTCACATTGCCACAGATGTCGAAGGTGCAGAAGGGCAAACATTTCACCGCGAAGCCCGGCGCCAAGAAGGTGCGCAGCTTCAAGGTGTATCGCTGGGATCCCGACGTCGGCGGCAATCCGCGCGTGGACACTTACGAGGTGGACGTCACCGGCATGGCGATGGTCCTGGACGTCCTGCTGAAGATCAAGAACGAGATCGATCCGACGCTGACGCTGCGCCGCTCCTGCCGCGAGGGCGTGTGTGGTTCGTGCGCGATGAATATCGATGGCGAGAACACACTGGCCTGCACCAAGGGCCTGGATGAATTGCCTGACGGACCCGTCAACATTTATCCGCTGCCGCACATGCCGGTGGTCAAGGACCTGGTGCCGGACCTGACGCATTTCTACGCGCAGTACGCGTCGATCGAGCCGTGGCTGCAAACCACCAGCGCGCCGGGTTCGCGCGAGCGCCTGCAATCGCCGGAAGATCGCAAGAAGCTCGACGGTCTGTACGAATGCATCCTGTGTGCGTGCTGTTCCACATCGTGCCCGAGTTACTGGTGGAACCCCGAGCGTTTCCTCGGCCCGGCGGCGCTGCTGCAGGCGTATCGCTGGATCATCGATTCGCGCGACGAAGCCACCGGCGAACGCCTCGACAACCTGGACGATCCGTTCAAGCTGTATCGCTGCCACACCATCATGAATTGCACCAACACCTGTCCGAAGGGTTTGAACCCGGCCAAGGCGATCGCCGAGATCAAGTTGATGCTGGTCAACCGCACCGTCTGATGGCGCGGATTCTGCGGGGAGCGGAAGGGTGCCTTCTACCGACGCGCGACTGAAGCGCATCCAGTGGCGTTGCCGACGCGGGACGCGCGAACTCGACGCGTTGCTGGGCGGCTGGCTGGAAGCGCACGGTGCGTCGATGGACGAGGCGCAATTCGTCGTGTTTGATGCGTTGCTGGACCGGCAGGATCCGGAACTCTGGGATTGGCTGATGGGGCACGCCGAACCGCCGCGCGCGGACTGGCGCGCGATCGTCGCCGAAATCCGCCAGCGCGCGGGACTCGCGCCGTGAAACAGGCGCCAGCCATCGGGTTCGCCTGCCGCGTGTCGTGGCTGCTGGTGATCGCGACGCTCGTCGTCGGCGTGCTCGCGCTTGTCGCGGTACAACTGATGCACGGTCCGGCGTGGCTGCATCATGGCCTCCATCTCGCAGCCGTGGCCTACGTCGCCGCCGTCGTCGCCGGCATGTTGCGGCCGCGCGTCAGGGCTTTGGTGTGGCGGGAGGACGGAACCACCGAAATCACGCTGCGCGACAACCTCGTCGAATCCGGGCGAATGATGCAAGGCGCCGTCGGCAGCGCACGCGTGCTCGGGCCGCTGATCGTGCTGACGCTGCGCTGGCCGCCGCGCGGGCGCGCGCATCTGTGGCTTCTGCCCGACAATCTCGATGCGGATACCCGGCGCAGGCTGCGGATGCGGCTTGGCGCGGAAACCACCGGCACCACCGCGTCAGGGAACGCCGACAGGGGTTGATGGTCTGAACCGCTTGCCCGTGCAGGATGATTCCATCACGCTTGCGCGTCATATTCCGTTCGTCCCGAGCGTAGGTCCCGTCTTGAACAAAGATGGGACCGAAGTCGAAGGACGGCGGCGCTTCGGCTTCGTTCGCGATGCTCACTACGCTCAGCGCGAACGGGTGTTTGGTCATCACCTCGACAGGTCCGGTTGCCTCGCATGTTCCGTCCCCTCGAACTCTACATCGGCACCCGCTACATCCGCGCCAAGCGGCGGAACCATTTCATTTCCTTCATCAGCGTGGTGTCGATGCTCGGGCTGGTCATCGGCCTGACCGCCTTGATCACGGTGATCTCGGTGATGAACGGGTTCGACGGCGAATTGCGCTCGCGCACGCTGGCGATGGTGTCGCAAGCCACCATCAGCGGTGTCGGCAACAGCATGCCCAACTGGCAACAGGCGCTCGCGATCGCGGAACAGAATCCGCACGTGCGCGGCGCCGCGCCGTACGTCGAGCAGGGCGGCTGGCTCGTCGGCAATGCCGCGAACGCCGGCGCGCTGATCCGCGGCATCCT
>DATNAW010000246.1:0-3103 GCA_035572335.1 Rhodanobacteraceae bacterium
TTGCGCGCAGCACGCCGCGCGACGGTGATCAGTTCGCACAGTCGTGTGTAGCCGGCCTGCGTCTCGACCAGCAGCACGAAACGAAGGCCGCAGATCAACGTGAATTCGCTGCCGACGATCAGCTTGAGGCCGGTGGCGCGCGAAGCTTCCAAACCGCGCACGATGCCGGCCAGCGAGCATTCGTCGGTGATCGCCAGTGCCTCGTAGCCGCATTGCCTGGCGCGCAGGAACAGTTCTTCCGCGCTGGCTGCGCCACGCAGGAACGAGAAGTCCGACAGGCAGTGCAACTCCGCGTAAGCGGGCAACTCACCAGGCACGCTTGCATCGTTGGCTGCGCAATGGCTCAGTCGCTGCGCCACCGTCCATGCGCGTGGCGGACGCGCGCCCGGCGTATCCGGCGGCAAGCCGTACACGAGATCGTCCCCGCTCACGCGAACCACCCGTGCAGCATCCAGCCGCCCTGCTCGCCCGGCGGCGCGAACGCCCAAGCTTTCTGTCCCTGCGAGGTTTCGAGGACGTAGTAGTCACGTCGTGCCTCGCCACCGTCCCACCAGCCGCTTTCCAGCCGCTCCGGACCCGACACGATGCGCAAGTTTGAATCGCGCAATGGAATGGGTTTCGGCAGCAGCCACAAGGGCCGCGGTGGACGGATCGGCGCCCGGTCGATGCGCGCGTTTTCTTCCGCGCGTCGCCACGCGCGTTCCGGCCGCGGATCGCCGGTCGGCGCAATCCGGTACACCGCCGTATCGCCGACGCGGGCGCGCAGGCGTTCGCGCAGTTGCGGCCACGGCAGCGACTGCTGCACGCGCACGTCGAAAAGATCCCGTGTCGCCGGCACGAACGGCGGCAGTTCCCGCGCCAGCAGCCGCATCGCCACCACGGGCCGGTCGAGTTGCACCCGTTCCAGCCGGCTGCGGGTCAATTCGAACAGCATCGCCTGATCGCGCTCGGCTGCGAGCAGGCCGACTTCCACGTCGGTGTGCGCTGTTTCGTGTTCCAGCCGCAACACGAATCGCTGCACGCCGCCATCGCGGATCGACAGGCAAGTGCACAGGTCGCCGATCATCCGGCGCAGCGGAAACAGCAGCGCGACATGGCTCTCCACTTCGCACTCAAGTTCAATCCGGCTGTCGAGGTGGTCGGGTGGCGCGTAGTACGCCAACGGATCGTCGGCGTTGCCGTACAACCGGTCGAGATGTTCAAGCAACGGCAGCCCGAAACGACGGCGCACGCTGTCCGTGGGCAACGCACGCACGGCGCGTACGTCGCGGATACCCATGCGATGCAACCGCTCGCCGGCATCATCCGGCAACAGCGCACGGCGCACCGGCACGCGATCCAGCAATCCCTGCATCGCAGCCGGATGATCGACCGCCAACCCATCGCGCAGTCCCGCCAGCACGCGCGCGGCGCGTGGCGTCGGTGCCATCGCGATGCGATGCGTGAAACCCAGCGCGGCGAGTTCCCCGCGCAACCGTGCCTCGATCCGCGGCCACGGCCCGAGCAAACCGAAACTCGCACGCACCTCCAGCACGATGCAGCCCGGCCACTGCGCGCTGACCAGCGAACTGTGGCGATAAGCCCAGGCGGCAAGGAACCGCTGCCAATGCACTTCGGCTTGCGGATCATGATCGACCATCGCGAAATCGGGCAGCAGTGCGTGCGCTGCCGTCAGGCGCATGCCCGCGCGCAGGCCGGCCGCGGCGGCAGCCGGGTTGACCGCGTGCAACGTGCGCAACTGCGCGGGGCCGCCGACCAGCGCCAGCGGCGCGGAAGGATCAGGCAAACGGCGGAGGACGGCGTCCAGCGCCAGCTGCGGCAGCAGTATGCATGCCCACAACATGCGCGCGCCTCACCATGCCGCCGGCGCAAAGGCCTTCGTTGGCACCGGGCCGCCGCGGCATTTGCGCACACGCCAGGCACCGTTGCCTTGAGGATCGAGGCCGTATTCCAGGCGCAGCGATGCAGGCGATGGACTGCCCGCATGCGCGCGATCGCGCAGTGCAAAGCCGAGGCATGCTCCACTGTCGGCCGCCACCTGCAAGCGACGCAGCGCCGAAGCATCGGCGTGCAGCGGCCAGCCGACGACCGCCGCGCAAGCGCCGCTGCGCAGGCACTGTTCGAACGCCCACAACGCATCGCGCGGCGCCGCGTCGATCACTTCCAGTTGCATCAGGTCCACGCCGGCCGCCTGCCATGCCGGGGCATAAGGCAGATACGGCGGCGCGATCAAGGCGATCGTGGCGCCAGCCCGGGCGAAACGCGACAGCACAGGCATGAGCAACGACAGTTCGCCGACACCATCGGCCGGCAACAACAATTCCGTGAGCGCACGGCGCGGCCAGCCTCGCTGCGGCAGCAGTGCATCGAGGTGCGCGTAGCCGGTCGGCTCACCATCCGTCCTGATGGCCGCGGGCCGGCCCGCATGCCACAAGGTCTGGGTAGCCAGCAATGATTCGAGCGCAACGACGGCGGCCATATCAATCCCGGCGCATGAGACCGCAGTAGATGCCTTCGATCGCGAAGTCCTGTCCGCGCGATACCACGATCGGTGCATACGCCGGGTTGCGTGGCAGCAACCGGATGTGGTCGCGCCCGCGCTGCAGACGCTTGATCGTCATCTCGCCATCGACACGGGCCACGACGATCTGGCCATTGCGGGCTTCCGGCGTGCGCTGCACGCCCACCAGATCGCCATCGAGAATGCCCTCCTCGATCATCGAGTCGCCCTGGACCTTGAGCAGATAATCCGGCCGCCGCGCGAACAGTCGTCCATCCAGCCAGAGTTCCTGATCGTGGCGAAGGTCCGGCCCGACCGGGGCACCGGCCGCGACGCGGCCCAGCACCGGCAGCACCACCAGGTTCGGTCGCCCAGCGCCGGGTAGGCGGATACCGCGTTTCTGATTCGGGGCCAGTTCGATGACTCCCGCCTCGGCCAATGCCAGCACGTGCTTCTGCGCGGCGTTGCGCGAGGCGAATCCAAACGCGTCGGCGATTTCCGCCAGGCTGGGCGGCTGTCCGGCCACAATCCGGCGTCGGATGAAGGCCAGGATCTGGTTGCGTTTGGAAGGTTCGACGGCCATGGTGTACATTTGTACACCAT
>DATNAW010000247.1:0-3022 GCA_035572335.1 Rhodanobacteraceae bacterium
TTCGAAACCACGGGCTGCCTGTGCCTCGCGGCCCGGCGCGCCTCGCGCGCGATCACCCGCGAATTCGACCAGGCGCTGCGCGCGCACGGGCTTCGCGCGACCCAGTTCACCGTGCTGTCTGCGCTGCATCTGGCCGGACCGAAATCGATCGGTGATCTGGCCGAACTGCTTTCCGCCGACCGCACCACGCTGACGCGGAACCTCGCCGTGGCCGAACACAACGCATGGGTGACGCTGCGGCCGGACCGCGACGACGCCCGTTCGCGCATCGCCGCCATCACGGCCAAGGGTTCGCGCGCGCTGGAGGCTGCGCTGCCGACCTGGCGCAAGACGCAGCGCAAGCTGCTCGATGAAATCGGCGAAGAGACCGCAGCTACCCTGCGCAGGCTTGCGGGCGGACCCTGCTTGGCGGCGCCTCCGTCGCACATGGATCGCAAGCCCGTGTCGAAGTCACAGCCCGCCATTCGTCATCGGAATGGACCTTCCGCAAATACCTAGAGGAGAAGCCGCATGAAGCTCTACTGGTTCGACACCGTCAATCCGCGCAAGGCCTGTGCGGCCGCCAAGTACCTGCAATCGCCCGTCGAGTTCGTGCACGTCGATCTCGGCCGCGGCGCGCATCGGCGGCCCGAATATCTGGCGCTGAATCCCAATGGCAAAGTGCCGACGCTGATCGACGGCACGCGCACGCTGTGGGAAGCCAACGCGATCATGTGCCATCTGGCTGCACGCGCGGATTCCGATCTGTGGCCGCAGGACGACCGCCAGATCGAGGTGATCCGCTGGCTGAGCTGGGATCTCGCGCACTTCTATCGCAACGGTTCCAGCTTGTATTTCGAACACATCATCAAGCCGCGCTTCGGCTTGGGCGACATCGATCCGGGTGAAGTGAAGCGGGCCAGCAAGGAATGGCGGCGTTTTGCAGCGGTGCTGGACGTCCATCTGCATGACCGCCGCTGGCTGGTCGGCAACGGCATCACCATCGCCGATTTCGCGGTGGCCTCGGTGCTGCCCTACGCCGAGCGCGCGTCCATTCCGCTGGACGAATTCCCCAACGTGCGGCGTTGGCACGATCGGCTCAATGAACTCGACGCCTGGCGCGAACCGTATCCCGTGTTGTCCGAAGCGGCCTGAACGCATGTCGCCGCGTTTGTCGAATTCGCGCAAAGCCTATCGTCGTCCATACGAACATCGGCCATCAACGAGGAACCCACCATGCAACTCGTCAGCTATCTGTTTTTCGACAACCGGGCCGCGGAAGCCTTCGACTTCTACGCCAAATGCCTGGGCGGCAAGGTCACGATGAAAGTCACCTTCGGCGAAATGCCCGGCAGCGAACGGATGCCGGCGGAAATGCGCAACCTGATCGCGCACGTGCGGCTCGATGCCGGTGATGCGCAGTTGATGGCGTCCGACTGGTGCCCGCCGAACGGCGAGCCTTATCCCGGCATCCGCGGCAACCGGGTGTCGCTGCATGTCGACACGCCCGCCGAGGCCGAGCGCCTGTTCGCGGCACTCAGCGAAGGCGGCAAGGTGGACATGCCGATCGCCGAAACGTCCTGGGCGCTGCGCTTCGGGATGTTCACCGACCGCTTCGGCGCGAACTGGATGGTCAACTGCAACCGTCCCCAATGATCGGCGCACCCACATGAAACCGCCGATCGTTTTACGACAGGAATGGCAGCGCGCGCAGGAACGGATGCCGGCGATGGAAAAGCAGGCGACGCGGACGCGCGGCCTCCGTCCAGAACGCCGGAGAAAAACCATGCGCCTCACGCTACTCGCGTTGTTGCTCGCCAGTAGTGCCGCCACAGCCGCACCGCTGCATTTCACCATCGACCCGGACCACACCTACCCGAGTTTCGCCGCCGATCACCTCGGACTGTCGACGTGGCGCGGCAAGTTCAACCACACGAGCGGCACGATCACGCTGGATCGACAGAAACGAACGGGCACGGTGCACATCGTCACGAAGATCGACAGCATCAATTTCGGCAATCCGCCACTGAAACAGGCGGTGCTGAAAGCCGTATTCCCTCCGCCGCTGTGCAAAACCCAATGCACGTTCTTCGATGCCGCGAAATATCCGACCGCGGTGTACGACGGGACGCTCGCGGATTTCACCGGCGGCGCACCGACGCGCGTGGTCGGAAAGCTGACGATGCACGGCGTGACGCGTCCGCTGGACTTGAAGATCGAGCACTTCAAGTGCATTCCCGATTTCGTGGTCAAGCCACGCGAACGCTGCGGCGCGGAGGCCTCGGCGACGCTCAACCGCGCGGACTTCGGCATCGACGCCGGCCAATCGTTCGGCATGGACATGCGGGTGGACCTGCAGATGCAGATCGAAGCGGTGCAGGACAAATCGTGACGTCCTACCCGTGCGGACGCCTTGACGTGGCGATACCCTGACGTTTTTCGAGCCGGGGAGATCCTCATGTCCATGCATCGCACCTTGGTGGCCGGCGCCTTGGCCTTGGCACTGGGCTGTTCTTCGCTGGCTGTCGCGCAACGCGTCGCAAAGCCGCAGCCGGAAACGATGGACATGTTGCGGCATGCGATTGCCGCGCAAACCGTCGAGGGCAAGGACCAGGTGCCGGCGTTCGCGCAATACCTCGCGGGCAAGCTGGAATCGGCGGGCTTCGCCAAGTCAGACATCGAGATCATCCCGGTCGAACACACCGCGGCGCTGGTCGTGCATTACCGCGGCAGCGACAAGAGCCTCAAGCCGATCCTGCTGTCCGCACACATGGACGTGGTGGCCGCCAACCCCGCGGACTGGCAGCGCGATCCATTCAAGCTGATCGAGGAAAACGGTTACCTGTACGGCCGCGGGGTGGCCGACATGAAGACCAACGTGATCGCGCTGATTGAAACCTTCATGCGCTTCAAGCGCGAACACTACGTGCCCAAGCGCGGCATGATCATGGTGTTCTCGGGCGACGAGGAAACCGACATGGCCTCCACCCGTGAACTTGCCAAGCGTTACCACGATGCCGAGTTCCTGCTTAATGCCGACGCG
>DATNAW010000248.1:0-10810 GCA_035572335.1 Rhodanobacteraceae bacterium
GAACTCGACGCGCTGCTGGCGCTGGCGCAGAAGGGCGTCGGCGAATTGATCGAGGCGCAAGGGATGGCCCTGACCACATGAAGCTGGTGCTGGCCAGCGGCAACGCCGGCAAGCTCGTGGAACTGCGCGAGTTGCTGGCGGGAAGCGGCATCGATCTGGTTGCGCAATCGGAACTCGGCATCGGCGATGCCGAGGAAACCGGGCTGACGTTCATCGAGAACGCAATCCTGAAAGCGCGCCATGTCGCGCGCGCGTCCGGCATGGCCTCGCTGGCGGACGATTCCGGGTTGTGCGTGGACGCACTGGAGGGTGCGCCCGGACTGTATTCCGCGCGCTACGCCGGCGTGCACGGCGACAACGCCGGCAACAACGCGAAACTGTTGCGCGAACTCGAAGGCGTGCCGGATGCGAAGCGCGGCGCGCACTTCACGTGCGTGCTGGCACTGCTGCGCAGCGCCGATGATCCCGATCCGATCATCGCGGCCGGCCGCTGGCGCGGCCGCGTGCTGCACGCGCCGCGCGGCCAACACGGTTTCGGCTACGACCCGGTGTTCCTGCCCAATGACGGTGGCGGGCTGGGTTCCGCCGAACTCGAGCCCGCGTTGAAGAACCGCATCAGCCATCGCGGGCAGGCCTTGGCGATGTTGCGGAACCTGATCCGCGACACCGGATTCTCGCTTGCGCGGGACTGCGGAGGCAGGGATGCCGGAGCGAACGCCGAAAGGCGGCCCGCAGGGCGGATCGCAGGATGCGATCCGTAATGATGAACTTGGTTTTCAGCCCGCCCCCGCTTTCGCTGTACATCCACATCCCGTGGTGCGTGAGGAAGTGCCCTTACTGCGACTTCAATTCGCACGGGCTGCGCGCGGCGATGCCGGAGCGTCAATATGTCGCGGCGCTGCTGGCCGACCTCGACGGCGACATCGCGGATTTCGGCGATGCGCTCGCACGACGTGAAATCACCAGCGTGTTTTTCGGCGGCGGCACGCCCAGCCTGTTCGCGCCTGATTCGATCGCGGCGATCCTGGACGGCGCCGCGGCGCGCATCCCGTTCGCGCGCGATTGCGAGGTCACGCTCGAAACCAATCCCGGCACGGTCGAACACGGGCGCTTCGACGGTTACCGATCAGCCGGCGTGAATCGCATCAGCTTCGGCGTGCAGAGTTTCGATGACGAAAAACTGCGCGCGCTGGGCCGCATCCATTCCGCCTTGGAAGCGGAACATGCGGTGAAGCAGGCGCAAGACGCGGGGTACGACAACATCAACCTCGACCTGATGTACGCGTTGCCGCAGCAAACGCTCGACGGCGCGCTGGCCGATGTCGAACGCGCGATCGCGCTGCAGCCCGCGCACCTTTCGCACTACCAGTTGACGCTGGAACCCGGCACGCCGTTTGCCAGGACACCGCCGCCGCTGCCCGACCACGACGCGGCCTGGGACATGCAGGAGGCCTGTCAGGCGCGGCTGGCACAGGCCGGTTACGCGCAATACGAAGTGTCGGCGTATGCGCAACCGGGCAGGCATTGCCGCCACAACCTCAATTACTGGACGTTCGGCGACTACCTCGGCATCGGCGCGGGCGCGCACGGCAAGCTCACGGACGCGAGCGCCATCCACCGCCGCTGGAAAATCCGTTCCCCCGTCGCCTACCTGCAACATGCAAGCACGCCGCAACGCATCGGTGGTGCCGAAACGATCGGCGCCGGGCAACTTCCATTCGAATTCATGTTGAACGCCTTGCGCTTGAACGGCGGCGTCACCATCACGGACTTCATGACCCGCACCGGCTTGCCCGAAGCAGCGATCGCGGCGCCACTCCACGAAGCGCACGCGCGCGGCTGGCTGCTCGACGAACCGGATCGCCTCCAGCCCACGCCACTCGGCCAGCGTTTCCTCAACGATCTGATCGAAGTTTTCCTGCCCGACACACCGGAGCACCCGCATGCCTGAATCCGTCAGCGCCACCTGCCCCTACTGCGGCGAGCCCATCGAATTGCTGGTGGACGAATCGGCCGGTTCGACCAGCTACGTCGAGGATTGCCAGGTGTGCTGCCGGCCCATGCAGGTGGATGTGGAGGTGGACGGCGGCCAGGTTTCGGTGCGGATCCGGACCGGCGACGAATGACATCCGAAAAGTCCGTGGCACTTTTCCCCCGGCTTCCATAGAATCGCCACGTTGGGCGGGGTTGGCGCTGGCAGGAAGCTTGCATCGCGCCTACTTGGGGAATCGATGGACAAGCAGCCGCACATGCCGACACTTGCCGACCGCAGCGACCTCGCGCCGCGCGCGCGGCACGTGCTCGCGCAACAGATTGCCGAGTGCGGTGGCTTGCTGGAACCGTTGCTGCGCTCGGCGCTGGACGATCTGGAGCACGAACTGTTCCGGATCGGCGAGCAATCCAGCGGCGGCCAGGCCCAGCACGAAGCGATGGAAGCGCTGAAGGACGTCAAGCGCCTGCGCCCGCGTTTCCAGGCCCGCTTCATGGCCCTGCTGGAGCAGCGTTTTGCCGGCATCGACCGATCCGCGGCCACGCCCGAAAACGATCCGCGCATCAGCGGCGACCTCTCGCTGGTCGATCCGCACGAGTTCGACGAAACCATGGCGCTGGACGACCTTTCCACGCGCACCGAACTACACGCCGGCAACGCGATCTTCGATCTCTGCCACCGTTATGCCGTGCTGGCAGGCGCTCCGCCGCTGGACAATGAGGCGCTGCCGCCCGGCCCGCATTCGCTCGCGACCGTGCTGGGCGAAGCCGCGACCGATTTCGGCCTGCAGCGCGAACACCGCCTGTTGTTCTACCGCCTGTGCGACCGGCGCCTGTTCGCTGCGGCCGAAACGTTTTATGCGCGGCTCAACGAGCACCTGAAATCGTCCGGCATCCTGCCCGACCTGCGCAGCTATCTGCCGCGCCGCGCGCATTCCGGCGCGCGTCCCGCCTCGCCCGAAGCGCCGGCCGCGCCGGGCAGCGCGGACGATGCCGCCCCGATCGCGCCGGCCATCAACTTCACCGCGCCGGCCGGACCGGGCATGGGCGAATTGCACGCCTTGCTCGACGCGCGCCGTCGCGCGCTCAATCCGGAGGCCGAAGCCGCGGCCGCGCAATCGGCGCAATTCGCCTCGATGCCGGAACTGCAGGAAGCGTTGGCGGCATTGCAGGCGCTGCCTTCGCGCAACGGCGCACCGCAACCTGGCGCACGCCTGAGCGGCGACCTGATGGCACAGTTGCGCCGCGCCTCGAACGGCAACGCCGTGCAGTTGCAGCCGGAACATCGAGACGCGCTCGATCTGATCGGCTTGCTCTACGACCAGTTGCTCACCGAAACCCGCACCGAAGGCATCGCCCAGCAACTGCTGGCGAACCTGCAGGTGCCGCTGCTGCGCATCGCGCTGTCGGACAGCAATTTCTTCACCGTGCGCAACCATCCAGCGCGGCGCCTGCTGAACCTGGTGCTGGAAACGGCCAATCTGTGGCTCGACCGCAGCGACGAGAAATTCGACAACGCGCTGAACCAGCGTCTGCAGCGCAGCGTCAAGCGCGTGGTCGACGACAGCAACGGCGACATGGGGGTCATCCAGAAGGAAGCCGACGACCTCGACACGCACCTGAAACTGATTTCCCGCCGCGCCGAAATCGCCGAGCGCCGCCAGGTCGAAGCCGCGCAGGGCCGCGATCGCCTTCACGACGCGCGCGCCGCGGCCGCCAAGGCGATCGGATCGCGCGTGTCGAAACGCAAGACCACTCCGTTGATCCGCGCGCTTCTGGAAAACGCGTGGGCCGACGCGCTCACGCTGACGCTGCTGCGCGAAGGCGAAAACAGCGAGGCGTATCGCCGCCGGCTGGCCGCCGTCGACCAGTTGCTGGGCGCGCCGTCCGAACGCGACAATACCCGGCTCGCCGCGGATTTCAATCACGGGCTGACGCAGGTTGGCCTGCAGGCGACCGAAGCCGACCAGATCACCCGCTACGCGCTGGATCTGCCGCAGGAAGCGCCTGACGCGGGCAGCGCGCCGATACCGACGCAAACCGAATTGCTGATCCGGTTGAAGTCGCGCCACAAGCCCGGCGAAGACGAACCGGGCGCAGTGCAAGCCGGTCCGCGCAAGTTGCCGCTGACGTCCAGCGAGCGCCGCGCGCTTGACACGTTGAAAACCCTGCCGTTCGGAAGCTGGCTGGAGTTCACCCTCAACCAGCAGGGCCAGAAGGCCGCGCGCAAGCTGGCTTGGTACAACCCGCCCAGCGGGCGCTGCCTCGTGGTCAACGCGCGGGGCACGGCGTCGCCTGAACGCACGCTGGAGCAGATCGCACGGATGATGGCGCGCGGCCAGGTACGTGTCCTTCCGAAGCAGGATGGCGGTATGATCGACCGCGCGTGGAACGCACTGATGGCAGGATTGAAAAAATTCGGCAAGACCAACGCAACCACGGACTCCGCGACATGAACGACGAACGTCGCAGCGCCCCGCGAAAACCCACGGCGGTCCCGATCGAGGTGACCGACAGCATCAGCGGCGAGAACATCGGCCGCGTAGGTAACCTCTCCCGCACGGGTTTGATGTTGATCTGCCACCGGCCCCTGCGCGACGACGCCTTGTACCAGTTGCGCTTCCGCCTGCCCAACCCACGCGGCGTGAACGAGGAAATCGAAGCCGGCGTGCACACCATGTGGACCGACCAGGCCGCGACCAACGGCTATCAATGGTCGGGCCTGCGGATCATCTCGATCAGCGGCGCCGCCGCGGCCTGCCTCGATCGCTGGCTGGAAGCAAGCGCGGCCTAGCATTGCGGCGCACTTCGCCGCATCATGGCGGTTCCGGATCCACGCAGCACCGCCATGACCGCATCGCCGCAGGACAATCTTTCCGCGCTGTATCCCGCGCACCTCGCCGAAATCGAAAAACGCAGCGCCGACGCGCTGGCTGCGTGCGGCCGCGACACGCTGGTGATCGCCGCGGGCGTGCCGCACGGCTGGTTCCTCGACGACCAGGACTATCCGTTCAAGGCCAACCCGCATTTCCTGCACTGGCTGCCGCTGATCGACGCGCCCGGCAGCTGGATCGTGTACACGCCCGGCGACAGACCGAAACTCGTGTTCCTGCAGCCGCGCGACTACTGGCATGTCGTGCCCGCCGCACCTGCCGGCTATTGGGTGGAACACTTCGACATCGTGACCATCCGCACGCCGGACGAGGCGCGCGCGCATTTGCCGAAAGAGGCTTCGCGCTGCGCGATCGTCGGCGAAGCCAATGCCGCGATCGGCGACATCGTTCCCGACAATCCCGCGCCACTGCTGCACCTGCTGCACTACCGGCGCGCGTTCAAGACGCCTTACGAAATCACCATGATGCGCGTGGCCAGCAAGGTTGGCGTGCACGGGCATTGCGCCGCCGGACGCGCCTTCCGCGAAGGCCTGTCGGAATTCGACATCCACTGCGAATACCTGAAAGCCACGCGGCTCACCGAAGCGCAGTTGCCCTACGGCAACATCATCGCGCTCGACGCGCACGGCGCGGTGCTGCACTACATGCACTTCGACCGCAACCCGCCCACGCACGCACTCTCGTTCCTGATCGACGCCGGCGGCAGCTTCCACGGCTACGCTTCGGACATCACGCGCACCTACGCGTCACCCGACGCCGGCGAATTCCAGGGGCTGATCGACGCCGTCGAAACCGCGCAGCAAGGTTTCTGCGCGAAAGTGCGCGCGGGACAACGCTATCCCGAACTGCACCTCCACGCGCACCACGTGCTGATGCAGGCGATGCGCGAACAAGGCTTCATCGCCTGCAGCGCGGAAGCCGCGGTCGCGAACGGCATTTCCTCGACGTTCTTCCCGCACGGACTCGGCCACCTGATCGGCCTGCAGGTGCACGACGTCGCCGGCTTCGCGCGCGACGAACAAGGCAACACGATCCCGAAACCGGAAGGCCATCCGGCCCTGCGCTGCACCCGCGTGCTGCAACCCGGCATGGTCGTGACCATCGAACCGGGCCTGTACTTCATCGACATGCTGCTGGCCGAATTGAAAGCCAAGCCGGCCGCGAAGGATGTCGCGTGGTCGAAGGTGGATGCCTTCCGCAAATACGGCGGCATCCGCATCGAGGACGACGTCGTCTGCACCGACGGCGAGCCGATGAACCTCACCCGCGAGGCGTTCGCCATGCCGGCGCCGCCTCCACATTGACAGCCCGCGGTCCGGAGTGATTCGGATGAACGACAGCGCCTTCTTTCACGTCGAATTCTGGCTGCTCCTGCTGGCTTCGCTGGCGGTACCGCTGATGATCTATTTCGGGCTGTTGTGGGTGCGCCAGATCCAGCGTCTGAGCATCCTGCTGTTTGCAGTGATGCTGTTGCTGATGTCTGCAGCGGACGTGCTGTTGCTGCAGCATCTTTCCGAAATCGCGCGCTCGACCCCATCCGTGTTCGACGACAAGGTGTTCGCCTCGGAATTCTCGCTCACCCTCTACCTGCTGCCGCTGCTGTCGGCCGGCATTGGCATCAACCTGATCTCCAACGTGCTGACCGAACATTTGCACCGGGTCTTGCGCGCCTCCGATGACGCCCGTTTCGACGCAGACCCATCGTCCGATCGAGAACCCTGATCGCCATCGCCAACTCATGCCAGGCGCCGGAGGTTCGTGCCGCGCCATGCCAGCGCGGCTGCAAGGGCTGCCGCCACGTACCGGACGCTGTGCTCAGCGCGCGAGCGCATGAGATCGTCCCCGGACAGGCGCGGCGTGATCTGCGATCATCGGGCATTGTTTTTGCCGGGGAAGGTTGGTTTCAATGAGTCACGAAAACGCAATCCGCCGCAACGTCGGCGCGTGGGCGCTGATGTTCACGGGCCTGGGTTCCATCATCGGCTCGGGCTGGCTGTTCGGCGCGTGGCGCGCGGCGCAACTGGCGGGACCGGGCGCGATCTGGGCCTGGGTGATCGGCGCGGTGGTGATCCTGTTCATCGCGATCACCTACGCAGAACTCGGCGCGATGTTCCCGGAATCCGGCGGCATGGTGCGCTACGGCCAGTATTCGCACGGCACGCTGGTGGGCTTCATCGCGGCGTGGGCCAACTGGATCGCGATCGCGTCGGTGATTCCGGTGGAAGCCGAAGCGTCGGTGCAATACATGGCTTCGTGGCCGTGGCAGTGGGCGCAGGATCTGTACCACCACGCAGCGGGCGGCGCCGGTGTGTTGAGTACGACCGGGCTGGCGATCGCCGCGGCGCTGGTGATCGTGTACTTCCTGTTGAACTACTGGAGCGTGAATCTTTTCGCGAAGACCAACGCCTGGATCACGATGTACAAGCTGATCGTGCCGGCGCTGACCGCGATCGCGCTGATGGCGACATCGTTCCATCCCGAGAACTTCCACGTCGGTGCGCACGGGGGCCCGCATGCCTACAGCATCTCGGCGATCCTGACCGCGGTCGCGATCAGCGGCATCGTGTTCAGCTTCAACGGTTTCCAGAGCCCGGTGAATCTCGCCGGCGAAGCCAAGAACCCTGGCCGCAACGTACCGTTCGGGATCATCGGCTCGATCGTGCTGGCAACCATCGTGTACCTGCTGTTGCAGGTGGCGTTCCTGGGCGCGATGGATCCGGCCGACTTGGCGAAGGGCGGCTGGTACGCGCTGGATTTCTCATCGCCTTTCGCGCAGCTGGCTCTGGCGCTCAACCTCAACTGGCTGGCGCTGCTGTTGTATTCCGACGCATTCATCAGCCCCAGCGGCACCGGCGCGACCTACACCGCGACCACCGCGCGGATGATCTACGGGATGGAACGCAACGGCACGCTGCCGAAAGTGTTCGGGCGCGTGCATCCGCGCTTCGGCATTCCGCGCGCGGCGATGTGGCTGAACCTGGTGGTGGCCTTCATCTTCATGTTCTTCTTTCGCGGCTGGGCGACGCTGGCGGAAGTGATCTCGGTGGCGACCATCATTTCGTACCTCACCGGACCGGTGAGCGTCAGCGTGCTGCGACGCACCGCGCCGGAACTGCGCCGGCCGCTGCGCATTCCGCTGCTGCCGGTCATCGCGGGCCTCGCATTCGTGTTCGCAACCGAACTTCTGTATTGGGCACGCTGGCCGCGCACCGGCGAAATCATCCTGCTGATGGTGGTCGCGTTGCCGGTGTGGTTCTGGTACGCGGTGCAACGCGGCGGCGCCGATTTGATGAAACAGGTGCGCGGCGCGTTGTGGCTGATCTTCTACCTGCCGGCGATCGCCGCGTTGTCATGGTCCGGCAGCGCGCGGTTCGGCGGCCACGGCTACCTGCCCTACGGCTGGGATCTCCTGATCGTCGCCGTCGTCGCGATCGGCTTCTTCGCATGGGGCCTCGCCTGCGGCTGGCGCACACCGGACGTCGAGCAGGCCGCGGCGCACCACGGCGCGATCGAAGACTGATCAGCGCAACGCGAGGATGTCGCCCAGCAGCGCCTGCGCGGTGACTTCGGGTCCCGCGCCCGCGCCCTGGATCACCAGCGGACGTTGCGCGTAGCGCGATGTCGTGAACGCGTACAGGTTGTCGGCACCCAGGAGGTGCGCCGCGGGATGCGACGCGGGCACTTCGGCCACGCCGACGTGCGCGCGACCGTCAGCGTCGAAACGCGCGAGGTAGCGCAGCACGCCATCGTGCGAAACGGCGGCGGCATGCCGTGCCGCGATCGGCGCATCGAGTTCGTCGAGGCGATCCATGAATTCGGCTTCCGGGACGACGCGCAGTGCTTCCGGCACCAGGTTCTCGACTTCGATGTCGCTGCGCTGCAATGGAAATCCAGCCGCGCGCGCGAGGATCAACAGCTTGCGCGCCACGTCTTCGCCGGAAAGGTCGGCACGCGGATCGGGTTCGGTATAGCCGAGCGCGCAGGCCTCGCGCAACAGCGTCGAGAACGGACACCGCCCGTCGTAGTGATTGAACAAATAGGAAAATGAACCGGAGAACACGCCTTCGATGCGCGCGATGCGATCGCCGCAGGCGTGCAGGCGGCGCAACGTGGCGAGTGCCGGCAAACCGGCGCCCACCGTGGCGCTGTCGCCATAATGGGCGCCCTGGGCGCACGCGGCGCGGAGTGCGTGCCAGCCATCCAGCGCGCCGCCGGCCAAAGCCTTGTTGGCGGTGACGACATGGCAGCCGCGTGCGATCCACTCCGCATGCAGCGCCGCGAGTTCGGTCGACGCGGTCGCATCGACGATCACCTTGTGCGATGCCTCGTACGCATCCAGCGCGCGCAGCAACGCGGCATCGTCGCGTGCGTCGCCCATGACATTCAATCGGTCACGCAGGCGGCGCTCGGCCAGCGCAGCGGGCTGCGTTTGTTGATGGCGCGAGTTGGCCGCACCGGCCAGCCGCAGGTTCGCGCCTGCGTCCGTGAGCAGCAGTCGCAGGAAGGCGCCGCCGACCTTGCCAGTTCCCAGCAATACCACCGCGATGTCGCCCTGCGTTTCAACGCGGCGACATTCGGTTTCCGCCAGCAACGCGTTCATGCCGTCACCGCCACGCGTTTTCGCGCCGCCGCATCCGCGCGCACCAGCGCGGCGCGCAGGTGGCGCGACAGGTCCGCGATGTCCTCGATGCCCACCGACAGGCGCAACAGCGTGTCGGAGATGCCGGCCGCGCGGCGCGCTTGCGGCGCCATCGCCGCGTGCGTCATCGTCGCGGGATGCGCGACCAGGCTCTCCACGCCGCCGAGGGATTCCGCCAGCGTGATGCATTGCAGGCCATCGAGGAACGCGCGCACCGCGTCCTCGCCGCCCTCCAGTTCGAAACTCAGCATCGCGCCGAAACCGGATTGCTGGCGCTGCGCCAGCGCATGCTGCGGATGGTCGCCGAGCCCCGGATAGAACACGCGCGTGACCGCGGGATGCTGGTCCAGCAGGTCGGCCAGCGCACTGGCGTTTTCCTGATGTGCGCGCAACCGCGCGGACAGCGTGCGCAAGCCACGCAACGTCAGCCAGCTGTCGAACGGCGCGCCGGTGAGGCCGAGGCAATTGCCCCACCACTTCAGTTTCTCGGCGACTTCGGCTTCGCGCGCGACCACTGCGCCGCCGACGACGTCGCTGTGGCCGTTGATGTATTTCGTGGTCGAGTGCACCACCACGTCTGCACCCAGCGTCAGCGGCTGTTGCAGAGCCGGCGAAAGGAACGTGTTGTCCACCACGCACAGCGCGCCCGCCGCGTGCGCGGCCTGCGCGACGTGGCGGATATCGGTGATGCGCAGCAGCGGATTCGATGGTGTCTCCACCCACACCAGTGCGGGATTTTCGGCGAGGCCGGCAGCGAGCGCGGCAGGATCGGTGAGGTCGGCAAAGCGCACGCTGAAGCGCCCCTTTTTCGCCCACGCCTCCAGCAGCCGCCAGGTGCCGCCGTAGCAATCGTGCGCGGCCAGCACCTTGCCGCCCGTCGGCACCAGTTCCAGCGCCAGCGCGACCGCAGCCATGCCGCTGGCCGCGACCACCGTGCCGGCGCCGCGCTCGAGCTCGGCCAACGCTTCGGCCAAAAGATCGCGCGTCGGATTGCCGCTGCGCGAATAGTCGTACTCGCGCTTTTCATTGAAGCCCGCGAACGAATAGTTCGTCGACAGATGCAGCGGCGGCACCACCGCACCGTGCTGGCTGTCGGTCTCGATGCCGGCGCGCACCGCGCGCGTACAGGATGCAAGGTTCGTCATGTCACGCTCCATTCGTTCAGGGCTTCGCGCAGCAGCGGCGCAAGGCGTTCGTGTTCTTTCAGGAAGCCGTCGTGGCCGTACGGCGTTTCGATCACTTCGAGGCTGGCCGGCGCGCCGAGGCGTTGCTGCAACGCGCACAGGTC
>DATNAW010000249.1:0-2722 GCA_035572335.1 Rhodanobacteraceae bacterium
CGGAATCATCATCGACAGCAGCGTGGATTCCTGTCCACCATGCATGGTCGACGTCGAGGTGAACACCGCGCCCGGTTTGCCGGCCAGCGCGCCCGACGCCCATTCCGCGGGCGTGGAATCGATGAACTGTTTCATCGGCGCGGCCATGTTGCCGAAGCGGGTCGGGCTGCCCATGACCAGGCCCGCGCATTCGTGCAGGTCGCGCGGTTCGACGTAGGGCGCACCTTCATCGGGTACCGGCGGCTGCGCGGCCTCGGTGACCGGCGCGACCGGCGGCACCTGGCGGATGCGCGCGCGCACGCCTTCGATCTCTTCGACGCCGCGCGCGATCAGGCGCGCGAGCTGCGCGACCTTGCCGTTGCGGCTGTAGTACAGGACCAGGATTTCCATGAACCTCGAGTTTCCTTTTGCAGCAAGATTGCACTAGCCTCGCGGCATGCGAGCCACGCCCGCCAACCAGCAGGGTACGCGCCGCGATCGCCTGCAGGCGTTCGCGCGATTCCTGTGGAAGCGGTTTCTCGACGACAAGTGTTTCGAAACCGCGGGCGCGTTGTCATACACCACGCTGTTCGCGATCGTGCCGATGCTGGCGGCGGTGATCGCGATCGTGTCGGTGTTCCCGGCGTTTGCCGGCCTGCGCGACAGCGTGACCCGTTTCATCTTCCGCAGCTTCGTTCCGGCGGCTGGCGAAACCGTGCAAGGATACCTGCTCCAGTTTGCCGACAACGCCAGCAAGCTGACGTTGTTCGGCGTGCTGTTCCTGCTGGCCAGCGCGCTGATGATGATGTCCAGCATCGAGGATCGTTTCAATCGCATCTGGCGCGTCGCGTCGCGGCGCAAGGGTACCGCGAGGTTGCTGCTGTATTGGGCGGCGTTGACGCTGGGCCCGATCCTGGTGACGGCGGGCGTGGGCGTCAGTTCGTGGGTGTATGCGCAGCCGTTGTGGCGCGGCGTTGCCGGGCATGGCGTCGCGGGTTTCCGGTTGTGGTTGCTGGCGCCGTTCCTGATCACCTGGGTCGGCCTTACGGTGCTGTACCAGGCGGTGCCCAATTGCCGGGTGCGCTGGCGTGACGCGATCACCGGCGCGCTGGTGGCCGCCGTGCTGTTCGAATTCGCGCGCAAGGGTTTCGCCGCGTACGTGCAGGGCGTCGCGAACTACAAGGAGGTTTACGGCGCGCTGGCAGCGATCCCGATCTTCCTGATCTGGGTGTACCTGTCGTGGGTGATCGTGCTGCTGGGCGCGATCCTGGCCGCGGCGCTGCACGCCTTCGAATACCGCCACCGCGACGAGCTGCTTCCGCCGGGGTGCGAATTCGTCGGCCTGTTGCGCGTGGTGCAGCGCTTCGCCGAGGCACAGCGCGCAGGCGCGGCGCTGGACGATGCGGGATTGCGCGCGCGCGAACGCTTCCTCACGGCCGACCTGCTTCAACGTTATTTGGACGACCTGCAGCGCGCCGGCCTGATCCGCCGCGCCGAGGGTGGTGGCTGGCTGGTGGCGCGCGACATGGACAGCGTGTGCGCCGACGATCTTTTCCATGCGGGTGGCTATCGGCTACCGCAGGATGCAGTGGCGATGCAACGTGCCGCGGCGGGGTTGGCGCCGGAGGCGAGGGTGACCTTGCAACGCGCCGAGGCGGCACTCAAGAAAAACCTCGCGGTGCCGCTGCGCGAGTTATTCTGTTCGGCGCCGCCCGCGGAGGCGGTGCAGTCGGAGGATCGGTCGTCGTGAAGCGTGTCCTGTCGTGTCGTGGTTCGTGGTTGCTGGTCGCGTTGTTGGCATGCGCGCCTGTCATGGGCGTCGCGCAAACACATCCGATGGAAAGCGCGCCAAAGTTGAGCGTTCATACGCTGGACGGAAAGACCTTCGACCTTGCCGCCGAGCGCGGCAAATGGGTCATCGTGAATTTCTGGGCGACGTGGTGTTCGCCATGCATCGCGGAAATGCCGGCCATCTCGAAATACGTCGCCGCGCACAGGAACGTCGCGGCCGTCGGGCTCGCCTACCAGCCCGAGTCGTTGGCCGACGTGTTGAAGTTCGCGCACGAGCATCCGGTCGACTACCCGCTGGCACGCATCGACATGCAGCATCCGCCGGCTGGATGGGAGATGCCCGCGGGGTTGCCGACGACGGATCTGATTGCGCCGGACGGACATCTCGCCAAGCGTTTCATCGGTCCGGTCGACGCCAAACTGCTGGATGCGGCGATTGCCGCGGCGGCCAAGCACTGACGCGATGGCCTGCGCACGCTTCATCGTAACGGGCAGGGTGCAAGGTGTGTTCTTCCGCGCCTCGACCCGCGACTTCGCGTTGCAACTGGGCCTGGCCGGCTACGCGAGCAATCGCGACGACGGCAGCGTCGAAGTCGTCGCGTCCGGCAGCACCGAAGCGCTGGCTGCGTTGTTCGCGTGGCTGCACCACGGGCCGCCCGCCGCGCGGGTGGCGCACGTGCAGCGCGAGGAAATGTCGCCCCGCAACCTGAGCGGGTTCACGACCGGCTGAAGGCTTGGCTCAGGCCGGCGGGCGTTCCGGGTGTTGCGGTGCGCCGCCGGGAATGTCATACCACTCGGCCTTGTACGCGGTGAAGATGTGCATGCCCGGCTTGCCTTCGACGGGCGTGTCCAGCGTGCCGAGTCGCAATCGCAACGTTTCCGGCGTGGCGTCGCGCCGGCTGTACAACTGCGCGCCGCAGCCCTTGCAGAACACCCGGTGCACGCCCGGCGA
>DATNAW010000250.1:0-3908 GCA_035572335.1 Rhodanobacteraceae bacterium
CGCGACGATGTCCATCCAGCCGCAGCGGCGCGGGCGGCCGGTGGAGGCGCCGAACTCGTCACCGGTCTTGCGGATGTGTTCACCGATGTCGTCGTCGAGTTCGGTCGGGAATGGCCCGCCACCCACGCGCGTGGCATACGCTTTCGCGATGCCGAGCACGTAGTCGATGTAGTCCGCGCCCACGCCCGCGCCGGCCAATGCGCCTCCCGTCGTGGTGTTCGACGAGGTGACGTACGGATAAGTGCCGTGGTCGATGTCGAGCAGCGCGCCCTGCGCGCCTTCGAACAGCACCCGCTCGCCGTTGCGGCGCAGGTCGTGCAGGATGCCGGAGACATCCGACTTCATCGGCTCGACGTATTCGCCGAACGCGAGCGCCTCATCCAGCGTCTTCTGGCAATCGACCGCTTCGGCCTTGAGATATTTCGTCAGCACGAAGTTGTGGTAATCCATTACCTCGCGCAGTTTTTCCGCGAGTTCCTTCGGATAGGAAAGATCGGCGACGCGCACGCCGCGACGCGCGACCTTGTCTTCATATGCCGGCCCGATGCCGCGCCCGGTGGTGCCGATCGCGCCCGCGCCCGCGGCCTTCTCGCGCGCCTGGTCCAGCGCGATGTGGTACGGCATGATCAGCGGTGTCGCCGGGGAAATCTTGACGCGCGAGCGCACTTCGACGCCGCTGGCTTCGAGCTCGGCGATTTCCTTCTGCAGCGCAGCCGGCGACAGCACCACGCCGTTGCCGATCAGGCACAGCGCGCCTTCGCGCAGGATGCCGGACGGGATCAGGTGCAGGACGGTCTTCTTGCCCTTGATCACCAGCGTGTGGCCGGCGTTGTGGCCACCCTGGAAACGCACCACCGCGCCGATGTCCTGCGTCAGCAGGTCGACGATCTTGCCTTTGCCTTCGTCACCCCACTGGGCGCCGAGGATGACTACGCTTTGTCCCATGATTCGTTACTCGCTGTTGTGTATCGATGTGTGTGCGTAATCGAGCTCAATGTTTTGCCGGTGTCGCGTTGTCGCTCGCGGCACCCGCGTCCACGGCCTGCATGAAGGGCGAGCCCTTGTCCAGCACGACGACCGCACCGCCGCCGCTGAAGCTGGTGCGCCACGCATCGAGGGCGCTCCAGTAGCGGAAGAACTGCGGGTCTTTCGCGGAGGCCGCCGCGTAGATTTTTGCCGCCTCGGCATCGCCGTCGCCGCGTATCGCGGCCGCGGCCCGGTTCGCGGCGGCGAGCACCTGTTCGTTGTCCGCGTCGCCCTGCGCGCGGATGGCCGCGGCCTCGGCTTCGCCCTGTGCACGCACGCTGCCAGCCGCGGCCTGCGCTTCGGTGGTCATGCGCTTGTACACGGACGCCAGCGACTCTTCGGGCGGCAGCACGCGGCCGATGCCGACGCCGAGCACGTCGATGCCCAGCTTGCTGCGCAATGCCGTGCCGACGTCGCTGCGCACCCTTGCACCCATGTCCTGGCTCGTTGCAGCCAGCAGCGTGGACAAGTCGTTGTCGGCGACTTCATTGCGCAACGCGTTTCTCACCAAGGGTTCGATCTGCTGCGTGGCCTGCAGTTCATCGCCGGATGTCGCATTGAAGTACGTCCGTGCATCGACGATCTGCCAGCGCACGTGGAAGCCCACCCGCACGGCACGACCATCGCTTGTCTTGCAATCGCCGGGCTCGGCCTGCGAAATGATTTCGCGCGTGTCGTACACCTTCACGTCCTGCACGAACGGCAACTTGAGGTGCAGGCCGGGATCGATGCCGGCAGCTTCCGCGCGGCCGAAACGCGACAACACCGCCGCGTGACCTTCGCCGACTACATAGATGCTGTTGGCGCCCAACAGCGCCAGCACGAGAATCACGATGGGAAGCGCGTATTTCATTCAGTCGATTCCGCTCACGCCGGGTCCGGAAGTGACCGGCTCCGCAGCCGATGTCGACGCCGCCGGTTGCGTGGACGTCGACGCGGGCACGCTGGCCGCGGAACCTGCGGACGCCGGATGCTGCACCGGGAACTGCACGATCACGTTGCCCGAACCGGTGTTGACGACCACATGGTTCTTCGTCAGCACATCGCGCATGGTGTCCAGCCATAGCCGATGGCGCGTCACCTGCGGCGCCGCCTGGTATTGCGGCAGGATCTGGCTGAAGCGCGCGACCGCGGTGTTGGCCTCGGCCAACGCCTGGCGGCGGTAGGTCTCGGCATCGGCCTTGATGGAAGCCGCCTGTTCCTTCGCCTTCAGCTTGCTGCTCGCCACTTCGGCGCGTGCAGCCGCCTGTGCCGTCGTGACGTTGTCGCGCGCCGCGGAGATGGCGGCGAACGCCTGTTTCACGTCGGACGGTACGCCGATGTCCTGCACGGCGACGTCCGCCACGGCCACGCCGATGGCATCGCCCGTCCCGGATGCCTGCAACTGAGCGAGGATCTCCGCGGCCAGTTTGTTGCCGTCGATGCGCCCGGGCGCGCATGGAAAATCCAGATCGTCGATCAGGCATTGCAGCTTGTGCGAGCCAACGGCCGCGCGGACGGCCGCCGTGGCGGCGTCGCGCACCACCTGTTCGGCGTCGCGCGTACCGAACAGGAACCTGCGCACGTCGGTGATCTTGTAATGGACGTCGTAATCGACCAGCACCAGTTGCCCATCGCCGGTGAGCAGGCGTGCCTCGTCGCTGACCGTGCGCACGCGGCCGATGTCGATTTTCCGCACGCGATCGATGGGCGGCGGCAGGCGCAGGTGCGGTCCGGGCTGCAGCACCCGTTCGAAGCGGCCGAAGCGCATCAACACGCCGACCTGCTGCGCGCCGATGGAAGTCCACCCGCCGATCACGAACCACAGCACGATCAACACGACGATCAGCGCGACCACGCCCAGCGGACCGCGGCCGAACGGCCCCATGCCACGCCGGAATTTCTTCAGCCATGCGTCGAGGTCCGGACCCGGGTTGCCCTGTCCCGGTCCCCATGGCTCGCGGCCGCGGGGCTCACGCGGTTTTTCACCGGGTTCCTTCCAGGGCATCTCGGTAAAGCCTCGGGTGGCGGGAAAGTGCGCCGAACGACGCAAACGACATATTCTATGCGATCGTCCCTGACCGCGGCATCGTCGGACCACACCGCGAGAAGAAACCCTCCGAGGTCACGCGCACCGCCTCGGCCATCCCTGGCTTGACTTTCACAACAGCCGCTCCGAATGCGGCATCAAGCGAGTCACGCGGCGTCGAGCCACGCGCGCAGCAGTTGCGCGTCGTCGCCGCGAGCGTCGCCGGCGAGCGGCAACAGGAGATCGCGTGGCGCATCGATGTCAAGGCACCAGCCATGCTCGTCGTAGCGTTCGGATTTCACCGCGCCGAGTTCGATCAGGCGTGCGCGCAGGCGGCCCGCGCGCGGCGGCAACCGCAATTCGGCGTGCACGCGCGCGCCGGCGAGGCGTTCGCTGATCGCCTGCCGCAGCAAGTCCAGGCCTTCGCCGGTGGCGGCCGACAACCACACCGCGGTCGGCGCACCTTCGGCATCGCGGTCGATGCGCGGCGTGGCGTCCAACAAATCGATCTTGTTGAACACCATCAATTGCGGGACTTCGCCCGCACCGATTTCATCCAGCACGTCGTCGACCACGTCGACCAACACGTCGCGCTCGCCATCGGCCGCATCGGTGACATGCAGCAGCAGGTCGGCGTCGCGCGCCTCGGACAGCGTCGCGCGGAATGCGGCGACCAGATCATGGGGCAATTCGCGGATGAAACCGACCGTGTCGGCCAGCACCGCAGGACCGGATTCGAGGCCACCCAACCGGCGCACGGTCGGATCGAGCGTCGCGAACAGCTGGTCGGCGGCATACACCGAACCGCGCGTGACGGCATTGAACAGCGTGGACTTTCCAGCGTTGGTGTAGCCAACCAGTGCGACGCGCGGCA
>DATNAW010000251.1:0-8726 GCA_035572335.1 Rhodanobacteraceae bacterium
AGGCACCGCGTCGACGTGGCCGATAGAGTGATACTTCTGGCCGCCGTCCTCTGCGCGTTGTCGCGCAATCCACGTTCCGCCCGATTCCAGTTTGCGGAAGCCCAGGAACAAACCGGGGCCGATGGGCGCGCCCCAATACGGTTCGCGGCTTTCCCGCGGCTCAAGGGCGTTCCGAACGCGCACCTTGTCGATTGCGTGACGCGGCATGATTTTCTCCGTACGGACGGCGTACGGAAACAATCTAGCAGAACCCGATAGATTCGTGTGCGTGTTTTTTCAAGCAAACAAAGGGTTTCAGGGCTCTACCGGGTTCCATGTATTTCCGCAATCCGGCACTCCGAAGGCAGGGGTCGTGGGTTCGAATCCCGCCGAGCGCGCCAGTTTTCCGAAGTGCCTCCTCGAAGCGCGCGTGGATTCGACAAAATCGTTGGGAACAATTTTGGACGACCGAAGGTTGGCCGCGAGCGTAAGCGAGGGGTGAGCATCGTGGATGGTGCGAGCAATCCCGCCGAGCGCGCCAACTTCGAGGGGTGCGCTTCCGCAGTCCTCTCGAGTGGCATGGTCGCGGGCCATTACGGAAATTGCGCGCCCTGGGTGCGGCCGTGGTCTGTTTCGCGGTCGTATGCAACGTCCATCGCGTTGTACTTGCCCAGAATCGCGTGTGCCTGTTCGTTGAATTCGGCGACCATGGCGGAGCAATCGGCCGAATCGTGCAACGACTTGGCGAGCGCTTCTATTGCCTTCGCGGCCCTGACCCCATGCGCATAGTGCCCGTTTTCATGAAGGCGCAGCGCCGCGAGGTACTTGTCCCATTTTTGAATCAGGTCGCTCGATGCATCGTCCGCCTCGACCCATCGCGGTAGCAGGATCGTCCCCGTCACCGAGACGTCCACGCTGGTGAGCTCGCAGCCCGATGCCGTGGGGCGGTATCGATAGTTCCATTTGACATACCAGTCGGTGTGCGCATCGAAGCGTTTGCCGTGGTCCAAGGGCCCCTTCGCACTCATCTGTCGGCGCAGGGCCTGCGCGTTGTTTCCGGATATGTCGTAGTAGGCGATCTGCGGGTCTTCCGCATGGGCGATCGACATCGCCAGCACGAGGGCGACACCCGCAAGCACCAGCCATGGACGCCGGGACGCGAGCTTCTTCACGGTCAGCCTTCCGAATCCATGTATGGACGCGCCACCTGCATTCGAACCATCGTCGCCCGTTCGAAGGATGCTATCTCACCACCGCACGGTCCCGCGCGTGTTCGTCCCACTTCGGTGCATTGCGAATCGCGGGCAACACGCCTTCCGGTGTGGCCGCCAGGCTCCACATCTTCGCGTGTTCGGGGTTCATGAAGCGCTGCTCGATGACCCGGTGCAGGAAGGCATCGAGGGGCTGCCAGTAATTCAACGTGTCGAGCAACACGATCGGATTGAAGTAGAGACCCAGCCGCTTCAGCGTGATCGCTTCAAACAATTCCTCCAGCGTGCCACAGCCACCGGGCAGCGCGACCACCGCGTCGGAGCCCGCGAGCAGGCGATGCTTGCGTTCGCGCATATCGTCGACGAGATCGAGGTGCGTCAGGCCAGGATGCCCCCATTCGAGGTCGGCCATGAAGCGCGGCAGGATGCCGATGACTTCGCCGCCCTTCGACAACGCACCGTCCGCGACGGCACCCATCGAGCCCGCGGAACCACCGCCGTACACGATGCTGTGGCCGCCGCCCGCGAGTAGTTCGCCGAGGTGGAAGGCCGCCTCGCGATAACGCGGATCGGCCTGGTTGCTGGAAGCGCAGTAGACGCAGATGCGCATGCGTGGGGTCACTCGTCCTGATCGATGATCAGCAGCGTGCCGTGGCTGCCGGCGGCAACAGCATGCGGCGTGTTGGCGGGGACGATGTAGATTTCGCCCGCGGAAACCGTGACGACTTCGCTGCCGATCCCGAGCTTCAGTTCGCCGTCGAGCACCAGCAGGCCTTCATCGTAGGCATGGGGTTCCTCGCCGGAGGCAACCTCGTCCATGCGCAACACCTTGACGTTGGCGCCCGCGGCGCGACCGACGATTTTCGAGCGCCACGACCCAGGCAGCGTCCGGGAAACATCGCGGAGATCGATTTTGCCCATGCGGGACGGACGATGCGAAGCGATCAGCGCTTCATCGCATTGAAGAACTCGTCGTTGGTCTTGGTGTTCTTCATCTTGTCCAGCATGAATTCCATCGCGGCGAGTTCATCCATCGGATGCAGCAGCTTGCGCAGGATCCAGATTTTCTGCAGCATGTCCGGCGGGATCAGCAGCTCTTCGCGGCGGGTACCCGAGCGGTTGATGTTGATGGAGGGATAGACGCGCTTCTCGGAGATGCGGCGATCGAGGTGCACTTCCATGTTGCCGGTGCCCTTGAATTCCTCGTAGATCACCTCGTCCATCTTGGAGCCGGTGTCGATCAGCGCGGTGGCGAGGATGGTGAGCGAGCCGCCTTCCTCGACGTTGCGCGCGGCGCCGAAGAAGCGCTTCGGGCGCTGCAGCGCGTTGGCGTCCACGCCGCCGGTCAGGACCTTGCCCGACGACGGCACCACGGTGTTGTAGGCGCGCGCGAGGCGGGTGATGGAATCGAGCAGGATCACCACGTCCTTCTTGTGCTCGACGAGGCGCTTGGCGCGCTCGATCACCATCTCGGCGACCTGCACGTGGCGCACCGCGGGTTCGTCGAAGGTGGATGACACGACTTCCGCCTTGACGCCGCGCTGCATCTCGGTGACTTCTTCCGGACGCTCGTCGATCAGCAGGATGATCAGGTGCACGTCGGGATGGTTGTGCACGATCGCCTGCGCGACGTTCTGCAGCATCATGGTCTTGCCGGCCTTGGGCTGGCTGACGATGAGGCCGCGCTGGCCCTTGCCGACCGGCGCGATCAAATCGAGGATGCGCCCGGTGATGTCTTCCGATGATCCGTTGCCGCGTTCCAGATGGAACGCCTTGCGCGGGAACAGCGGCGTCAGGTTCTCGAACAGCAGCTTGTTCTTGGACGCTTCCGGCGGATCGCCGTTGATGTCGTCCACTTTCAGCAGCGCGAAATAGCGCTCGCCTTCCTTCGGATGCCGCACGCGGCCGGTGATGTAGTCGCCGGTGCGCAGGTTGAAACGGCGGATTTGCGAAGGCGACACGTAGATGTCGTCCGGGCCGGCGAGGTAGGACTCGTCATGCGAGCGCAGGAAGCCGAAGCCGTCCTGCAGGATTTCCAGCACGCCTTCGGCCCAGATGCTGCCGCCGGACTTGGCGTGCGCGCGCAGGATGTTGAAGATCACGTCCTGCTTGCGCGCGCGGGCGACGCCTTCCTGGATGCCGAGTTCCTCGGCCATCTCCAGGAGTTTCACCGAATTCTTCTGCTTCAATTCGGTGAGGTTGATCAGGCGTTTCGGATCGCCGGCATCGCCTTCGTCGCCGGAGATGTCGGCGGGCAGGCCATTCGGGTTGCCACCCTGGCCATTGCCCGTGCGCGCGTGGCGGCCGCGTCGGCGGCGACCACGATCGGGACGGTTCCCGCCACGTTGTTGGGATTGGCCTTCGCCGCTTTCATTGCCGGCGGAGGCGTTGGATTCAGATGCAGGGGTGGACGCGCGGGCGTCTTCGCCCTGAACGGAGTTTTCGGTATCGGACACGGGTAAGCCCCATCGGCGCTCGAGGGCGCGGGAGGAAACAGAAGGGAAGATTGGCCGGGCAAAAGCACCACCGGCCGGACGTCAATCTAGCATTGCGCAAGGCCGGCAGACAAGCGGGGCCTCGCGAAGGGTTCAGTTACGTCGCCGGGCGGGCAGCCCGGCGGGCGAATTACGGCCATCGAATCGAGTGGCCGTTTGCGGCTTGGCTCAGGCGGAGGCGCTGGCCTGGCCTTGCGAAATCACCTTGTCGACCATCTGGGTGAGTTGACCCTTGCCCACGGCGCCGATCTGCGTGGCTTCGACCTTGCCACCCTTGAACACCATCAGGGTCGGGATGCCGCGGATGCCGTAGGTCATCGGCGTCTTCTGATTCTCGTCGATGTTGATCTTCACGACCTTGAGGCGGCCCGAGTATTCCTTGGCGAGGTCGTCCAGCATCGGCGCGATCGACTTGCACGGCCCGCACCACTCCGCCCAGAAATCCAGCAGCACCGGGGTGTCGGATTTCAGCACTTCGGTTTCGAAATCGGCGTCTTTGACGTGGGTGATGTTTTCGCTCATGGCGGGACCTGCAACGGGATGATGATCCGACAAGGTGGGGGAGAAACCGCGGGATTGCAAGCGCGGCCTGCTACAATGGAAACAGGCACTTGGATCCGGCGCACGAATCGTTTCGCCAGGCCGCTGCCATCCCGCATGCTCGTGGCATTTCATCGCAACCCGTCGCGCGGTTCAATCGCGTCGTTTTTCGCGACGCCTTGTGGATCCGTCGGATCGCGCAGTCCCTTACCAGTCTGCCGCCATCCCTGGCAAAAAACTTCGTGGCATAAAACTCCGTGGCTGACCAAGTTCTCACCGACACCTTCTTCGAACAATTCGACCTGCACCCGCATCTCGCTGCCGGCCTCGCCGAATGCGGCTTCACGCGCTGCACGCCGATCCAGGCCTTGACGCTGCCGGTCGCGCTGGCGGGCCGCGACGTCGCCGGCCAGGCCCAGACCGGTACCGGCAAGACCTGTGCATTCCTGGTGGCGGTGATGAACCGCCTGCTGACGAAACCCGCGATCCCCGAACGCAAGGACAACGATCCGCGCGCGGTGATCCTGGCGCCGACGCGCGAACTCGCGATCCAGATCGACAAGGATGCGCAGGCGATCGGTCGCCACACGGGTCTGCGTTTCGCGCTGATCTACGGCGGCGTCGACTATGACAAGCAACGCCAGCAACTGCGCGACGGCTGCGACGTGATCATCGCGACGCCCGGCCGCCTGATCGATTATTTCAAGCAACACGTTTTCAGTTTCCGCGCGGTCGAGGCCACCGTGATCGACGAGGCTGACCGGATGTTCGATCTCGGTTTCATCAAGGACGTGCGCTACCTGCTGCGCAAGATGCCCGCGCGCGAGGAACGCCAAGGGATGCTGTTCTCGGCGACGCTCAGCTATCGGGTGCTGGAACTCGCCTACGAGCACATGAACCAACCGGAGAAGCTTGCGGTAGAAACCGAAAACGTCACTGCCGATCGCGTGCGCCAGCAGGTGTACTTCCCGGCCAAGGAAGAAAAGATCCCTCTGCTGCTCAATCTGCTCGAACACTGCAACCCGCAGCGCAGCATCGTGTTCGTCAACACCCGTGCCGCCGCCGAACGCGTCACCGAACGCTTGAAGCGCCAAGGCTTCAAGGTTGGAGCGCTGTCCGGCGATGTGCCGCAGGCCAAGCGGCAGAAGTTGCTGGAGCGTTTCAAGAAGGGCGAAACCGACATCCTGGTCGCGACCGACGTCGCCGCGCGCGGCCTGCACATCCCCGACGTCACCCACGTCTTCAACTACGACCTGCCGCAGGATGGCGAGGATTACGTGCATCGCATCGGCCGCACCGCGCGGCTCGGCGCCGAGGGCGACGCGATCAGCTTCGCCTGCGACCTGTACGCGATGAACCTGCCCGACATCGAACGCTACATCGGCATGCGGATTCCGGTGCAGGCGATCGAGCCTGCATGGCTGGTGTCGCCATCTCCGCGTGCGGTGGCGCACCACGATCACGCCGATGTCGAGGCGACATCAGCGGAGACCGCCGCCGATGCCAAGGCCGCGGCGGGCAAGCGTCGTCGCCGTCGGAAGTCGCAGAACCGCACGGCTGCACCCCATTCCTGATCGGCTTACGGTTCCCACGCGCGTGCCGCCCCGCAACGGCGGCATTGTTGCTAGGCTTGCGCGATCCACCCGCCCGGCAATTCCGTGATCCGATTCGATTCCGTCAGCAAGCGCTACCCCGAGGGCCGCGAGGCGCTGATCGACGTGTCGTTCAAGGTGGAAGCGGGCGAGATGCTGTTCGTCACCGGCCACTCGGGCGCGGGCAAGACCACGCTGCTGAAACTGATCGCGCTGATCGAACGTCCCAGCGGCGGTGCCATCGAAGTGCATGGCCGTGACCTGGCGCGCGTCCGCCGTCGAGTCGTTCCGCGTTTGCGCCGCGACATCGGCATGGTGTTCCAGGATCATCGGTTATTGATGGATCGCAGCGTCGCCGACAACGTCGCGCTGCCGCTGGTGATCGCGGGCATCCCGCATGAGGAACGCGTCAAACGCGTGCGCGGCGCGCTGGAGAAAGTCGGACTGGCCGGACGCGGCAAGGATGCGCCGGCCGGCCTTTCCACCGGCGAGCAGCAGCGTGTCGGCATTGCGCGCGCGATCGTCGCGCGGCCCGCGTTGATCATCGCGGACGAACCCACCGGCAATCTCGATCCGCAACTTTCCGAAGAAATCATGCAGTTGTTCGTGAGCCTCAGGCAGACCGGCGGCACCATCCTGATCGCGAGCCACGACCTCGCCTTGTTGAAGCGCATGAAGCAGCGTGTGGTGGTGCTCGACCAAGGGCACCTGATCGACGACGTGCCGGGGAGCGAGGTCGCATGAACGCGCCCGCGGCGATGGCGAGTCCGGTGCGCCACACGCGTTTCGCGATGTGGCGCCGCCAGCACGCGTGGTGCCTGCGCGACAGCCTGCGCCAGTTGGCGCGGCGGCCGTTCGGTACCGCGCTGACCATCGTGGTGATGGGCCTGGCATTGGCGCTGCCGCTGGCGTTCTACTTGTTGCTGGTGAACGTGCAGCACCTCGCGACGGCTTTGGGCGACTCGGAATCAGTCAACGTGTTCCTGAAAACGGATGTAGCCGCCGAGGGCGCGCAGAAATTCGCGGCGACCCTGCGCGCACGTGCCGACGTCGGCACGGTGACGCTTCGTACGCCCCGGCAGGGCCTCGCGGAATTGGCCGCGATGCAGGGGTTCGGTGACGCGATCAAGTCGCTGCCGGACAATCCGCTGCCGTTCGTGCTGCTGGTCGAACCGCACGCAGGCACGAATCGGGCGCAGGTGGAAACCCTGGTCGCGGCGATACGCGCGATGCCTGGCGTCGACCTGGTGCAGGACAACGGCCAGTGGCGCGCGCGCCTGGATGCGCTGATTGCCGTGGGCCGACGCGTGACGCTGTTGCTGGCGGTGCTGCTCGGCGCGGCGGCGGTGCTGGTGATCGGCAACACCGTGCGCCTGGACATCCGCAGCCGCGCGAACGAGATCATCGTGCAGCAGTTGATCGGCGCCAGCGCGGGCTTCGTGCGCAGGCCATATCTTTACGAAGGTGCATGGTATGGTCTCGCGGCCGGCTTGGTCGCGGTACTGCTGGTGTTGCTTCTGGAAGGGGTGCTGGCGGCGCCGGTGCGTGAACTGGTCGCCAGTTACACCGGCCGGCTGCACTTCGGCGGTTTGTCCTGGGCTACGCTCGGCATCGGGTGGGCGGTTGCGCTCGTGCTGGGTTGGCTGGGCGCGCTGATCGCCAGCAGCCGCCACCTGCAGCATCCGCGGCGCTGAAAGCATTGCTTGCAGGGCGCGTTGCCGCCGCGCGCGTAGACGAAACACCACACGAAATCATGAACGACGTCCTTCGCCACATCGCCAGTGACAATCCGCGCGTGATGGTGGTGGATGGCTCGAAGGTGGCGCGTACGCTGATCTCGCGCGTGCTGGAAAAGGGCCTGCCCGACGCGACGATCATCACCTGCGAAACCGGTGCCGAGGCCCAACAGACGCTGCACACCGGCGTGGTGGATCTCGTGACCACCGCGTTGCGCCTTCCCGACATGGACGGCGCGGAGCTGGCGAAATACGTGCGAGAACACGCGCCGCAGGCGTACATCCCGATCGTCGCGGTTTCCGGCGACGTGCAGGAGCGCCTGCAGAATCGCGAGATCGGCGACGAGATCACCGACTATTTCGACAAGGCCGCGGGCTACGCTGCGCTGACCGATTTCATTCGCGGTTACGTGCAGCCGAGCGAGCAGGCCGAGGGCACCGTGTTGTATGTCGAAGACAGCCGCGTGGTAGCGCTCGCCACCAGCCGCATGTTGCAACGCTATGGTTTGACCGTGCACCTCGCGGGCAGCGCCGAGGAGGCTGTGGAATTCCTTGGCGCCGCGCAGGACCGCGGCGAGATCGGGGCCGACGTGGTGCTGACCGACGTCAGCCTGAAGGGCGAGATGTCGGGTGGCGACCTGCTGGAATGGATCCGCTACGACCTGCAACTCGGCAAGGGACGCCTGCCGGTGCTGGTGATGACCGGCGACGAGAATCCCGAGAACCAGGCCGCCTTGCTCAAGGCGGGCGCCAACGACCTGGTCGAGAAACCGGTCGACGAACGCCTGCTGATGACGAAGCTGATGTTCCAGCTGCGCGTGGCGCAGCGGCGGCGCGCGCAAACGGCATGAGTTGCCATGAGTGACGAGCGCCTGAAACTCGAACCGTCGTGGAAAGCGCGCCTCGGCGACTATTTCGATCGTCCCGACATGCACGCGTTGAGCGAATTCCTGCGTGCGGAGAAGCATGCAGGCAAGCGCATCTATCCGCCCGGTCCGGAGATTTTCGCCGCGATGGATGCCACTCCGTTTGAGGCGGTGAAAGTCGTGATCCTGGGCCAGGATCCCTACCACGGTCCCGGTCAGGCGCACGGGTTGTGCTTTTCCGTGCGGCCGGGCGTGCCGGTGCCGCCATCGTTGCAGAACATCTTCAGTGAAATCGAGGGGGACCTCG
>DATNAW010000252.1:0-7536 GCA_035572335.1 Rhodanobacteraceae bacterium
AAGGCGCTATAAGCAGTTGAAGTCAAAGGGACTTGACGTTACACTAGCCAGCCTTTTGCACGAGATCGAGTTGCGTGACGCGCGGGACGCGTCGCGCACGGTTGCGCCGTTGCGGCCGGCTGCCGACGCCGTGGTGATCGACACCACGGGACAGCCGATCCCGACGGTGGTGGACCGGGTACTCGCGGTCGTGCGGAAGGTTTGATTGCAACAAAGTGCCGCGTTCGCGCGGTTTTCCCAACCGGATGCATCGATGCATCCCCCAACCGGCGGATCGTCGCCTGTGGAATCAACATCAATGGAACTTGCAGGCCTCGCGATCCATTCCCAACCTGGAATCCCCATGACCGAAAGTTTTGCCGAACTCTTTGAACAGAGCCAGTCGCTGGCCAAATTGAAACCCGGAGCCATCGTCTCCGGTACCGTCGTCGAGATCCGCCCCGATGTGGTGGTGGTGAACGCCGGACTGAAATCGGAAGGCATCGTGCCGATCGAACAGTTCCGCAACGAGGACGGCGAACTCGAAGTGGAGCTGGGCGACGAAGTGAAGGTCGCGCTGGACGCGATCGAGGACGGTTTCGGCGAAACCAAGCTGTCGCGTGAGAAAGCCAAGCGCTCGATGGTGTGGGACGAACTCGAGCAGGCGTTCGAGGGCCAGGAAGCCATCACCGGCCGCATCAACGGCAAGGTCAAGGGCGGCTTCACCGTCGACATCCGCGACGTGCGCGCGTTCCTGCCGGGTTCGCTGGTGGACGTGCGCCCGGTTCGCGATCCGGGTTACCTCGAAGGCAAGGACCTGGAGTTCAAGATCATCAAGCTCGACCGCAAGCGCAACAACGTGGTGGTCAGCCGCCGCGCGGTGGTCGAGAGCGAGCACTCCGAGGAGCGCGAGCAGCTTCTGGAGAAGCTGCAGGAAGGTGCGATCCTGCACGGCGTGGTCAAGAACCTCACCGACTACGGTGCGTTCGTTGACCTCGGCGGCATCGACGGCCTGCTGCACATCACCGACATGGCGTGGAAGCGCGTGCGCCATCCGTCCGAAGTCGTCAACGTCGGCGACGAGCTCGACGTGCGAGTGCTTAAGTTCGACCGCGAGCGCAACCGCGTTTCGTTGGGCCTGAAACAGCTGGGCGACGATCCGTGGGTCAGCATCACCCGCCGTTATCCGTCTGGCACCCGCCTGTTCGGCAAGGTCTCGAACGTCACCGATTACGGCTGTTTCGTGGAGCTGGAGCCGGGCGTGGAAGGTCTGGTGCACGTGTCCGAAATGGACTGGACCAACAAGAACGTCAACCCGGCCAAGGTGGTGCAGGTCGGCGACGAAGTGGAAGTGATGGTGCTCGACGTCGACGAAGAGCGCCGCCGCATTTCGCTGGGCATGAAGCAGACCCAGTCGAACCCGTGGGAAGCCTTCGCGGCCACCTTCAAGAAGGGCGACAAGGTGCACGGCGCGATCAAGTCGATCACCGACTTCGGCATCTTCGTGGGTCTGGACGGCGGCATCGATGGCCTGGTGCACCTGTCCGACATTTCCTGGCAGGGCAACGGCGAAGAACTGGTCCGCGACTTCAAGAAAGGCGAGGAAGTCGACGCGGTGGTGCTGGCGGTCGATCCGGAACGCGAGCGCATCAGCCTCGGCATCAAGCAGCTGGAGCAGGATCCGTTCGGCCAGTTCATGGCCGCGCATCCGCGGGGCGCGACCCTCACCGGTACGGTGAAGGAAGTCGATGCCAAGGGCGCGGTGATCGACCTCGCCGATGGCATCGAAGGCTATCTTTCGGCACGGGACTTTTCGAAGGATCGCATCGACGATCTCAGCCAGCACCTCAAGGTTGGCGAGCAGGTCGAGGCCAAGTTCACCGGCATGGATCGCAAGGGCCGCATGCTCTCGCTGTCGATCCGTGCCAAGGACGAGGACGAGATGGCGGAAACCCTGTCCGAGTACCAGAACCAGTATGCGGACCGCGGCACGACCAAGCTCGGTGCATTGCTCAAAGAGCAGTTGAACAAGTCCGAATAAGCCTCTATAAAGACTTGGCTTTTGAAAGACGGAGCCGTCCGCAATGCGGGCGGCTCCCGGTCAGGGGACCGCGTATGCGGAGTCGCATCCGCCCTTCCGCAAGGTAGTCGTACGTTGCCATCGATGACCAAATCCGAATTGATTGCCGCGCTCGCGGAGCGCCAGAAACACTTGGCGTTCGCCGACGTCGAACTCGCGGTGCGCAACGTCATCGAGCAGATGAGCGGTGCGCTCGCGACCGGCGACCGCATCGAGATCCGCGGCTTCGGCAGTTTCTCGCTGCACTACCGTCCGCCGCGCACCGGCCGCAATCCGAAAACCGGCACGGCCGTGGCGCTGCCCGGCAAGTACGTCCCGCATTTCAAGCCTGGCAAGGAATTGCGGCAGCGGGTGAACGAAGGCGCCGCCGCGTAGCGGATCCGGGCGCCGGCTTGGCATGAACCGCAGGTGCATCCCGATGGAAGCCGCCGTCCGCCGAAGTCGTGACGATGACCCGGCGGGCTCGTCTCCTTTCGCGCGGCAGCCGAGGTAACGGTGACAAGCCCTTTCGATCCCCTTTGGCTGTTGTTCCTGATTCCCGTGCTGGTGCTGGCCGGCTGGCTGGGCTGGATCATCGGCCGGCACGCGATCGCGCGCCGCTCGGGCGCGCGGGTCACCGAGCTTTCCTCGCACTACTTCCGCGGTCTCAACTATCTGCTCAACGAGCAGCCGGACAAGGCCATCGAAGTCTTCATGAAGCTGGCCGAGTTCAACCGCGACACGGTGGAAACCCATCTCGCACTCGGCAACCTGTTCCGCCGGCGCGGCGAGGTCGACCGCGCGATCCGCGTGCACCAGCATCTGGTCAGCCGTTCCAACTTGAGCGAAGCCGAGCGCACCGTCGCGCTGCTGGAACTGGGCGAGGACTACATGCGCGCGGGCCTGCTCGATCGCGCCGAAGCGCTGTTCGATGACCTGGTCGCGATGGATGCGCACGCCCCGTCGGCGTTGCGGCATTTGATCGCGATCTACCAGCACGAACGCGACTGGCACAAGGCCATCGGCCACGCGCGCCGCCTGGAAAAGATGACCGGCGAATCGCAGGCTGCGACCATCGCGCAATTCCAGTGCGAACTAGCCGAGCAATCACGCCAGCACGGTGCGCGCGCCGAAGCGCGGGCATATCTCGACGAAGCCTTTGCCAGCCAGCCAGGCTGCGTGCGCGGCTACATGATCAGCGGCCACTTGTTCGCGGGGGAGGGGCGCTGGAACGAAGCCGTGATCGCATTCGAGCAGGCGGTCGACGCGGATGTCGATTTCGTACCGGAAATCCTGCCCCCGCTGCTCGACGCCTACGCGCACGCGGGCGAGATGGACCGCGCGGAAAAATTCCTCGGCCACGTGATCGAGCGCTATCACGGCATCACGCCCGTGCTGGCCCTGACCGACCTCTACCGGAAGCGCGAAGGCGAACGCGCGGCCATCGATTTCCTCACCGGACAATTGCGCCAGCGGCCGTCGGTACGCGGGATGATGGCACTGATCGATGCGACGATGTCGCGCGCCGAAGGCGAAGCGCGTGAAAACTTTTTGATCCTGCGCGACCTCACCCACAAGTTGCTGGAAGGCCGCGCCATGTATCGCTGCAATCACTGCGGCTTCGGCGCCAAGGCGCATCACTGGCAGTGCCCGAGCTGCAAGAGCTGGGGAACGGTCCGCCCCATCCACAGCGTCGTTTCCGAGTGACCATGGGCGCGGCCTACGGCACCGCGATCATCGTTGCGCTGGCGATCATCGCGGGATGCGCGTTGCTGCTCTCGCTCGCCTTCACTGGCGCGGCATTGGCTTACGCTAACCGGCGAGGTTTGCTGGACCAGCCCGGCAAGCGGCGTTCGCACACGCAGCCGACTCCACGTGGCGGCGGCATCGGCATCGTCGCGGCCATGCTGTTGGCGGGCATGGCGGCGTGGTGCCTGCTCGAACGCTCATTGTCGTGGATGCAACCCGCAGCGCTTGCCGCGGCGGCGTTGGCGGTCGCGCTGATCGGCTGGCGCGACGATCATGCGCCGCTGCCGGTGGTGCCGCGGCTGCTCGTGCATGTCGGTGCCGCGTTGCTGGTCGGACTCGCCACGCTTGCGCCGCGGGCCATCCACGATCCGCAAGTGTGGTGGATATTGCTGCCGCTGGTGCCGGTACTGATCGGCTTCATCAACGCCCACAATTTCATGGATGGCATCGACGGCATCCTCGGACAACAGGGCTTGTTCGTGATGCTCGGGCTGGGCCTGCTGGCGGTGTGGCAAGTTGACGCAGGCATCGCGGCGCTGGCTTTCGCCACGGCGGCGGGCTGTCTCGGGTTTCTCTTCTTCAATTGGCCGCCCGCGAAAATCTTCATGGGCGACGTCGGCTCGGGCGCGCTGGGCCTGGCGATCGGCGCCGTGGCAGCATTCGTGGTTCAGCGAAACCCTGCGATGCTCTGGGCATGCGCCATCCTTCCTTCCGCGTTCCTGGTCGACAGCGGCCTGACCCTTGCGCGGCGCATGCTGGCCGGGCAGCGTTGGTACGCGCCGCATCGCCAGCACCTGTACCAGTGGCTGGTGCGGGTAAACTGGAGCCATGCCCGCACGGACATTGCCTACATGATCTGGAACCTGGCGGTGGTCGCGCCGCTGGCGGCGCTGGCGGCATGCCAGCCAGCGCATGGCGCCTGGTATTTCATCGCCGCATGGGGAGCAGCGGCTTGTGCCTGGTTCGCCGGCAAACGCGCTTGCCTTGCCCACGCACGGAGCTTCGCGTCGCATGAAACTGCCTGACTTCGCCGGCCGGATCCACCCGCGCACGGCGGTCGTGATCCATGACCTCGGGGTGACGCTGCTTGCGTGGTGGCTGGCCAACACGCTGCGCTATGCGATGCTGCCATACGGACAGCAACTCGACCTGCTGAGCTGGCAGACGCTGATCGTGCTTGGCGTTCAGGCCGCGATGTTCTTCTGGACGGGCTTGTACAAGGGCCTGTGGCGCTTCGCCAGCGTGCCCGATTTGTGGAACATCGTGCGCGCCGTCGTCGCCGGCGCGGTGGTGATTTACATCGCGTTGTTCCTGTACAACCGCGTGTACGGCATCTCGCGCTCGGTGCTGCTGATCTACCCGGTGCTGCTGGCGATCTTCCTCGGCGTGCCGCGGCTCGCGTACCGCTACTGGAAAGACAGCCAGCTCGACCTGTTCCATGCCAAGCACAGCCGCCGCGTGCTGGTGATCGGCGCGGGCCGTGCCGGCGAAGCGCTGGTGCGCGACCTGCGTCGCGACACCCGTTACATCCCGGCCGGGTTCATCGACGACGATGCTTCGCTGCGCGGCTCGCGGCTGCACGGCGTGCCCGTGCTCGGCGGCACCGACAGGCTGGCGGAGATCGCACGCCGCGTCGGCGCCGAGATGTTGCTGATCGCGATGCCGTCGGCTGACAAGGAGCAGATGCGTCACGTGGTGAACCTGTGCGAAGCCACGGGCTTGCCATTCCGCACCGTGCCGCGCCTTGATGACGTGGTTTCCGGGCGCGCCCAGTTCAATGAATTGAAAGAGGTCGCCATCGAGGACCTGCTCGGCCGTGATCCGGTGAAGCTGGAGTGGAATGCGATCCGGCTCAGTATCGCCGGCCAGCGCGTGCTCGTCACCGGCGGCGGCGGATCGATCGGTTCGGAACTGTGCCGGCAGATCGCGCGTCTCGGCGCGTCCGAACTCACGATTCTCGATCTTTCGGAATTCAACCTCTACCGCATCGAACAGGAACTGCACGCGCAATATCCGGAATTGCTGCTGCGCTGCCTGGTCGGCGACTGCGGCGACGAAGCCGCCTGTGCCAACGCGTTCGCACTGGCGAAACCGCAACGCGTGTTCCACGCGGCGGCGTACAAGCACGTGCCGCTGCTGCAGAGCCAGTTGCGCGAGGCGTTCCGCAACAACGCGCTGAACACGCGCACCGTCGCCGAGCACGCGGTGCGGCATGGCGTCGAGAGCTTCGTGCTGATCTCCACCGACAAGGCGGTGAATCCGACCAGCGTGATGGGCGCGTGCAAGCGTGTGGCCGAGATCATTTGCCAGATCGTCGGCGAAGGCCAGCCGACGCGCTTCGTCACCGTGCGATTCGGCAACGTGCTGGATTCGGCGGGTTCGGTGGTGCCGCTGTTCCGCCGCCAGATCGCCGCGGGCGGGCCGGTGACGGTGACGCACCCGGAAATCTCGCGCTACTTCATGACCATCCCCGAAGCCTGCCAGTTGATCCTGCAGGCGATGGCGATGGGCAAGGGTGGCGAAACCTTCGCGCTCGACATGGGCGAACCGATCCGCATTCGCGACCTGGCCGAGCAGATGATCCGGCTGGCCGGCAAGCAGCCGGGTCGCGACATCTCGATCCTGTACACGGGCCTGCGTCCGGGCGAAAAGCTGTTCGAGGAATTGTTCCACCCGCTCGAGAACTACCACGGCACGGCGCACCCGAAGATCTTCGAAGCAGCGTCGCGGCAACAATCGGCTGCGATGGTGATGGCGCAGCTGGCGCGGGCCGCCGACGCCGTCGCGAAGTTCGACGAAGTGAGCTTGCGGCACTGCGTGGGCGCACTGCTGCCTTCGTTCCGCTGGGAAACGGGCGATCCGGCGCAAACCGCCGACGTGGTGCCGCTGCAGCGCGGCGGTACTGATTCGGCAGCTTGAATTGACAAAGGACTGAACGTGACACGATTGCGCAAGGTGATCTTCCCGGTGGCCGGCATGGGCACCCGCTTTCTTCCCGCCACCAAGGTTGTCGCCAAGGAAATGCTGCCGGTGCTCGACCGTCCGCTGATCCAGTACGCGGTGGACGAGGCCGTCGATGCCGGCGCCGACACGCTGGTGTTCGTCACCAACCGCTACAAGCATTCCATCGCGGACTATTTCGATTCCGCGTACGAACTGGAAGAAACGCTGGAGCGTGCCGGCAAGCGCGAACTGCTGGCGATGGTGCAGGGTTTGCTGCCGCCGCACGTGCGCTGCGTCTACGTCACCCAGGAGCAGGCGCTGGGACTCGGCCATGCGGTGTTGTGCGCGAAAGCCGTCGTGGGCGACGAGCCTTTCGGCATCGTGCTGCCGGACGACCTGATCGTGAATGATGGCCCAAGCGCGCTGCGGCAGATGGCCGAACGCGCAGGCGATGGCAAGACCGGTGTGCTTGCGGTCGAGGAAGTCCCGCGTGCCGACACCGGCAAGTACGGCATCGTCGATGTCGATGGCGGCGGCGATCGCATCCGCCACATGGTCGAAAAGCCGAAACCCGAGGACGCGCCTTCCAACCTCGCGGTCGTCGGCCGCTACGTGTTGCCGGCGCGCATCTTCGATCTGCTCGAAAAAACCACGCCGGGCGCGGGCGGCGAAATCCAGTTGACCGACGCGATCGCGGCCCTGCTGGCCGAAACGCCGGTGCTCGCGCACCGTTTTGCCGGCACCCGGTTCGACTGCGGCAACAAGCTGGGAATGGTGCGCGCGACGCTGCACTTCGCCGCGGCCGA
>DATNAW010000253.1:0-3009 GCA_035572335.1 Rhodanobacteraceae bacterium
AAGCGGAACAGGGTGCAGGCCATGTTCATGGCCAGCCGCAGCGAACGCAGCGGCGACGTTCCCGGATTGAGATCGGTGGCGATCGCCATCGGCACGCCGCGTTCGCGGAACGCCGCGACCGGTGGCAGGCGCGTTTCGCGCAACGCATAGAAGCTGCCCGGCAAAAGCACGGCCACGGTGCCGGCGCGCGCCATCGCGGACACGCCGGCCTCGTCCGTGCATTCGAGGTGATCGGCGGACAAGCCGTCGAAGGCTGCCGCGAGCGCCGCGCCGCCGAGGTCCGACAACTGGTCCGCGTGCAGCTTCACCGGCAGGCCGAGTTTGCGTGCGGCCTCGAAGCAGCGACGCACCTCGTCGGGCGTGAAGGCGATGCCTTCGCAAAACGCGTCCACCGCGTCGGCCAAACCCGCGTCGGCGATGGCCGGCAGCCACCCGTCGCATACCGCCGCGATGAACCCGGCGCGGCGGTCCCTGGATTCCGGAGGCAGCGCGTGCAGGCCGAGGAACGTCGTGCGCACGCTGACGCCGAGTCGCTCGCCGATCCGCCGCGCGACGCGCAGCATTTTCATTTCGGCGTCGAGGTCCAGCCCGTAACCCGACTTGATCTCGAGGGTGGTCACGCCGTCGCGCACGAGTGCTTCCGCGCGCGATACGGATTGCTGGAACAGCTCGTCTTCCGATGCAGCCCGGGTCGCACGCACGCTCGATACGATGCCGCCGCCGGCGCGCGCGATCGCTTCGTAGCTTTCGCCGTGCAGCCGCATTTCGAATTCGTTGGAACGTTCGCCGCCGAACACCAGGTGCGTGTGGCAATCGACCAGCCCCGGCGTCACCAGCGCGCCGTGCACCGATTCGTGCCTATCGGAAATGGCTTCGGGTTCGCCGGGCAGGTCGCGCGTCGCGCCAGCAAACGCGATCACGCCTTCGCGCCAACCGATCGCGCCGTGCTCGACGAGGCCGTAACCCGAATCGCCGGTCAAGGTGGCGAGCGTGCAGTCCAGCAGGAGGTGGTCGTAGTGCTGCGTCATCGGGTTCGCTGAAAGGCGCGACGTTCGCGTGGCACAATGCTGCATCCTAACAGTGCCGCTGCAACGGGCGGAGCGCACGCGCGATGGGCGAGAGACCGGACGAAGAGTCGTGGACACCCGCGGACTGGACGAACATCGCCAATGCCGGACGCGACGTGTCGGTGGATGCGCGCTTCGCGCTGCCGGGCATGCCCAACCTGCATTCGCATGCATTCCAGCGCGCGATGGCGGGCCTGGCCGAGCGGCGCGGCCCCGGCGACGACAGTTTCTGGACCTGGCGCGAGGCGATGTACGGTTTTGCGTCGCGCATCGGACCCGATGCACTGCGCATCGTCGCGGCGCAGTTGTACGTCGAAATGCTGAAAGCCGGTTACACGCACGTCTGCGAGTTCCACTACCTGCACAATGCGCCCGATGGCGCGCCTTACGCGGATCGCGCGGCGATGTCGCGCGCGATCATCGAAGCGGCGCGTGACGCCGGCATCGGCTTGACGCTGCTGCCGGTGCTGTACATGACCGGCGGCTTCGATGGACGGCCGCTGTCCGATCGCCAGCGGCGTTTTGGCCTGTCGGTGGATGCGTACCTGCGCCTGCTGGAATCGCTGCGTGCGCTGGAATCGCCGACGATGCGCATCGGCATCGCGTTGCATTCGCTGCGCGCCGTGCCGGAAGCGGCGATGCGCGAAGTACTGGACTCACCACTCGCACGCGACCGCACGATCCACATCCACATCGCCGAACAGATCGGCGAAGTACAGGACTGCCTGGGCATCCGCCGTGCGCGTCCGGTGCAGTGGCTGTTCGACCACGCCGACGTCGATGCGCGATGGTGCCTGGTGCACGCCACGCACCTGGATGATTCGGAAACGCGCGCGATCGCGCAGTCGGGCGCGGTGGCCGGTCTGTGCCCGACCACGGAAGCGAATCTCGGCGACGGCTTGTTTCCATTGGCGAACTATCTCGACGCGGACGGCGTGCTCGGCATCGGTTCCGATTCGCACATTTCGGTGTCGCCGGTCGAAGAGCTGCGCTGGCTGGAATACGGCCAGCGGCTGGTGACGCGCCATCGCAACATCGCCGCGCGCAAACCCGGCGCGAGCGTCGGCGAAACGTTGTGGACGGCGGCATTGCGCGGCGGCCGGCAGGCAGCGGGCCTGCGGACATCGACGCGCGACGTCATCGTGCTGGATGATGCTTCGCCGCTGCTCGCCGCGCGCGACGAAGGTAGCGTGCTCGACACGTTCCTGTTCGCCGGCAACGCGCCGCTGGTGCGCGACGTGATAGCGGGTGGCGAGTGGGTGGTGCGCGACTTCCGCCATCGGGCGGAAGATCGCATCGCGGCGGATTACCGCGCGGCGGTCGAAGCGCTGGCCGCGGACTGATCGAACGCGAAGGTCTGAACGACGGCGCGCATCGCATCGAACGCGTGTGCGTCGGAAAACGGCGGCGTCGCGGGTGGATCGTAAACTTCGGGGCTCACGCCAAACACCAGCAGGTCGATCGCGTAGCACGCGCCGTCGTGCACCACGCGAAAGGCGTGCACGACGAGGTGATGGCTCATGGCCGCGTCGCGCGCTTCGAAAGTCGCGAACGCGACACCGCCGATGCGTTGCGTGGCGATGCTGCCCGCCACCAGGGCGGACGATGGCGTGGTGCAGCGCTGTACTTCCGCCGGGGCGCGGCTCGCGCCAACGCGGATCTCGGCATCGGTGATCTGGTTGGAGCCCGGCATCGTCAACGACAGCACGGGCTCGCCTTGCGAATCGGGCGCGGCAAACGTTTTCCACGCAGCGTTGGCGAGATAATTGGATCGGAAGTCGCGCCGCAGCGTCCAGCCGGCCGGCACGTCGATATGGAAGCCCCACGCATCGCTCTTGAATGTCCGGGACGATCCGGATGCAACGCTCGTCGCGGTCACCGCGCGCGGTGGCGAAGACGCGGCTTTGTTCGTGTTGTCGCCGGAGCATGCCGGCAGCGACAT
>DATNAW010000254.1:0-12487 GCA_035572335.1 Rhodanobacteraceae bacterium
CGCGGCCGGCAACGGATCGATTTCCGGCGCGAAGATTCGCGCGCTCTTCTGCGGCAGCGGATCGCCCGACAGCAGCTTCAGCACCGCCAATGTCGTGATCGACGCGCCGATGCCGAGGCCGAGCGCCAGCACCATCAGCGCGGTGAGCACGCGATGGCGCCTGAAGCTGCGCAGCGCGAGGTCGAGGTAGTAGCCGAACATTCAAACATCTCCTGGCTCAACTCCCCTCTCCCACCGGGAGAGGGGTTGGGGGTGAGGGTCCGGCACTTGCGTGGGATTTCGCAAGAAACGAACCCTCATCCGGCCCTTCGGGCCACCTTCTCCCGAAGGGAAAAGGGAACAGCAAAAATCAAACCGTCCGCGTCGCCACCACCGGCGGCACCGCCGCGGCGCGCAGCGCCGGCACCAGCACCGCGAGTTGCCCGAGCAGCCACAACACCACCACGCCAACCGGCAGGTACCAAAGCGGCAGTCGCGGCACTTCGAAGAACTTCATCAGCACGAGGTTGATGCCGATCGCCAGCACGACACCCACCACGATGCCGAACGTGACGATCAGGAAATTCTCGGTCTGGAAATAACGCAGGATGTCCGCGCGCGTCGCGCCCAGCGCGCGGCGGATACCGATCTGCTTGCGCCGCTGCGCGACCCAGAAACTGGCGAGCCCCACGATGCCGAACGCGGTGACGCCGAGCAGCGCGACGATCACGCCGACCAGCAAACCGGCCATCGATCGATCCTGCCGGAAGGCTTCGTGGCGCAGATCGGGCAAGGTGCGGCTGTCTTCGCGGTCGATCACCACCTCGGGCACCGCCTTCGCGACCGCCGCCAACGCATCGCGCATTACACGCGGCAAGTCTTTCGGACTTGCGCGCACCAGATAGCTGCCCGTCAGGTACGGGCCTGGTGCGGCCGGCACGAATACCGACCAACCGCGCTGCCCGGCGGTCCAGCCTTGCGGATCCGGCCTGACCAGATCCTTCAAAACGCCGACGACGCGAAAATGTGATTTGTCCAGCCAGATTTCCTTGCCGAGTGGATTGGCACCCGGCCACAGATGCTCGGCCAACGCCTGTGTGATCTGGATCGACGCCGTTTCCGGCATCAGGCCGGTGAAGGCGTGGAAATCATCGGGCTGTGGCGCGCGGCCGGTGGTGATCCGGGCACCCAAACCCTGCAGGCTGCCGGGGCCACCCACGTAGAACTCGATCACCCCGCCGAAATGCTGGCCGGCCGCATCCGTGGTGATGCCGGCCGTGCCGCGGCGCATTCCGAACGGTATGGAGTTGAGGAGGGTTGCCGACTGCACGCCGGGCACGGAACGCAAAGCCGTGATCGCACGCGCATCCACGTCCGCGGCTTGCGCGGGCGTGTAACCCGTCAACTGCACCGTCGCCAGCGCCGGCTCATCCACGCCGCTCTGGATACGCATCGCCGACAGCCGGTCGACGATCATCGACGAGGCATTGCACAGCACGGCGCAAGCCAGCGCGATCTCCAGCGCGATCAGCACGGTTGCGAGCCGGTGTTTCTTGAGTGCGGCGAGGATGGGTTGGATTTGCATGTCGATCATTTTCACAGCGTCTTGAGTTGCAGAGCCGGCGCAATGCGGCTGGCGCGCAACGCCGGCAGTGCGCCCGCGAGCAAGCTGACCGCGACCGCCAGCACGAACGTGATGAAAAACATCGACACATCCATGTGCACCAGATCGGAATAAGGCGGCTGCTGGCGGCGTACCAGCCACAGCCCGACCATCGTCAATATCCATCCACCAATGCCGCCGATGAATCCGACCAAACCCGCCTCCGTCAGGCACTGCGCAAAAATCGCGTGGCGCGAAGCGCCGAGTGCACGGCGCACGCCGATCTCGCCCGCGCGGCGCAGGAATTTCGCCAGCAACAATCCCACCGTGTTGAACAAGCAGATCGCCAGAAACGCGAACGCCAGCCAGGTTTGCAATTTCACGTCGCGCGGCAGTACGTGGTTGAAGTCGAGCCACTGCAGCAGGTTCACCATGCGGACGTCGGTTTGCGTGAAACGCCCCAGCACCTTCTGCTGCTCTGCGTAACTCGCGAGGAAGGTACGGTAATCGGCCGCTTTCGCGGCGCCGTCCAATTCCACCCACAACCCGACCCATACGCACGGCGCGTTTTTCAGGTGGCCCGGGCTGTCCGGCATGTGCCAGCAGGTGAACTGCCAGAAATTGCCGGCGTTGATTTCCAGGCCGCTCTGGAATGGCGTGTAGACGTCTTCCGGCCTGCGATAGAAATCACCGGTGTCGCCATTCGCGAAGCGTCCTCCGCGCACGTCATAAAAAAGCGGCGATGGCCGCCACGGTGCCAGCACACCCACGATGCGCACGTCGCTGTCCTTGAGCCGCAAGGTTTTGCCGACGCTGTCCCTGCCGCCGAACAGCTTGTCGTTGAGATCGGACGAGATCACGGCAACCCGGGCGCGATCCGTATCGTCCGACGGCGTCCACGCGCTGCCGTATTCGAACGGCACGTCGAACATCGGGAAAAAATCCGACGTCGTGGCCAGCATGTCGAGCATCAGCGGCGGCAAATCCGTGCCCGGCGCGCTCGCCTTGACGCTGCTGTTGGCTATCAAAGCCTGGCGATCGGCGCGATGCGCGCTCCAGAGATCCACGGCCGAACGGTAATCGAGCATGTCGAGGGGCCCGCTTTTCGTGTAGCCCTTCGGACTCGCATCCACCTGCGGATAGAAAATGTGCGCGCTCTTCCCCGACAGCGGATCGCCGGACAATAAGTGCATCACCGTCAGCGTGGTCATGCTGGCGCCGATGCCGATGGCAATCGCCAGCACCATCAGCACCGTCAGCAAGCGGTTGCGCCTGAGGCTGCGGATGGCGAGATCGAGGTAGTAGCCGAACATTCATTCACTCCGTAGCTTGCTCCCTCTCCCTTCGGAGAGGGCTGGGGTGAGGGTTTGGTTGCGCGCGTTGCTCCTCGCGAGATCGAACCCTCATCCGCCCCTTCGGGGCACCTTCTCCCGAAGGGAGAAGGAAACCGCAACTAAACCGACCGCGTCGCCTCCACCGGCGACACGCGCGACGCGCGTCGCGCCGGCGCGAACACCGCGCCCTGTCCCAGCAGCATCAGCACGACGATGCCGACCAGCACGTACAGCAGCGACATCCGGTCCATCGCGAACTGCTTCATCATCCAGAGGTTCAGCCCGACCGCCAGGATCGCACCCAGCACCACGCCGGCGCCGGCGATCATCAGGTTCTCGGTCTGGAAGTAGCGCAGGATGTCGTTGCGGGTCGCGCCCAGTGCGCGGCGGATGCCGATCTGCTTGCGCCGCTGGCCTACCCAGAAACTGGTGAGGCCCACGATTCCCGCGGCAGTGACGCACAGCAGGATCAGGCAGATCACGCCCATCAGGATGGCCATGCCGATGTCGGCGCGATACGCGCGCGCGCGGATTTCGGAAAACGGCAAGATGCCGATGCCGATGTCGGGCTGGTATTCCAGCACCCGCATCGGATTGGCCTTGAACAGCGCGTCGCGCGCTTCGCGCATCGCGGCGTCGAGGCGACCCGGCCGCGCGCGCACCGCGGTGCGCGTGTAATTGGCATCCAGGCGCACGGGCTGCAGCACGGAGTTCCACACGAAGCTGTTGCCCCAGCTTCCGCTCGCGGGAATCTGCATGCGCTCCACCACGCCGATGATCGTGCTCGGTATGGCCAACCCGTCGAGGTAAACCGTCTTGCCCAGCGCGTCTCCTTTCGGGAACAGTTTGTCCGCCAGCGCCTTGGTGACGATCACCATGGGCGGTTCGCCCACGCCGCGGAAGCCGCGGTTGGTGATTTCGCTGGAAGTGAAGTTGCGTCCCGCGACCAGCCGCAGGCCGAGAGTCTTGACCATCTGGTCGTCGCCGAAATAGTAGGCGGCGTGCTCGGTGCTGTGCTGCTGGTCGGGCTTCAGGCCGACGCCGCCGGTCCACGAGGATTGCAGCAGCGGCAGCGAGTTGATGGCCGTCACCGCTTCCACGTCGGGCAGGCTGCGCAAGGTGGCAAGATCACTGCGCTGCATCGCGTCGAGTTTTTCGACCGACGCCGCATCATCGCCGGTCGGTGCGCCCACGTAGGCCTGCTGGACCAGGAACAGGTTCTGCTCGTCGACGCCGCTCGGCCGGTGCACGCGTTCGACGCGCTGGCTGATGATGAAGACCGCGTTGCACACGATCGCCAGCGTCAGCGCGATCTGCAGCGTGATCAGGGTGACGCCTGCCTTGTGTTTCTTCAGCGCCGCGACGATGGGATGAAGTTTCATGATGCGATCCTCAATTCGACTTCAACTGCCACGCCGGCTGGACGGCCGCCGCGCGCATCGTGGGATAGAGCCCCGCCAGCATCGTTGCCACGATCGCCACGACCAGCGTGGTGATCAGCAATGAAACGTCCAGGTGCGCCAGCGCGGCAATGTCGCGCGGCAACACCCAACTGACGCCGGCGATGCCGAAGCCGGTCAGCACCAGTCCCAGCACGCCGCCGGCAAGGCCGACCATGCCCGACTCGATCAGGAACTGCGTGTAGATCTCGCGCCGCGATGCACCCAGTGCGCGGCGCACGCCGATCTCGCTGGCGCGGCGCAGGAACTTCGCCAGCAGCAGGCCCGCGGTGTTGACCAGGCACACCAGCAGCAACCCCAGCGCGACGTACAGCGAAATCTTGGTGTCAGACGGCACCACGTGCTCGAAATCCAGCCAGTCCATCAATCCACGCAAGCGGTTGTTGGGCGCCCAGGTGAAGCGGCCGGCCTGCTGCTGCGCGGCGGCGTAGTTGTCGAGGTATTGCTTGTAATCGCGAACCGCATTGGCGTCGTCGAGCTGCACCATGAACGCGATCCACACGCATTCCGAATGCTGCAGGCCGACGAAACCCGGTTCCTTCGGCGTCGCGTCGCAATTGGTGTTGCCGTTGTTGTTCATGCTGTTCGCGATCGCGGTCGTGAACGGCACGAACAGGCTGCCGCCGCCTTCGCTGAAGCCGCCGGCGTTGACCACGTCGTAGAACTGCGGCTGCGGATGCCAGTCGTCCAGTATGCCGACCACGCGGAATTCGTGGCCATCGATGCTCACCGTCTTGCCGACGTTGTCGCCGCCGCCGAACGCCTTGTCGTTGAGATGGCTGCTGATCACCGCGACCTGCGCGCGATGCTCGTCGTCGGCCGCGCTCCAGCCGCTGCCGTACTTGAAGCGCACGTCCAGCATCGGGAAGAACTCGCTGTAGACCGCTTCACCGATCGCGGTGATCGGATGCTGGCCCACGCGCTGCGGCGTCACCGCCGAACCGATCTGGTACATCGCGCTCTGGTACTTCGCGCGGTGATCGCGCATCAGCGCGACCGCGTCGGTGTAATCCATCGCGTCCGGCGGCTCGTTGCTGGTGTCCTTCGGACCGTGCCCGGCCGGTCCCCAGTTGTCGATCTGCGGCACGAACAGCTTCGAGGATTTCCACGGAATCGGATCGCCCGACACGGCGCGGAACACCGACCACGTCGTCATCGACGCGGCCACGCCGAAGCCGATGGTGATGATCATCAGCCCGGTGAGCGCCTTGTGGCGTTTCAGGCTGCGCAGCGCGAGATCGAGGTAGTACGCAAACATGACCGACTCCATCGAAGATTCCCTCTCCCTTCGGGAGAGGATGCCGCGAAGCGGCGGGTGAGGATTCAACCTCGGCAAGCAACCATCCATGGTGCTTGGTTCCGGTGCGGTCATCCCTGGCCGCCCGTTCGAAGCAGCGCGTGATGCCCCGGCATCACGCAAACGCTGCTTCCCACCCTCATCCGGCCCTGCGGACCATCTTCTCCCGGCGGGAGAAGGGAAAAAACCGTCAGCTGCTCACCGTCGCGTCGCATTGCGATGCGAACGAGTAGTACGGCATCACGAGGCAGGCGACGTCGCCGCCGAGGCCCGCGCGGGCGGGTCCGGAGGTTCGGGGTGCCGAGCGCAACTGGTGCAACTGCGCCGCGCTCGGGTACACGTTGATGACAGGCAGCGTGACGACCGTCGGCATCCGCGCGGAGGCCGCCGCAGCACTTGCGACCGCGGCTGAACTCCACGCGTGGAACCAGACGAGCACCGCGCAGTTGATGGCGATGGCGGCGGCGATGGCGATGAGTTTGCGGATCATGGTGGCAGTCCTCGAAGTGCGGTGGTCCCCGGCCCCCTCGAAACTTTTCATGCGTTGACGTGTGCCCCGGCGCGGTCGCGGGCGTGGAAGCGCGGCTCCTCGGCGATGTCCACGGCCTGGCCGTCGATCACGTGCACGCTGCGTTGCGCGCGCGTGGCGAGTTCCGGATCGTGGGTGACCATCACGATGGTCGCGCCGCCGCGATGGATTTCTTCCAGCAGTTCCATCACGCCGCGCGCCATCTGCGTGTCCAGGTTGCCGGTCGGTTCGTCCGCCAGCAGCAGGCGCGGCGAACCGGCAAGCGCACGCGCGATGGCCACGCGCTGTTGCTGGCCACCCGACAGTTCCGCCGGGTAGTGCTTCATGCGCGACGCCAGGCCCACGCGCTCCAGCGCTTCCTGGATGCGCGTCTGGCGTTCGGCGGATTTCATGCCGCGGTAGCGCAGCGGCACTTCCACGTTGTCGTGCACGTTGAGATCGGGGATCAGGTTGAAGCTCTGGAACACGAAGCCGATCTTTTCGTTGCGGATCTTCGAACGCGCGTTGTCGCCGAGATTGCTGACGTCGACGCCATCCAGCAGGTATTCGCCACCGGTGAAGCTTTCCAGCAGGCCGGCGATGGTGAGGAAGGTGGTCTTGCCGGAACCCGATGGCCCCATCACCGCGACGAATTCGCCTTCCTTCACGTCGATGTTGAAGTCACGAAGGGCGTAGGTTTCCACCACTTCGGTGCGGTAGACCTTGGACAGGTGGGTCATCTTGAGCATGGGTGTTTCCTCGGTGGTGGTGACTGGATGCCGGTGGTGGAGGGTTGTTCAGTTGGACGGAGAATCGGAAGCAGGGAACGGAGAACGGGTGGAATCGATCTGGACCAATCCGAAAAGTTCGCACCCATTCCCTCGCTCCGCTCCCTGCAATCAGTTGCTGATGGCGACTTTCGCCGCGCCGTTGAAGTTGCTGGTGCCGGAAATCACGACCTTGTCGCCTTCCTTGAGGCCCTGCAGGATCTCGACCTTGTCGATGGAACTCGGACCCAAAGTGACCGGCGTCTTGTAGGCGATGCCGTCGCGCACGACGTAGGCGTAGCGGCCGCCGGATTCATCGACGAACGAACCGCGTGCGACGGTCAGCGCGTTGTCGCGCTTGTCGAGCACGATGCGCACCGACAGGCGCTGGTTCTGGCGCAGCTCGCTGGGCTTCTTGCCTTCGAAGCGCACCCGCGCGACCACTTCGCCGTTCACGACTTCGGGCGAAATCGCGCTGACCGCGCCCTTCCAGTCGTTGCCGTTGCCGCTGATGACGGCAGGCATCGCCGGCGCGAGATCCCGCGCGAAACTTTCCGGCACGCTGACCTGCACTTCCAGCGCGGACAGGTCCACCACCGTCAGCAGCTTCGCGTCCTTCGGCACCGTCGCGGTCTGCGCGATGAACAACTGGCCGACCTGGCCGTTCACCGGAGAGCGCACGTTCAACTCTTCCACCTGGCGCTTCAGATCAGCGACCACGTATTTCTGGCGTTCGTAGGCGAGTTTCTTGGCCTGGACTTCCAGCGTGAGGCTGGAATCGTCCATGCCGAGGTTGGCCTTGGCGTGCGCCAATTCGATCTGCGCCTTTTGCAGCGCGTCGCGGTGGCGATCGACGTCCAGCTGCGACACCGCGCCCTTGTCGTAGGCTTCCTGGTAGCGCTTCAGGTCGCGCGCGGCGCTCTGCTGGTCGATGTTGGCGTTGTCGTAGGCTTCCTGCAGCTTCGAACGCTGCTGGTTGGCGTCGACCTTCGACTGCTGCCAGGCGACCTGCATCGCGTCTTGGTTGTTTTCTTCTTGCGCGAGCTGGTTGGTCAGCTCGGGGCTCGCGATCACCGCGAGCACCTGGCCCTTGGTCACCTTGTCGCCGGCATGCACCTGCAACACCACCGCGCCGCCGGCCCGCGCATACAAGGTCGGGCTGACCGCCGCGACCACGCGACCGTCGGCGGCGATGTCGCGCACGAACGAGCCGCGTTCCACCGTGGCGATCTGCAGCCGCGACGCGCTCACCGAAGAACCCGCGGAAAACAGGCGCACCGCGCCCGGCACCAACCAGATCAGCAAGGCCAGCACCACGACGCCGATGGCGGCGAAGATGCCCAGCTTCTTCTTGCTGACGCGCTTCTCGATGATGCGGTCTTGTGCGGAGGTGTCGCGAATGCTCATGCAAGGTCTCCGGCCGCCACAACGCGGCCACAGTCCTCTTTGAGCAAGTCCGGTGCCAAGCGGAACCCGGCATCAACGTGTTCGCATTCAAGCACTTGCCGAGGTGTGGCATGCGGAAAAGGTGTCCGCGGACAGACCGCGGACACTCCGCAATGCGTTCGCCCCGGACGGAGTGGCGAAGCGCTGGCGGCGCGGCCGAGGAACAGCGATGTCGCAATCGTGGGTTGAACGTCATTCAACGCCGCGTCGCGAAACTTTCATGACGACATGCGCACCGTCGCACTGCGCTCCGAACTAGAATGTCGTCAGCGCCTCCTCGGAGGCGTCTTTCGTTTTCTCCTGCGCCGCATCCGGCGCAACGGTCGATCCGCCATGAACGACATCGCCCTGTCTGCCGCAGGCGCCGCGCCGCAACGCCGCTGGCTGATACCGCTGGCCCTGGTGGCGGTGTACGTGATCTGGGGCTCGACCTACCTCGGCATCCGCATCGGTCTGACCGGATTCCCACCGTTCGCGATGGCCGCGCTGCGATTCTTCGCGGCCGGCTTCGCGATGTACGCGTGGTTGCGCTTGCGCGGCGTGAAGCCGCCGACTGCGCGACAGTGGCGCAATGCAGCGATCACGGGCGTGCTGCTGCTGTTGTTCGGGAACGGCTTCGTGTGCTTCGCGGAACAAAGCGTGACGTCCGGCATCGCCGCGGTCGCCATCGCCAGCGAACCCCTGTTCATCGCGCTGTTCCTGTTCGCGTATCGCGAGCGCCCGAGCCGCGGCGAGATCGTCGGACTCGTGGTCGGATTTTTCGGCGTGGTCGTGCTGAACAGCGGCGGCGCAATGCGCACGGCGCCCTGGGCGGCCGCCGCACTGCTGGTGGCGACGCTCGCGTGGGCGTTCGGTTCGATCTGGAGCCGCCACCAGGACATGCCGGAAGGCCCGATGAACGTGGCCGCGCAAATGCTGTGTGCGGCGCCCGCGCTGGCGTTGACTGCCTGGCTCACCGGCGAGCGGCTGCCCGCGCATCTGCCGGCGGCGTCGATCCTCGCCGTCGCATACCTCGCGGTGTTCGGATCGATCATCGCGTTCACCGCCTATCTGTTCCTGGTCAAGCACGCGCGTCCCGCGTTGACCGCGAGCTACGCCTACGTGAATCCGCCGGTGGCGGTGTTGCTGGGCGCGCTGGTCGCGGGCGAGCACGTCGGCAGTGCCGAGATCGGCGGCATGGCCGTGATCCTCATCGGCGTCGCGATCATCACGCTGGCGCACGGCAGGCAGCGTAAAGCCGCGGCGGAGTAAAATGCGCGGCCGTTGATGAATGTGTTCGCGTTGCCATGATCAAGTGGATTGTCCTTGCCGTTCTGGTCCTGTGTGCGCTTTACGTGCACTTTCGCGGCAAGGTGCGGCACAGGTTCCTGCGCCAGATCACCGACCACTCGACGTTCATGGCGCCGATCAACGTGCTGATGTACGCGTTCTCGCGCGTGCCGCGCACGCCGTACCTGCAGGTCGCCGATTTCCCTGAGCTGGAAAACCTTCGCAGCAACTGGCAGACCATCCGGGACGAGGCGATCGCGCTCGCGAAGGCCAGCCAGATCAAGGCGTCCGACCAGTACAACGATGCCGGCTTCCATTCGTTCTTCCGCACCGGCTGGAAGCGCTACTACCTCAAGTGGTACGACGACTCGCCGCATCCATCGGCGCTGAAGGCGTGCCCGCGCACCGTCGAGATCCTGAAAGGCTCGCCGAACATCAAGGCCGCCGCGTTCACCCAGTTGCCGCCCGGCAGCAACCTCGGCAAGCACCGCGACCCGTTCGCGGGTTCGCTGCGCTATCACCTCGGATTGATCACGCCCAACGACGATCGCTGCTGGATCAGGGTGGACGGCAAGCCGTACAGCTGGCGCGACGGCGAAGGCGTGGTGTTCGATGAAACCTACATCCACTGGGCGGCGAACGAAACCGACGAGGACCGCATCATCCTGTTCGCGGATCTCGAACGCCCGATGAAATACCGCTGGGCCACCGCGCTCAACCACGCGGTCGCACGCACGCTGCTCGCCGCGGGCTCGTCGCCCAACCAGGAAGGCGACCGCACCGGCGGCGTCAACAAGATCTTCAAGTACGCCTACGCCATCCGCCACGTCGGCAAGAAGCTGAAAAAGCGCAACCGCAAGCTCTACTACGCCGCCAAGTGGACGATCTTCGCCGCCATCCTCGCCGCGATCTTCGTGCCGTGGCGGATGCTGTAAACCTTGTCGCGGCAGCGCGGGGGACATACCCGGAGACGCTTCCGACCTGTCGCCGAGCGGCCTGCGACTGACTGCCGTCGACGTGAGCAGGCGTGAGGACGAGCCGATACGGGGAATCCGTTTTCCCCCGTCAACGGACATTCAGCGATTTCGGACCGCTGGGAAATGCACTCCCCCGAAGATAGAAGCGCAGGACACGGTTTGCTTCTTGAGTAATGCCGATCCTGACGCTTTGCCCGATTTCGCCGGTTACGGGATCTCCGCGCCCGAGCCATAGAGCACCTTCATGGCAAAGGTCGAGTCCATCGAAGCCACGATCGATCCGCAAGGCCTGTGCGAGTCTTCCCGGTCCCCGCGCCAAGTCCCTCAAGCGCTCGCTTCCGCGATTCACCTGCATGATCGGGACGCCTTCGCATGGTTCGAGCGCCCTGATGAGGACCCCGGCGCCGATGCCGGGCTTTTCACTCGATACATTCAGCATGTATGAGCTGCCGTAAGCGAGATAGACATACGCGTGTCCGCGCTCGAGGAACAGCGAACGATTACGCAGGGTCATGCCTCGATAGGCGTGCCCGGCGGCATCGCCGACCACATAGGCTTCGGTCTCGACAATGCGACCGCTGACCACCCCTTGGGGCAGCTCGCGCACCACCATCTTGCCGATGAGGTAGCGGGCCATTCGGGCCGTATCGATCGGCAGCGCCACGCGTGCGAGCGGCTGGTACCGATGGCGTCCGGTTTTCAGGGCATTCGTTCGACCCATTGCGCGCGAGAAGATCCAGGTTCGAACGGGTCGCCGAAATATTGGGTTTCCCGGGCCACTTTCCCGCCCAGGAACTCCATGATGCTCACGGTGCAGGAAGGCCGTCCGTCATAGCTCAGGACATATTCGGTGACCCAAAGGTCGCTCGCACCGATGATGCGCCGGACGGCAAAACGCTTTCGATTTGGCTGCGCTGCGCGAGACGACAATATGTTGCTCCGGCCACGGATACGCTCGCCCGATTGCGGATATTCGAGCACCGCGTCCTCCCGATAGATCTGGTGCTCAGCCTCCAGGTCGTTCGCATCCGACGCCGCCCAGTGTCGATCCAGGGCAGCTCGAATCTCTCGATCTTCCATGTCAGACCTTCTGGCGAACACTGTCGCTGTGGAGCCTTCGCACCGGACGAGGCTGGGCTTCGCGTGCTACAAAAAAAGATGGTAGTGCGTTTCCCGAAGCGAGCGACAAGTGGACGATCTTCGCCGTCATCCTCGCCGCGATCTTTGTGCCGTGACGGATGCTGTGGCCAATACTGCGTAGCGCAGCCGAATCGCAGCCCGATTGCCAATGCATCGAATCATTGGTGGGAAGCGGTTGAAGTTCAGAATCCCGAAAACGTTCGACGAGATATTGCACTTCAGACTTGATGCTACGCCGCGCACCGACCTTAGCGCGGTTGCTGGCATGGGAAGGTAGTTACCAGCATCGCTCCGATGACGCCTGCCGCGCCCAGTTGCTTATCTGTTGGATACACCATGAGATCTGCGCCAAGCTTTTCTTTTACGGCCAAATCGAGAGCTGAGCCTGAAAGATTCGCGGGGATGCATGGGCGCCCACCATTGGTCTTACCATCGGCAATGCTCATGCCCAGCTGAATTCCATCGGTCACGCCCAAAATGTAAGAGTGACACACGAGTTTGCTTTCGGCATCTGAGGCTGAGCAAAGACCTGCAAGGTCGCCGGCAGTCATTGTGCTCTGTTTGTCCTGCGCGACTGCGGACGGCGCGACTGCCAACGTGCAAAGGAATGCGACTACGAATGTTTTCATTTGCCTGAGCCCCTGTCCAGCGCGGCATAACGCTGGAGTTAAGCGGCGGCGAAGCCGTCCGCCTTGAACGAAATGTTA
>DATNAW010000255.1:0-4764 GCA_035572335.1 Rhodanobacteraceae bacterium
TGCAGCAGCCAGAGGTATTGGCGCGGATCGAGGCCGGGCTTGATCACCAGCGGCGCCTCACGAGAGAACAACCACTTCAATGCCTTCAGGGGTACGCCCGGCGCGGCCCACGGCGCTGCGTAGCCGGGCGAAATCTGCCCCGCATTGGCGAAACTGGTTTCCAGCGCCGGGGCGGGCTCGCGATCCACCACGGTCACCTCGAACCCTGCGCGCGCGAGATACCACGCGCTGCTTACGCCAATGACACCGCTGCCGAGAACCATTGCGTGCATGGGAGGGGCACTACTCCGCGTGGTCGAATTCCGGCATCGCGTCGAACAGGTCGCCCTTGCGCCATTTCGAAGCTCCGGGACGCGTGTACACAACCTTGCCGCCGATGATGGTGTAGAGCACGCGCGTGCGCAGGATGTCTTCGGCCGGCATCGTCAGCAGGTCACCCGAAAACACGTCGATGTCGGCCAGCTTGCCCGGCGTCAGCGAACCCAGTTCGTGTTCCTCGAACATCGCATAGGCGTTGTTCCAGGTGTAGGACTTCAGTTCCTGCATCGGCGTCTTGGCCTCGGCCGGGAAGAAGGTCTTCTTGCCGTGGTCGTAGGCGCGGGTGACGCCGCAGTAGAACACCGGGAGGGGATTGGTGTCCTCGACCGGCGTATCGGTGCCGTCCAGCACGATCGCGCCGCTGTCGATCAGCTTCTTCCAGACGTACGCACCCTCTTGCGCGCGTTGCTCGCCGATGCGCGGCACCACCATCGGCGCATCGGAGCAGGTATGGATGGACTGCATCGACGCGATCACGCCCATCCCGGCGAAGCGCGGAATGTCCGCAGGATTGAGGTGCTGCGCGTGTTCGATGCGGAAGCGCAGCGCATGTGCGGCCGGATCTTCCTCGAAGATCTTCTGGTACATGTCCAGCACTTCGCGGTTGGCGCGGTCGCCGATCGCGTGGATCGCAACCTGGAAGCCGTCGCGCACGGCGATGCGCGCGATCTGCGCGAGGTCGCCCATCGGCGTGACGTTCTTGCCGGTGATGCCCGGAGGGTCGCTGTAGGGTTTCAGGAACCACGCACTGCGCGTGCCCAGCGCGCCGTCGGAAACATCCTCGCCCACGCCGCGCACGGTGAAATGGTTGTCGGCGTAGCCGATGGTTTTGTATTTCGCGAGGTTCCTGTCGAGGCTGGCGACGTCCGTGACGCCAACGTAGACGTACAGCCGCAACGGGAAGCTCCCGTCCGCAACGCCCGTCGCAACCTGCTGCTTCAGCCAGTCGATCGTTTCGAAGTCCTCGCCCTGGTCGACGAAGCTGGTGATGCCCTTGCTGACCTCGTTCTGCACCGCGAGCTTCAATTCCTTTTCGTGGCGCGCCGCCTGCTCGGCGGGCGGCAGGTGCTCCACGTATTTCTGGTACGCGGCGTACACCGGATCGGCCGCGGTGTCCTTCAACATGCCGATCGCATGCCCCTGTGCATCGCGCACGATGGTGCCGCCCACGGGATCGGGTGTCTTGTCGGTGATGCCCGCTAGTTTCAACGCGAGCGCGTTGGCATACAGGCCGTGGTAGCTCGCGGTCGTCAGCAGCACCGGATTGTCCGGCGACGCAGCGTCCAAACCCGCGGGCAGCGGCAGACCATTCAAGTTCGGCTGCGGCACGCGGTTCCATTTGCTCTCCAGCCAGCCGAAACCGACGATCCACTCGCCGGGTTTGGCCTTGGCGACCGCGGACTTCACCATCGCGACCACGCCGTCCCAGTTCTGCGCCTTGCCGACGTTGATCTGCATCAGCGACTCGCCGGTCTGCATCAAATGCCCGTGGCCTTCGATGAAACCGGGCGTCACGAACGCGCCGTGCAGGTCCATCACCCGGGTCTGCTTGCCGATGTAATGCGAGATCGATTCGTTGCCGCCGACCGCAAGGATCCTGCCGTCGCGGATCGCGAGCGCCTGCGCTTGCGGCTGCAGCGGATCGAGCGTGGCGATGGTCGCGTCGCGCAGGACGAGGTCGGCGGGTTGCAGCGCGGGCGGGAAGCCCGCAACCGGCGCGCTGGCCGCGAACGCGGTCGCGACCACCGCGAGCGCGGCGCCCGGAAGCAGCATGCGGAACGATTTCATCGAACCCTCTCCATCGCGAAAGCCGCACGGCCGTGCAGGCGCGCCAACATACAACGAATGCGCCTACCAGCGGTACGCGATCCTGGTGTAGAAGTACGCGCCGCTGAATCCGAACGGCGAGAGCTGCGAATACGGGAACACGCCGTTGGTGTTTTCGTCCGCGCGTGTCCTGTCGGGATAATTGTTGAGTACGTTGTCGCCGCCGAGCGTGAAGGTCCACTTGTCCATGAAGTAGTTCACGTTGAGATCGAGCGTCCACTCGGGCGAATACACCTGGTCGTAGATGTAGCTGGTCGAACTGTAGTCCGTGACCGAACCGTAGCGCGTCAGCGTGCCGCCGACTTCCCAGTTGCCGACGTCGTAGCGTTCGTCGAGGATCAGCTTGCTGCGCGGCGCGGCGTCCGCCATCAGGCCCTTGATGGCGTTGCGGTTGAGGCGCTGGAAGTTGACGCCCAGCGAATCGAGGATCGCGGGATTCGGCTCGACCTTGGTGACCTTGTTCTTGTGGTAGTCGGCGCTCAGGGTCGTGTTGAGCGTGCCGGCATTGCCGAAGTCCGAGCGGTACGTCGTCACCAGGTCGATGCCCTGCGAGCGCACCGTGCCGGCATTCGTGAAGTAGTTGAAGCCGCTGTAGCCCGGATTCGTGACGCCGTTGCTCGCGAGGTAGGCCTGCACTTCCGGCGTCGTCAGCGGAATCGTGCTGGACAGCGCGATGCGGTTGTCCACCGTGACCTGATAGAGGTCGAGCGTGGCTGTGAAGGCACTGGTGGGCGTCCACACCGCGCCGATCGTGTAGTTCCTGGCCTTCTCCGGCTTCAACGGCTCGCCGCCCAGCAGCGCGGCCAACGGCATGGTCGAAGGCACGATGCCGCGCAGATAAATGCCTTCCGGCAAACCGAGGTTGTTGCCCGCGCCGAAGAACGTGGACGAGGTTTCGAAGTAGTGCTCCTGGCCCAGCGTCGGCGCACGGAAGCCGGTCGATACCGTCCCGCGCAAGGCGAACGCCTTGTTGAATTCGTAGCGGCCCGATACCGCGTACGAGGTGTTGCTGCCGAAATCCGAATAGTTCGAATGACGCGCCGACAACGACATGTCGAAGGCGTCGGTGATGTTCGATTCCAGCTGCACGTACTCGGCCAGGCTGTGGCGCGCGACCGAGATCGCGTCGGCCGGCGACCAGCCGGCAAAGCCCTGCGCGCCACCGGCCGCGTCGGTGTGCGTGGTGCTGATATAGTAGGAACCCAAATCGCCGGGCGCCACGCTGTAGCTCTGCCGCAACCACTGTGTGCCGAACGCGACGTTCAGCGGATGCGATAGCCAGCCCACGTCCAGCGGCTTGGAGATGTCGACGTCGAAAGTTTGCTGCTTGGCGCGCAGGATGCCGTCGTGGAACTCGGTCGGGCTGGTGCCGAAGTCCGCCAGCATCGCGAAGTTGGTGGTGTTTTCGGTCGCGTAGGAAACGCGGTTGCCACCGGTGTTCGCGCTGACGTCCCAGTTCCAGCCGTCGATCTGTCCGCGCAATCCGGCGACCAGCGCGCTGTCGGTCGAGACGCCACGCTCGTGCGGAAGGAATCCGTTCGGGTAAGGACTGATGGCCAGCCACGGACTCTTCGGATACGGCGTGTTGAGGCCGTAGCGGTAGAAGTCGTACGGCGTGCCTTCGCGCCGCCCGAAATGTCCGTAGGCGTAGAACTGCACGTTGGGCGTGATGTCGTATTGCCCGTTGATCAGCGCGTTGGAATCCTTGAACGGCACGACGCCGGTGTGGAACAGCGTGCCGTATTGTGCGAGGCCCGGCCGGTCGTCCGGCTCGGCGCGATTGGTTTCATCCTGGTTGCCGTCCTCGAGGGTGAAGCGCATCCAGCCCTTGTCGCCCAGCGACACGCCGAAGTTGCCGGCACCTCGCCATGTCCTGCCGTCGCCTGCGGCATACTGCCCGGCCGTGGCCGTGACGGAACCACCCTGCGCGCCTTTCTTCAGGATCACGTTGACCACGCCCGCGATCGCGTCGGAACCGTATTGTGCGGACGCACCGTCGCGCAACACTTCGATGTGGTCGACCGCGGACAGCGGAATGGTGTTGAGGTCGTAGCCCTGCGAGCCGACGCCGATGTTGGCGAGCGTCATCACCAGCGCGCCGGGATGCCAGCGCTTGCCGTCCACCAGCACCAGCACTTCGTCGGGCGGCATGCTGCGCAGCTGGAACGGACGCTGGAAGGCTTCCAGGTCCGAAGCCGGCGACATCGGGAAGTTCAGCGAAGGAATCGCGCGCGACAGCGCGGTACCGAAGTCGAACGCGCCGGTCTGCCGCAGCGTTTCGCCGGATACGACATCGACGGGTTGCAGCGAATCCTTCAGCGTGCGGCCCAGCACGCGCGTGCCCGTCACCACCACGGTGGACAGCGTCGCGGGCTGCTTGGCTTGATCCGAAGCCGTCGTGGGCGGCTGCGGGTTCGTGTCGCTTGCAGCTTGTGTGGACTGCGCCGCCGCGGTGCCCGTCAAAGCCAGCAGCACCGAGGCCGCCAGCAGGGTCGGAACGATTTGCATGGCACGCTTGTTCATTGCACTCCCTCCGCGTTCCGGGCGCTGCTTCCGGCAGCGGACCCGTTGTTGTGAGCTTCAATGTCCCTTTCCGGTCGAGCGTAGCCACGAACGCGC
>DATNAW010000256.1:0-3940 GCA_035572335.1 Rhodanobacteraceae bacterium
CGCCACGTCTGGAACGGGGCGATCGACCGGCATCCGCTCGCGATCGCGCGCGGCATCGATGCCGAAGACGTCGCCGCGACGGTGAAGTTCGTCGCGCGCGAACACCTGCCGATGACGGTGCGCGGCGGCGGCCACAACGTGGCCGGGCTGGCCGTTCGCGACGATTCGCTGATGCTGGATCTGGGCGCGATGAACCGTGTGGAAGTCGACGCGCCAGCGCGTGTCGTGCGCGTGGAAGGCGGCGCCCTGTGGCGCGACGTGGACGCCGCGACGCAGCCGCATGGCCTGGCCACCACCGGCGGGTTCGTCTCGACCACCGGCGTCGGCGGCTACACGCTCGGTGGCGGCGTCGGCTGGTTGATGCGCCGCTGTGGCCTGGCGATCGACAACCTGCTCGAAGCCGAAGTCGTGTTGGCAGATGGACGCAGCGTCACGGCCAGCGAGACGCAGCACCCCGACCTGTTCTGGGGCTTGCGCGGCGGCGGCGGCGGCTTGGGCGTGGTCACGCGTTTGGCGTTTCGGTTGCATCCGGTCAGCGGGATCCATGCTGGCATGGTGTTCTATCCGATCGATGCCGCACCGGCGCTGTTGCGCGCGTTCCGCGCGTTCACGCCGGACGCGGCGGATGCACTGACCGTGATGCTGGTGTTCACCACTGCGCCGCCATTGCCGTTCCTGCCGCCCGAAGCACATGGCCAACGCGCGGTGGCGCTGGCGTATTGCTGGAATGGCGATCCGGCACGCGGCACGCAAACCGCGGCATCGATCGCGCAGGCCGCCGAACCGCTGGGCCGCCACGAAGGCGTGATGCCTTACGCGGCGTGGCAACAGATGTTCGATCCGACTTCGCCAGCGGGCCATCACTACTACTGGACCACTTCGCTGTTCGACGCCTTCGATGATGGGTTGATCGAAGCACTGGTACCGCGCGCCGCGCGACCGGCCGATCCGCTGTGCGAAGTGCACGTGCACCATCTCGGCGGCGCGGCCGCGCGCGTCGCCCGCGACGCCACCGCGTTTTCGTATCGCGACGCGCCGTTCTTCATCAATGTGATCGGACACACCGCCGCCGCGGAACGTTTCACGGCCGTCCGCGACTGGGTGCGCGACCTGCGCACCGCGCTCGCGCCGCATGCGCGCGCGGGCATGCAGCCGAACTTTGCGGGTGAACCTGCCGATTTGAAATCGCAAACGCACGACGCGGACACTCGCTCGCGGTTGGCGGCGCTGCGTGCGCGTTACGATCCGGACGGGTTGCTCGCTCCCTTGCGCTCGGGCTGATCGGCGAACGTCACCAGTAGCGCGCGTGCTTCCACCACGACGTCTTCGAAACGGGCCGAAGCGCCCTCCGCCTGCACGCGCGTGAACTCCGCACCCAACGTTTCCCGCGCTCTCCGGCCGGCGCAGTCCTGCGCCTTCTGCCACTGCGGCATCAGCGGCGCGCCAGTCCAGTCGCGCACGCGCGCGGCGGCGGCCAGGAAGCGCGCGGCGCGCTCAAACCTGCCGCCGGCAGCGGCGAGATACGCCGCGCCTTCCACGCAGCCCGCAGCTCCACGCCAGTGCTGGAATCGCATGAAAAAGACGTCCAGATCGAACAACCAGTCTTGCGCGGCTCCGCGCAGATTACCCAGATAGAAGCGCTGCAGGGCGCGATTGATCAACGTATAGCATCGTTGGAAATAATCGCCCTGCGCAGGCAGGCACTCCACGGCGTCATTGATGCTCGCTTCCGCATCGCGATATCGATCGTTCAGGGAGTGGGCGATGCCGCGGCTGAGCAATGCATTCGATCGGACCCATGAATCGCCATGTGCGATCGCGATGGCCAGCGCCGCTTCCACGCCGGTTTCGGCGCCAGCGAAATCCCCGCACGCGGCGAGTTCGAAGGCCAGGACCGCGTGGCCCGCGCCTTCCAGGAACGCGTCTCCGCAGCCAGAAGCCAAGGTAATGCCGTCGCGCAAGCGCGTCGCGGCGCGTTCGTGATCCGACAATTGATGCAGCAGCATGCCGCTGGTGACCAAGGCCCGTGCGCGATGCAACGGAGCCGGATCATCAACCTGCAAAGCCCGTTCCAGCCATTGCGCTGATTGAAGATAGCCGTTGCTGCCACGCAGGTACCAACACAAGTTGCCCGGCAGCGCGAGCGCGCTGCAGCCCAGGTCGGGCTGCGTCATCGCAAAATCGAACGCCGCCTGCAGATTCGCCCATTCGTGCCTGATGCGGTCATGCCAGATGCCCTGGCGCTCGCCGAGCATTTCCGCGTTGGCGCGTTCGCTGAAGTCGACGAAATGCGCAAGATGCGCACGCCGCAGACATTCCTCGCTGCCGCCAGCCGCCAACTGCTCTTGTGCGAACAGCCGCACGCTATCGAGCAGGCGATAGTTGGGCGGATTGGTCGTCCCATCCACGCTCAGCAGGGATTTGTCGATCAAGCCCGCCAGCAACTCCAGCGTTTGCGAATCTTCCAGTCCCAGCGCCGCGCCCATGGCCGTGGCGCCGCCGAGCGTGCAGGCGCCCACGAAGAGGCTCAATCCGCACAGCAGCGATTGCTCCTTGTCCGAGAGCAGCGCGAAACTCCACTCGATCAGCGAGCGCAGTGTCTGGTGGCGCGCGGGACGGCCGGGATTGGATTCGGCGAGGTTGAGCAAACGGGCGTCCATGCGCGCCAGCAACTGTTCGGGACTCAGCAGGCGCAATCGCGCGGACGCCAATTCCAGCGCGAGCGGCAGGCCATCGAGACGCCGGCAGAGCTGGGCCACGACGCCTGCGTTGTCCGGTGTCAGCGTGAAGCCGGAAGCGAACGCCCGCGAACGCGTCAACAGCAACTGCACCGCCGGAACCCGCGAGAGAACGGCGACCCGCTCTTCGCTCGCCCATTCGTCGCTGGCCGGCAACTCCAGAGCCGGCAGCAGGTAGAGCGATTCCCCGGCACAGTTGAGCCGCTGCTGGCTGGTCACAAGGACGCGCAGGTCCGCGCAGGCTGACAACAGATACGCAATCGCCTGACCCAGCGGCTCGGCAACGCGTTCGCAGTTGTCGAACACCAGCAGCACGCGTCGCGTCTGCAGCAATTCGCCCAACCGTGCGACCAGTTGCCCGGAGTCCGTAGTGGCGTGGACGTCGAACATGCCTGCGAGCCGCCGCACCAGGCCGTCGCCTTCGGTGTGCGACGTGCAGTCGAACAGCCAGACACCATCGGGAAAATCCTCGGCGATCGCGCGTGCGGCTTCGAGCGCTGCTTGGGTCTTGCCGATGCCGCCCGGGCCGGTGATGGTGACCAGCCGATGATCCTGCAACAGCAGCTTCAACGCTTTGATGTCGCTGTCGCGGCCTATCAACGATTCCGTGCGCTCGGGCAACCGCGCCCGCGCGGGCGGCGCGAACCGCAGCGCGGGAATCCTTTTTCCCTGGACGTGTTCCAGCGGCGCGACGAACCGGTAGCCGAGACCATGCACCGTCTGGATGCAGCGTGGATTTTCGCTGTCGTCGTCCAGCGCCTTGCGCAATTGCGCGATGATGCGGTTGAGCGTGGCGGGCGTGATGAAGCTGTGTCCCCACACCGCATCCAGCAACTGGTCGCGGCTGAGCAGCTGCCCGGGATGCGCGAGGAATTCGAGCAGGACGGCAAATGCCTTGGGTTCGATGGCGATTTCACGGCCGCCGCGCATCAGCCGGTGAGCGCCCGCGTCGACTTCCACCCCGGCGAACGCATAGGTGGCCGGGGTGGCCGATTCGACCTCGGTTGCCGTGTGCTCCCCGATCCGCATGACGCAGGACGCCTGTTCGAGCCGCGTGCGCGAGGGTGATGATTTTCTCGCGATTCCCCTATCAACGCATCATGACTCGCAATCCCGCGAAGCGCAATTTACGGGCCGGGCGGCCATCTGCCACCCGGCCCGTAATTCCGAAAGGGATTTCCCGAATGACAGGGGAACCCGCG
>DATNAW010000257.1:0-2389 GCA_035572335.1 Rhodanobacteraceae bacterium
TCGATGATTTCCGCGCGCGGCAAGCCGGTCTGGCTGCGCAGCGGATCGACGCGCTTGGCGGCGCTCTGCGTCGCCTTGTCCGACAGTTTTTCGCGCCCGATCCGCAGGATGTCGAGCATCTTGCTGGTGTCGATGTCATACGCCATCGTGACGTGGTGCAGCACCGCGCCGCCGCGGCGGGTTTGTGCGGCGCCCGCGATCTTGCCGGCTGGCGACGCGATGTCGTTGAGCGGCTGGTACCAGGCATCGATGCCGAGGCCCTGCAGCGCATTGATCACCCAGGCATCCATGAATTCGTAGGATTCCTGGAAGCTCATGTCCGCGACCAATGATTCCGGCGCGTACAGCGAATAGGTGATGGTGTTGCCCGGTTCGATGAACATCGCGCCGCCGCCGCTGATGCGGCGCACGACTTCGATGCCGTGCCGTTCCGCGGCGACGGCATCGACTTCATTGCGCAGCGACTGGAAACGCCCGATCACCACGCACGAGGCCGACCACTCCCACACGCGCAAGGTCGGTGGCCGCCGGCGCGCCGCGACTTCGTCGGTCAGCACCTCGTCCAGCGCCATGTGCAACGCAGGCGGTTGTGGCGCCGTATGCACCAGCCGCCATTTGTAGTCGCTCCAGTCCGTGCGGATCACGCGGGTGACTCCAGCGCGCGTTGCACCGCCACGGCGATGGCTTCCGGCGAGACACCGTACATGCGGACGTTCGATCCGAGCGCGGCTTCCAGCACTTCGGCAAGACGCACGTTGCCGGCGTCGGCAGGCAGGCCTTCCAGCGCGACGTCAATCAACGTGAGCGCGGAATCGGGTTCAAGGAAAAAATCACCGCTGATCCGCACGCGGGTCAACTTGCCGTTGCGTACTTCGAGGTCCGCCACGACCAGCTTGCCGCCGGGCATCTTGTATTCGCCGTGCATGGTCTCGCTTCGTTCGTGCCATGCCGGCGGTGCCGGCATGGTGGCGAAGCTTAACGCGCCGATACTCAGGATGTCTTGCGGTGAAGCGTTTGGGATTACCAGTGGCGGCCGTCGAACCGGCTCTGGTCCACGTGGATCGAAAACCCGACGGTACCGGAGGGGTGTTCGCAGTCGCCGAGATTCTTCGTCATGTTGATGGTGGCGGCCTGGTAGTTGCCGCTCACGTGGTTGCCGCCCATCACCCCGACGCTGGCGCTGCCGTGCATCTGCGGCTGGTTGTAGGTGGCGTCGTCGCAGTGCTGCGCGGCGACGCGCGCGCCGGTGGGCGAAGTCGCGGGACCGCTGTGGTCGCCGTAGTACACGCCCGGCGGGCTGACCGGGTTGCCGTAGCGATCGACTACGGAATGAGTGGTCGGATGGCTTGCGGCGGTGCTTGCAGCGACGGGCAGATCGTTGGGTGGCAACTGCAGGTTCAGCGGAGGCTTTGCGGTCTGGGCCGATGCCGCGCCGGCCACGGCCAAGGCGGCAAGCAGCGAGGCGTTGCGGATTGCATTCATGGCAAAACTCCGATCAGCACCATCTTCAAACGCACGAGGGCAGGCGGGCGTGCACACGGTTGGAGTTCGCGGAGCCGCGCGAGTTCCCCGTCAGCCCGTCGTTTCGATCCGATCCACCCGCCGCAAGCCGCGCGGCAACAATCCTCCGCGTTGCGCGCGGTTGCCGCCGTACTCCACGAGGTCGGCCCACTTCAGGGTCAGCTTGCGCTGGCCCGCATAAAGCGTGACTTCGCCGGAACCCTCCGCGACCACCGCGACGCCGGCCACGCGTTCTTCACCCGACTGCAATTTGGCTTTCGGAATCTCGATCAGCTTGTTGCCGCGGCCGCGGTCGAGTTCCGGCAGGTCGGCCACCGAAAACATCAGCAGGTGACCTTCCGTAGTCACCGCGACGATGCGGTCGCGCGCAGGATCGTTGACATACGCGGGCGCGAGTACGCGCCCATTGTCGTCCATGTTGATGACCTGCTTGCCGGCTTTCTTGTTGGCGAGCAGGCCTTCGAAGCGGGTCAGGAAGCCGTAGCCGGCATCGGTCGCGAGGATCAACTTGGTCGCGTTGTCGCCGATCGCAACGGCGTCGAAACGCGCATCGACCGCCGGCGTGAAGCGTCCGGTCAACGGCTCGCCGTTGCCGCGCGCAGACGGCAGCGTGTGCGCGGCGGTCGAGTAACTGCGTCCGGTCGAATCGATGAACACCGCCTGCTGCGAACTCTTGCCGCGCACGCTGGCGAGGTACTTGTCGCCTTCTCGATAGGAAAGCTCCGCAGCATCGACATCGTGGCCCTTGGCGGAGCGCGCCCAGCCTTTTTCGCTGAGCACCACGGTCACGGGCTCGGAGACGACCAGCTCGCTCTCATCCAGCGCCTGCGCGGCCGCGCGTTCGACCAGCGGCGAACGGCGCGCGTCG
>DATNAW010000258.1:0-2283 GCA_035572335.1 Rhodanobacteraceae bacterium
TGGGCCGGTCCGGCGACCGCCAGCGTGCTTTATCGCTGCACCGGCGCGGGCGGCGAGGCGGCCTACGTCAGCAGCACCGCGGGCTACAAGGACTGCGTGAAGCTCGGCCAGTGGCACACGGCTTCCGTGCATCGCGTCGAAGCCAGCCAGCACACCACGCGCAAGAACAACCAGCCGAGCGGCACCACGCTGCCGGGCCAGCCGCCGCGTTCCGTGAAGGCCAATCCTGCGGTGCTGAAGATCACGCCATTGGGCGAAGACGATGCCGTGCCGGCCGCGGCGCAGGTCGAGAAGCAGGCGTGGCAGCCATTCCCGGTGGTGGCGCTGGATACGCTGGGCAGCTGGGTCCTGCCGCGCATGCTCGGCGTCGAGCTTGCGCCCACACGACCTGCGCCGGCGCCCGCCACGAGTACGCCCCCACCTTCGGCAACCGCGCCGATTCCGTTGAAGCTCGAAGCCGACAAGGTGACGCCGCCCAGGCGCGGCGCGGTGTATCGCGTGGTGCAGAAGAACGGCACCGTGCTGTACACCAACGTCGCGTCGCTGGCGCAGGGCCACGACGCGAAGATGCTGTTCACCTACATCGTCGAATGCTACGCGTGCAACGTGCATTCGAAGATCGACTGGAACACCGTGCCGCTGCAGCTTGCGGTGTACGGCGACGACATCCGTTCGGCCGCGAAACTGTCAGGCGTCAACGCTGCGCTGCTGCGCGCGATCATCCATGCGGAATCCGGATTCAATCCGCGCGCGCTGTCGTACAAGGGCGCACAGGGTTTGATGCAGCTGATGCCGGGCACCGCATTCGAACTGGGCGTGGGCGATGCGTTCGATCCGGCGCAGAACATCAGCGGCGGCGCTCGCTATCTCGCGGCGCTGCTGCACGACTTCCACGGCGACGTGAAGCTGGCCGCCGCCGCGTACAACGCCGGCGCCGGCGCGGTGACGAAGTACGGTGGCGTGCCGCCATATGCCGAGACGCAGGTGTACGTGAAACGCGTGGCGGTGTTGTACCAGCGCTACCTCGATGCGCTGGCCGCGCATGCCGCGCCCACGCTGGCGACGATCAAGGCCGGCAATTAGCCTGCGCTTGGATCAGCGCTTCAGTTCCGACGTAAGCATCGGCGCGATCGTCTCGACGATCTGCGACGCGAGCACGTGGTTGGCGGCGACGAGGTTGCCGGATTCCGGCAAGCCTTCGCGACCCATGAAATCGCAATAGCGCCCGCCGGCTTCGCGCACCAGCAGGCAGCCTGCGGCCATGTCCCAGATTTTCAGGCCGGTCTCGAAATAGCCGTCGAAACGTCCGGCTGCCGTCCATGCGAGATCCAGCGCGGCCGAACCGGTGCGGCGAATGTCCTCTGCGCGCTTCAGCAATTCGCGGGTCATGCCCAGCTGCGCATCGAGGTGGCGGCGTTCGCGGTACGGGAACCCCGTCGTCAGCATCGCGCCATCCAGCGACTCGCGCTTGGCGACGCGGATGCGCCGATCGTTGAGGAACGCGCCGTCGCCCTTGCTGGCGGTGAAGATCTCGTTGCGCACCGGATCGAGGATCACCGCGTGCACGGGCTCGTTGCGATCCAGCAGTGCAAGCGACACGCCGAAATGCGGAATCCCGCGCAAATAGTTGTGCGTGCCGTCCAGCGGATCGACCGCCCACGTGAAGCGCGCGCCGGCCTTGCCGGAAGCGCCAGTCTCTTCGCCCAGGATCGCGTGGTCCGGATACGCGCGCTTCAGTTCGCGCACGATTTCGCGCTCGGCCTGGCGGTCGACCTCCGAAACGAAATCGAGATGGTGTTTTTCGATCACGGCCAAACTATCGAGGCGGTTCATGTAGCGCAGGATCACGCTGCCCGCGGCGCGCGCGGCACGGATCGCAACGGTGACGAGGGGTCGGGCCATGGCGAAGGAGTATCCGGTATTTGAAAAAGAACGCGCCGCACGGGGCGGCGCCGCGTCATTTTAGCAGGACCATCGGTTGACCCGTTAACCTTGCGAGGAGCGGAACTCCTTTGCTTATCGTCATTCCCGCGAAAGCGGGAATCCAGCGTCCTTCGGGTGATATGAACCAATCCACCGCATCCATCCCGCCCGCGCCGCAAACGATCCGCTTCGTGATGGCGCGCACGTCGCATCCCGGCAACATCGGTTCGGCCGCGCGCGCGATCCGCACCATGGGCTTCTGGCGCCTGGTGCTGGTGGCGCCGCAGCGCTATCCCGACCCGCAGGTCACCGCGATGGCCGCCGGCGCTGACGACGTGCTGGCCAACCTGGTCGTGGCCG
>DATNAW010000259.1:0-8051 GCA_035572335.1 Rhodanobacteraceae bacterium
CCGCGCGGAAGCCATCGCGTGGATGGATCGCCTGGGCGAGAGCGTGTCGTTCTACAAGATCGGCCTGGAACTGCTGAGCAGCGGCGATTATTTCCCGGTGCTCGACGAATTGGCGAAGCGCGGCAAGAAGATTTTCGCGGACCTGAAATTCCACGACGTGCCGGCCACGGTCGCGGGCGCGGTGCGCGGACTCGCGCAGCGGCAGATCACGTTCGCGACGATCCATTGCGACAGCCGCGCGATGCTGGAAGCGGCCGCCGCGGCGAAGGGTTCGCTGCAGCTGCTCGCGGTGACGGTGCTGACCAGCAACGACGCCAACGATCTTGCCGCGCTGGGTGTGGCCGGCGAACCCGCCGACGTGGTGATCGAACGCGCACGCCTTGCGCAGATCGCGGGCATCGACGGCGTGGTGTGCTCGGGCGCCGACTTGCCGCGCCTGCGCGATGCGCTCGGACGGGATTTGTTGACCGTGTGCCCCGGTATCCGGCCCGCCGGCCCCGCCGGCGACGACCAGAAACGCACCGTGGATGTATCCACCGCGTTCGCACAGGGTGCGGATTACATCGTGGTGGGCCGCCCGATTCGCAGCGCGCCCGATCCGCGCGCGATGGCGGACTCCATCGTCGCGCAGATCGATCGTGCCCCCGGCTGACTTGCGCCGCCGCCGCACCGTCGCCACACTCCGGCGCATGCCAGTCTCGACCTGCCAGCCCGTCCGCCGCCGCGCAGTCGCGCTCACCGTTACGGGTGCTTGCGCCCTCGCACTCGCGGCCTGCCACCACGCGCCGCCACCGCCCAGCAACGCGACGCCCGCGGCAGCGGTAGCGACCAGTCTTCGCCTCACCGCCACGGGCGACTTCGACGGACTGATGAAGAACCGCCTGCCGCCTGCCGATTACACGCAATGGCGGAGCGAATGGGATGCCGCGCACGCGCGTCCCGGTGCCGCGTCCGCCACGCAGGACCAGCAGTTCGCGCAAATCATGCAGATGCTCACCGAACCGGGCGCGGAAGCGAAACTGGCCAAGCGCCTGCAACCCGAACTCGCGAAATTGCGCGGCGGCAAGAATGGGACCTTGCCGATCGCGAGCGGCATCCTGGAGGCCGCAGGCAAGCAGATGATCGCGGACTCGCCGCAACTCGGCCCCAGCCAGAAAACCATGGCAACGCAGGGACTGGATGCCCTGATCGCGTGGACAAAAGCCACCGACTTCAGCGACGCGAAAAAAGCAAAGAAGGCGATTGGTCTCGTGTGCGCCACCGCGCGCCAGCTGCACGTGCAAACGCTGGCGCAGTGGCGCACTCAGGATTATGCGCAGACGATGCGCAGCTACGGCACCCTGTGGAATGGCCTCGAAGGCCTGTTGAACATCTATGGACTCGATCTCGCCAACAGCCTGGAGACGGCTGACGTGAGCGCCACCGGAAATGACGGCACCCACGCGACCATCAAGCTGGACATGGAACTCGCGGGCCGTCCGCTCAGCGGTGAATGGCCGATGGTGAAACAGGCCGGCCACTGGTATGACGCCGCGCTGCTGGAAGCGTGGCAGAAGGCGCATCCCGCGCCTGCCGCCACGGCAGCCGCAAGTTCGACGAGCGCCGTCCCTGCCGCCAGCACCGGCTCGCCGCCGGTGTCGTCCGCGGCCGCACCCCCGGAGCCGACCTCGTCGGCCAGGCCGGCGTCCTCCGGCACGACGCACCCCTGACACTGGCTTTTTCGTGGCCGGACGCGGCCGATCGTCGGGCCATCCACACGGGCCTCCGCATCCGGACCCATGCGGAACGAGCCTTTGACGTGGATATGGGAGAATCGCCGCTCACCGCCGACCCGCACCGTACATCCGATCCATGGCACGCGTCATGACTGAAACCCTGTCCCGTGACACGCTGGTCCATGCCGGTTGGTGGCGTGCGCTGTGGGGCGCGTTGCTGGGACCGTGGATCAGGATCAAGCGCCATCCCGCCGAGCCGGTGACGTTGCTGGCACCGGATACACCGGTGATCTACGTGGTCGAGCGCAACGGCTTTTCCGACAGTTTGATTCTGGAGCGCGCCTGCCACGAAGCCGGCCTGCCCAGCCCGCTCGCGTGGGTGCCCGGCCTCGGCAAGCGGCGCCGCGCGATGTTCGCGATGCGCGGCACCGGCGGCTGGTTCCAGCGCCGCGGCCGCGACCATGCCGCGCAGGACACGCTGCGGCAACTGCTGCGCGTGCTGGAAGCCGCGCCCGAACGCAACGTGCAATTGATGCCGGTCGCGATCTACGTCGGCCGCGCGCCGAACCGGCAATCGGGCTGGTTCAGCGTGCTGTTCTCGGAAAACTGGGCGGTGGTCGGGCATTTCCGACGGCTGCTCGCCATGCTGTTGAACGGGCGCGACACCATCGTGCGCTTCTCGCCGCCGATTTCGCTGCACGACCTGCGCGAGGAATCGAGCGGCGAACGCATCGAACGCCTGCAACGCAAACTCGCGCGCGTGCTGCGCGTGCACTTCCGGCGCGTGCGCACCACCGTGATCGGCCCCGACCTTTCGCACCGGCGCACGGTGGTCGACTCTGTATTGAACGCGGAGAGCGTGCGCGCGGCGATCGCCGCCACGGCGGCACGCGAGAACATCCCGCACGCCAGAGCCTGGCGGCAGGCGCAGAAACTGATGGACGAAATCGCGGCGGATTATTCGCCGCCATTCGTGCGATCTGTGTCGTTCCTGTTGTCGAACTTCTGGAACAAGCTGTACGACGGCATCGCGATGCACCACTTCGACACGCTGCGCTCGATCGCGCCGGGTTACGAAGTGGTGTACGTGCCCAGCCATCGCAGCCACGCCGACTACCTGCTGTTGTCGTACCAGCTGCACATGAGCGGCGTGGTCGTGCCGCATATCGCGGCGGGGGTGAACCTCAACCTGCCGGTGCTGGGAGCGTTCCTGCGCAAGGGCGGCGCGTTCTTCCTGCGCCGCAGCTTCAAGGGCAACGCGCTGTACTCGGTGATCTTCAAGGAGTACATGGCGCAGTTGATCGAACGCGGCGTGCCGATCGAATATTTCGTCGAGGGCACGCGCTCGCGCACCGGCCGCCTGCTGGCGCCGCGCTTCGGACTCTTGTCGATGACGGTGCGCGCGTTCCTGCGCGCACCGCGCCGGCCGGTGCTGTTCCAGCCGGTGTACATCGGTTATGAAAAGCTGATGGAAGGCCGCGCCTACATCGGCGAACTGTCCGGGCAGAAAAAGGAGAAGGAAACCTGGCTCGCGCTGCTGCGCGGCGGCCGCAACGCGCTGCGCCAGCATTACGGGCGCGTCACGCTGAATTTCGGTGAACCGATCGAACTGACCACGCTGCTGGATGCGGCGAATCCCGAATGGCGTGCACAAGGCGACAGTCCCGACAGTAAGCCGGAATGGCTCAACCACGTTCTGGATCAACTCGGCGAGCAGATTCTCGTCAACACCAACCGCGCCGCCGACGTCAATCCGATCAACCTGATCGCACTGGCGTTGCTGGCCGCGCCGCGCCACGCACTGGCCGAAATGGACCTGTTGGCGCAACTGGAATTGATGAAGGCGATCCTGACGCAGCTGCCGTATTCGGATCGCACCACCGTCACGCCGATGGCGCCCGGCGACATCATCAAGTACGCCGAGCAGATGGGCTGGATCCAGCGCGTCAAGCACCCGCTCGGCGACGTACTGGCTGTCGAGGGCGAGAAGGCGGTGCTGCTCTCGTATTTCCGCAACAACGTGCTGCACCTGTTCGCGGCCGGCGCGTGGGTCGCGTGCTGCTTCATCAACAACCGTCGCATCGCGCGCGAAAACGTGGTGCGGCTCGGCCGCGCGGTGTATCCCTTTATCCAGGCCGAACTGTTTTTGCCGTGGAATGTGGACGGTTTCGCCGGACGCATCGACGCCCTGATCGATTTGCTGATCGCGCGTGGCTTGCTGGCCGGCGGCGAAGGCCGCCTGCTGCACCTGGCTTCCGGACGCGAAGACGACGCGTACCAGTTGCGCCTGCTCGCGCACTGCCTGCTGCAGGCGTTCGAGCGCTACTACATCGCGATCGCCGCGCTGGTGAAGAACGGTCCGCACACGCTGACCGCGGGCCAGCTCGAAAACCTGTGCCAGCTCGCGGCGCAGCGCCTGTCGCTGCTGTACCAGCAGAGCGCGCCGGAATTCTTCGACAAGAGCCTGTTCCGCGGCTTCATCCAGAAACTGCGCGAGCGCCGCATCGTCCGGACCGACGCCGACGGCAAGCTGGAATTCGATGCCGTGCTGGAAGACGTCGCGCGCGATGCACGACTGATCCTTGCGCGCGAAGTGCGCCAGTCGATATTGAAGATCACGCCCGACGTGGTCGCGGAAGCTTCCGTCAGCGGGCAAGCTTCGACGTAAGCCGGTTGCGCATCTCCGGCCATTCGGCCGCGATCACCGAATACTCGACGCTGTCGCGGATGGTGCCGTCGTGGCGGCGTTTGTGCTGCCGCAACACGCCGTCGCGATGCGCGCCCAGGCGTTCGATGGCCTGCTGCGAACGCGTGTTCAGGATGTCGGTTTCCCATCCGACCGCGGCGCAACCGAGCGTGTCGAAGCCGTGCCCCGCCAGCAGCAGCTTGCACGCCGTGTTGACGTGCGTGCGCTGGCGGCTCGCGCCGTACCACGTGTAACCGATCAATACGCGCGGCACGTCGGGTTTGAAGTCGTAATAGCGCGTGCTGCCCGCGATCGCGCCGTCGCGCTTGTCGCGCACTGCGAAGGGCAGCGAATCGCCGTTCGCCTGCATCGCCAATGCCGTTTCGACATACGCACGCATCGCGCCGGGCGGCGGTACGTAGGTGACGCGAAGGTTCCACAGTTCACCGTCGGCCGCGGCCTGTTCGAGCCCGGCGACGTGATCGAGCGTCAGCGGCTCCAGTACGACGAACGCGTTTTCCAGCGCGACGGGCTCAAGCATCGAGGTCGGGAATCAGCTTGTTCTCGAAATACGCGATCATGTCCTTGAGCTTCAGTTTGCGCTTTTTCAGGCGGCTCAACTGCAACTGGTCGCAGGCCGGATCGCCGGACAACTTGGTGATCGCGACGTCGAGGTCGCGGTGCTCCTCGCGCAATTCGGTGAGGCGCCGGACCAGCGTGGCAGGATCATTGTCGGGCTGCATGCCGGCAGTTTAGCGCCGCCACCGGGCGCGCTAAACTGGCCCGTTCATGCCAGCCTTCGAGCGCCTCACCCCCACCGATCGCAAGCAGGCGCACGAAACTGCGCGCCTTGCGAAGCGCCTGCGCCACGCGGTCGGCCGGGCGATCGCCGATTACAACCTGATCGAAGACGGCGACCGCGTGATGGTGTGCCTGTCGGGCGGCAAGGATTCGTGGACGCTGCTGGACCTGTTGCTGTCGCTGCAGGCGAAGGCGCCGGTGAAATTCGAACTGGCCGCGGTGAACCTGGACCAGAAGCAGCCGGGCTTCCCGGAACACGTGATCCCGGACTACTGCCGCGCGCGCCGCGTGCCGTTCCATGTGATCGAACAGGACACGTACAGCGTGGTGACGCGCATGGTGCCGGAAGGCAAGACGCTGTGCAGCCTGTGTTCGCGCCTGCGGCGCGGCGCGCTGTACGCGTTCGCCGAACGCGAAGGCTTCGACAAGATCGCGCTGGGTCATCATCGCGACGACATCCTCGCGACGTTTTTCCTGAACCTGTTTTACGGTGGCACGCTGAAGGCGATGCCGCCGAAACTCTTGTCCGACGACGGCAAGCATGTGCTGATCCGGCCTCTCGCGTATTGCCGCGAAACCGAGATCGCCGAGTACGCCACCGCGCGCGCGTTCCCGATCATTCCCTGCAACTTGTGCGGCTCGCAGGAAAACCTGCAGCGCAAGCAGGTGCGGCGGATGCTGGACGCGTGGGAACGCGAACACCCCGGCCGCAGCGAAATCATGTTCCGCGCGCTGTCGCACGTCGCACCTTCGCACCTGGCCGATGCCGAACTGTTCGACTTCGCCGGACTCGGCTCGCACGGTGAGACGGCGCGGCCGGATGCTCACGCGTGGTTATCAGATGGGGCGGGGGACGGGTAGCGGGGCGCCAGTCCCGATGCCCATGTTCCATCGAACCCTCGTTTCTGCGCCCCCAAGACCCATTCCCAATCCCCGGTTCTCCAAATGTTCTTCCGCAACCTCACCCTGTTCCGCTTCTCGCCCTCCGTCGCCAAATCGCTGAAGGATCTGGATGCCGCGCTCGCCGACCACGCCCTGCGCGCCTGCGGTCCGCTGGAACTCGCCACGCGCGGCTTCGTCTCGCCGTTCGGGCCGGATTCGGAGGGCTTGAGCCACACCGTCGGCAACGCCACGCTGGTCACGCTCGGCAGCGAGGAAAAGCTGCTGCCCGCCGCCGTGGTGAACGCCGAGTTGGGCAAGCGCCTGCGCAAGGAAGCTGAACGCCGCGGCAAGCCGGTCGGCGGACGCCAGCGCCGCGCCATCAAGGCCGAGGTACTGGACGTCCTGCTGCCCCAGGCCTTCGTCCGGCCGTCGCGGCTAAATGCTTACGTGGATTCGAAAAAGGGCTGGCTGGTGCTGGACACGGCCAGCCGCAAGTCGGCCGAGAATGCCCTGACAGCCCTGCGTGAAGCCATGGGCAGCTTTCCGGCCCAGCCGCTGGCCGCCGCGGAAACCCCGCGCGCCCTGATGACGCAGTGGTTGGCGCATGGCAAGCTACCCGGTGGGCTCGCACTCGGCGACGAATGCGAACTGCGCGATCCGGCCGGCGGGGCGATCATCCGCTGTCGCAAACAGGAGCTTGAAAGCGTCGAAGTCCGGGCGCATTTGAAACAGGGCAAGCAGGTGTTCCAGCTTGGCTTGCAGTTCGAGGATCGCGCCAGTTTCGTGCTCGGCGAGGATCTGGTCATCCGCAAGTTGCGTTTTCTCGACGTCGTGCAGGATTCGCTCGACGCCGACGGACGCGACTCCGCGGAAGCCGAACTCGATGCACGCTTCGCCTTGATGACACTGGAGCTCGAACGGCTGTTCGAGGGTTTGCAACAATGGTTCGGGCTGGAACGCCCCGACGAGAGCAACAAGAAGGCGGCATGACCCCGGAAGGCGACTTCCTCGAACTGGCGACGGGCAAGGGCGGCACCATCAAGGTGCTGAAGGCCATGCACCCGCGCGCGCGCCGCCTGCGCTTGTCGGTCACCTCGCATGGTGCGCGCATCTCCTATCCGCGCGGCACCCATCCCGCACAGGTGTACGCCTTCCTGCGCGAAAACAGCGACTGGCTGGAACGCAAGCTGTCCGAATTGCGCGTGCCGCGCCGCGGGCCGCCGCCGCTGAAACCGGGTGTGCCGACACTGATCCCGCTGCGCGGTGAAAGCGTCGAACTTACGTGGCGCGAGAGCGAATACCCGCGCATCGAATTTCTCGGCGACGAATTGCGCCTGCACGTGCCGCGTCCGTTCACCACCGCGATGCCCGCCGCGCGCAACCTGCTGGCCGCGTTCCTCGAAACCCACATGCGGCGCGATCTTTCACGCTGGATGGCGCACGCCTCCGAACGCCTGGATGCCGCGCCCACGGGCCTTCGCATCAAGTCGCTGAAGAGCCTGTGGGGCAGCCTCGATGCACGCGATCGCATCACGCTCGATCTCGCGCTCGCGCTCGCGCCGCCCGCCGCGCTGCGTTACGTGCTGGTGCACGAAATGTGTCACCTGAAAGTGCGCAGCCACGCGCCGCGCTTCTGGACACGCGTCGGCGAACTGATGCCGGGTTACCAGTCCCAGCGCGACTGGCTGCGCGAACACGGTGCGATCCTCAAGGCCGAGATGGAACGCTTGATCGCGCCGAACGCCTGATTGTCGGAAAGCTCAGGAGAACCGTCGCGACCAAAGCGGCCGGGACTGGCGCTTTGAAGGCCGCACGAGGCCCGCAGGGCGGGCCACCTGGATGTGGCGATAGCGCAGCGGGACCTTCCCCGGTTTTGCTCAGGCGACCCAACCCGCCAGCACAATCAGCGCCACGACCGCCAGCCACACGATCAACACCCGCAGCATCAGGCGCCGCGCGTCGGCGAG
>DATNAW010000260.1:0-2265 GCA_035572335.1 Rhodanobacteraceae bacterium
ATCGACCTCGACGTGCCCGCGCCGATCATCACCGCCTCGCTGATCGAGCGCCTGCGTTCGCGTGACAGCGATTCGTTCACCGACAAGCTGTTGTCGGCGATGCGCAACGAATTCGGCGGCCACGCGGTGAAGAAGGAATGATCCGCGTACCTGCCGCCCTGCCCGCGCAGACCGTGCGCTGGCACGAGTTTCCGGACGACACCTCGCTGCTCGCCAATGCACTCGCGCGGGTAATGGCGGCCTCGCGCGACGCCATCGCGCAACACGGCGCCTTCGATATCGTGCTGGCAGGCGGCAACACGCCACGCAAGCTGTACCGCGCGCTGCGCAACGCCGATACCGATTGGACGCGCTGGCACGCCTGGTTCGGCGACGAGCGCTGCGCGCCGCCCGACGATCCCGAACGCAACAGCCGCATGGCGCGCGACGAGTGGCTCGACCATGTCGCGATTCCCGCCGCCAACGTGCACCCGATTCCCGCCGAAGCCGGCGCGCGCGACGCCGCGGTGCTTTACGCGCGCGAACTGCGTGGCATCGACGCATTCGACCTGGTGCTGCTGGGCCTGGGCGAAGACGGCCACACCGCCAGCCTGTTCTCGGGCCACGACTGGGGCGCGCATACCGATTCACCGGACGTCATGGCCGTGTTCAATGCACCCAAGCCGCCACCGGAACGCATCAGCCTGAGCGCGCAGCGGCTGTCGCGCGCGCGACACGTGCTGTTCCTCGTCGAAGGCGCCGGCAAGCACGACGCGGTCGTGGCATGGAAACGCGGCGATGCGATTCCCGCTGCGTCGATTGCGCCGGAAGCCGGCGTGGATGTGCTGCTGGATGCCGCAGCGGCGACCTGAAACCTTCTTGCCCATCAGCAACAGCGGCGAGCGCGAAGCTGCTTTTTGGCCCTCCCCCTGAAGGAGAGGGCGAAATCGTCATTGCGAAATCGTGGTGCCCGCCAGATCGCCCATATGCGCACGGTAATAGCGCAACTCCTCGATCGAGTCGCGGATGTCCGAAAGCGCGGTGTGCGCGGAGTCCTTGCTGAAGCCCTTGTACACCGCGGGCGCCCAGCGGCGCGCGAGTTCCTTCAGCGTGGACACGTCGAGGTTGCGGTAGTGGAAGAATTTTTCCAATGCCGGCATCTGCCGATACAGGAAGCGCCGATCCTGGCAAATGGAGTTGCCGCACATCGGCGACTTGCCCGGTGGTACCCATTGCTGCAGGAATGCGAGTGTTTCGGCTTCGGCCTGCGCGTGCTCGACGCCCGATTCCAGCACGCGCTGCCACAAGCCGGACTTGCCGTGCTGGTGGCGATTCCAGTCGTCCATCGCCAGCAGGCGCGCTTCCTCGTGGCGGATCGCGAATTGCGGGCCTTCGGCCAGTATTTCGAGGTTGCGGTTGGTGACCACGGTGGCGATTTCGATGATCGAATCGGTATCGGGGCACAGGCCCGTCATCTCGAGATCGATCCAGATCAGGTTGTCGTCAGCGCATGCGGTCATTTCATCCTCCGGCCGCCAAGTCTAGCAACAACCCGGCCCCGCACGGATTGCCACGCCCGCGCGCCTGCCCTACGCTCGCGCGATGCCCACCCCGACCATGCTGTGGTACGACTACGAAACCACCGGCACCGATCCGGTGCGCGACCGCCCCGCGCAGTTCGCCGCGCTGCGCACCGACATGGCACTGCAACCCATCGGTGAACCCGTCACGCTCTACTGCGCGCCCGCCCCCGACGTGCTGCCGCATCCCGAGGCCTGCCTGATCACCGGCATCACGCCACAAGATGCCGCGCGCGAAGGCGTCGCGGAAGCCGAGTTCGCGGGCCGCGTGCACGAGATCCTCGCCGAGCCCGGCACCTGCTCGGCCGGTTACAACTCGATCCGCTTCGACGATGAGGTGAATCGAAACCTGTTCTACCGCAATTTCTTCGACCCCTACGAACACTGCTGGAAGAACGGCAACGCGCGCTGGGACATCATGGATTTCGCGCGCGCCTGCTACGCGCTGCGCCCGGACGGCATCGAATGGCCACTGCGAGAAGACGGCTCGCCCTCGTTCAAGCTGGAACACCTGGCGCAGGCGAACCGGCTGGAACAGGCGCGCGCCCACGACGCCACGTCCGACGTGATCGCCACGGTCGCGCTCGCGCGGCTGCTGCGCGAACGCCAGCCGCGGCTGTACGACTGGTGTTTCGCGCTGCGGCACAAGCGCGCCGTGATACCGCAGCTCGCCGGCGCACTCGCGGACCGGCGCCCGCTGCTGCAC
>DATNAW010000261.1:0-8643 GCA_035572335.1 Rhodanobacteraceae bacterium
GCGGTCGGGCGCAAGATGAACATGATGGAGCAGGTGCTGGCGGTGCCCTCGCAGGATGTCATCACCAAGGACAACGCGGTGGTGCGCGTCGATGGCGTGGTGTTCTACCAGGTGCTGGAAGCGGCGAAGGCCGCGTACGAAGTCGCCAACCTGGAACAGGCGTCGCTGGCGCTGGTGATGACCAACATCCGCACGGTACTGGGTTCGATGGACCTGGACGAATCGCTCAGCAAGCGCGACGAGATCAACGCGCGCCTGCTGAAAGTAGTGGATGAAGCCACGCATCCGTGGGGCGTCAAGGTCAACCGCATCGAGATCAAGGACATCGCGCCGCCGAAGGATCTGGTCGACGCGATGGCGCGCCAGATGAAGGCGGAGCGCGAAAAACGCGCCAACATCCTGGAAGCCGAAGGATTCAAGCAGGCCGCGATCCTGAAAGCCGACGGCGAAAAGCAGTCGACCATTCTCGCGGCCGAAGGCCAGAAGGAAGCCGCGTTCCGCGAAGCCGAGGCGCGCGAACGATTGGCGGCGGCGGAAGCCAAGGCCACGCAACTGGTGTCGGACGCGATCTCTTCCGGCAACTTGAACGCCATCAATTATTTCGTTGCGACCAAATACGTCGAGGCACTGAAGGCGATGGCCGATTCGCCGAACCAGAAGATGCTGATGCTGCCGTTCGAGGCGTCGGGCATCCTTTCATCGATGGCCGGCATCGCGGAAATCGGCAAGGAAGTGCTGGCGAAGAATGCGTCCGCGCCGACATCATCACGCTGAGGAATCGCATCCATGTGGGGTGTACCGTTGCATTATTGGTGGTGGGTGCTGGCGCTGATCCTGATCGCGGGCGAAGTGCTGGCGCCAGGCTTCTTCCTGTTGTGGATCGGCATCGCTGCTGCGGTGATGGGCATCGTCCTGTGGGCGCTGCCGGGACTCGGCGTGATCGCGCAGGCGGTGCTGTTCGTGATCCTCGCGTTCGCATCGTGCCTGTTCTACTGGCGATTCATCCGCGCGCGCCTGGCGCGCAACGATGATCCGGTCGCAGCCACGCTCAGCCGGCGTGGCGAACAACTGGTCGGCCAGCGCTACGTGTTGGCCGAAGCGATCGTCAATGGCCGCGGCAAGGCGCGCGTCGGCGACGGGCAATGGCTGGTGGCGGGACCGGACCTGCCGGTCGGCGCGGAGGTCGAAGTGGTCGGTGTCGACGGCGCGTTGCTGAAGGTGCGCGCGGCGGCGCCGTGATGCGGACTCGCGCGTGACGGAGTCGCTGACCGAAACGCAACCGCGCGACGAGCGCACGCGTGCGCGCATCGCGTTCGTGATCGAACTGGCGCGGCGGCTGCATCAATACGGGGCGGCGGCGCCGCGCCTGGAGCAGGCCATCGGCAACGTGGCCCAGCAACTCGGCCTCGCCTGCGACGTGTTGTCGACGCCGACCTCGATCGTGTTGTCGTTCAGTGCGCCGGGCGGCGACGGTCTGGCCGACATCACCCAGGTGGTGCGGATCGCGCCGGGTGACGTGAACCTCGCGCGGCTGTGCCGCGCCGATGAAATCGCAGATCGCGTCGCCGACGGCAGCCTCGATCCGCGGCGTGGCATGGCGCAATTGCGTGCACTCGGCCGCCCGTTGTCGCGCGCCGCGTTGTGGGCGACGATCGTGAGCTATGGGTTGTCGGCCGCGAGCGTCGCCGTGCTGTTCCGCACCTCCGGGCCGGACGCACTGGTCGCCGGCGTAATTGGCGTGCTGATCGGCGGCATCGTGGTGGCGGGCTACGGGCGCCCGCGCCTGTCGGCGGCGAGCGATGCGATCGCCGCGCTGGTCGCGACCTTCATCGCCACGATGGTCAGTGCTTGGCTGCTGCCGTTGGCGCTGAAACTCGTGGTGCTGTCGGCGCTGATCGTGCTGGTGCCGGGCATGTCGCTGACCAACGCGGTGCGCGAGCTGACCAGCCAGCACCTGGCTTCGGGTGTCGCGCGCTTCGCCGGCGCGGCAGCCACGATCCTGAAGCTGACGTTCGGCACCATCGCGGCGGCGCAGATTTGCGAGGTCGCGCACATCGTGCCCGCCGCGCATTCGTTGCCGCCGATGCCGTTGTGGACGCAGTGGCCCGCGTTGCTGGTCGCCGCCGTGGCTTTTGCGATGCTGTTCCAGACCGCGCGGCGCGATTATCCGCTGGTATTGGTCGCGGTGATCGTCGGTTATCTGGTGACGTATTGGAGCGGCAATTCACTCGGCACACCGTTCGGCGTGTTCATCGGCGGTTTGGTCCTGAGCGCGGGCAGCAATCTCTACGCGCGGATCATGCAGCGCCCCGGCGCGCTGGTGCGCGAACCCGGCGTGCTGCTGCTGGTGCCGGGCAGCATCGGCTTCCGCAGTGTCTCGGATCTGCTCAACAACCAGATCGCCAGCGGCACGCACATCGCTGTCCTGCTGGTGACGATGCTGATTTCGCTGGTTGCGGGATTGCTGTTCGGCGACCTGTTGATCGCGCCCCGGCGGAGTCTGTGAACTTGTTCGCCAGTAGTCAAGCGGAGTAATCGCGCAGCGATTACGGCGAAAGCGAGTCCGGGCGTGTACCGGACTCGCCCTGTCGGCGTTGGGCGGGATAGCCCTGTCGCCGATCATTGATTATTTGATCAGCAAATCCTTTTCCTTCTTGCCGCTCTTCAGTGCGGCCAGGAACCAGCGCGGGCGCTTGCCGCGGCCGGACCAGGTTTCGCTGCCGGCCGGGTTGCGGTATTTCGGCGCGACCTTGCCGGTTTTGCCGCCGCGGCGCTTGCCGTAAACCTGTCCGAAGGTGACGCCTTCGGCCTTGAGTACTGCGTCAATCTTGGCCTTGACCTTGGCGATTTTCTCCTTGTCGATGTTTTTCATGCGTCCGTTCGCCTTGCGGATCAGTTCCCTGAGCTGTTTCTTGTTGAGCGTGGTGACGTCGATGGCCATGTTGACTCCGATATCTGATTGAATACAAAAAACCGTGTCGACCGGAGAAATCCACGGGATCGGCCCCGATGACCGCGGCATTTTCACCCAAATCCATTCCGGTTGCAAAATCGGGGTTGTCCCGGGTTAATGCCGGGGAAAAAGGTTCAATAAAGCGGCCCGATCCAGATTGCGACTTTCGCTGTCGCGGCGTCCGCGATATTCGAATGTTCCCGCGGCAACGCCGCGTTCACTGACCACGATGCGGTACGGAATGCCGACCAATTCGAGATCGGCGAACATCGCGCCGGGCCTCAAGCCGCGGTCATCGATGCAGGTTTCAATGCCGCGCGCATCCAGTTCCCGATAAAGCGATTCGGCCGCCGCATTCACGTCCGGATTGTTCTTGGGATTGATCAGGCAAACCACCGCTTGCCAGGGTGCCATGGGCTCGGGCCAGATGATGCCGGCATCGTCGTGGTTCTGTTCGATTGCGGCCGCGACGATGCGCGTGATGCCGATGCCGTAACAGCCCATGTGCAGCACGCGGTTCTGGCCCGCGTCGTCCAGCACGGTCGCACCCAGCGCTTCCGAATACTTGGTGCCGAGCTGGAACACATGGCCGACCTCGATGCCGCGCGCGATCCCGAGCGTGCCCCTGCCGTCGGGCGACGGATCACCCGCGACCACCTTGCGCAGGTCCTCGACCCGGGTGATGCGCGCGTCGCGTTCCCAGTTGGCGCCGCTGTAATGCGTGCCCGCGACGTTGCCGCCGCATACGAAATCCGCGACCACCGCAGCGGCGCGATCCACGATGACGGGAATGCCGCGGGGCAGGCCAACCGGGCCGAGAAAGCCCGGCACGCAACCGATCTGTTTCACGATCTCGGTCTCGTCGGCCAGCACCGATTCGCCCGGCAGTTCCGGCAGCTTCGCGGCCTTGATCTCGTTGATCTCGTGATCGCCGCGCAGGCACAACGCGACCAGGCCGTCGTTGCCGCGCACGATCAAGGTCTTGATGCATTGCGTGGGCGAAACCTCGAGGAACGCGCTGACCTCCTCGATGGTTTTTTGCGTCGGCGTGTCGACGCGCTTGAGTGGCTGCGCGGGCGCGGGACGCGGCGTCGCGGGCGCCAGCGCTTCGGCGCGCTCCACGTTGGCGGCGTAATCGGACTGGTCGGAAAACGCCAGCGCGTCCTCGCCGGATTCGGCCAGCACGTGGAACTCCTGCGAGGCGCTGCCGCCGATCGCGCCGGTGTCGGCCTGCACCGCGCGGAACTTCAGCCCCAGGCGCGTGAAGATGCGCGAATAGGCTTCGTGCATGAGGCGGTACGACTCGGCCATGCCCTCAGGCGTGAGGTCGAACGAGTACGCGTCTTTCATCAGGAACTCGCGCGCGCGCATCACGCCGAAACGCGGGCGGATCTCGTCGCGGAACTTGGTCTGGATCTGGTAGAGGTTCAGCGGCAGCTGCTTGTAGCTGCGCAATTCGTTGCGGGCGAAGTCGGTCACCACTTCTTCGGCGGTGGGCGCATAGCAGTATTCGGCTTCCTTGCGGTCCTTGATTTTCAGAAGCTGGGGACCGAATTTCTGCCAGCGGCCGGTTTCTTCCCATAGTTCTTTCGGCTGGATCGTGGGCATCAACAACTCGATGGCGCCGGCGCGATTCATTTCCTCGCGCACCACGGCTTCGACCTTGCGCATCACGCGCAGGCCCAGCGGCGACCACGTGTAAATGCCCGACGCGAGCTTGCGGAGCATGCCCGCCCGCAGCATCAACTTGTGGCTGACGATCTCCGCGTCGGCAGGTGCCTCGCGGGTGGTGGCGAGGTGGAATTTCGACAGGCGCATGGGCGTGCTATCCGGCGTGAAAACGCCGAATTGTAACGGTGGAAAGGGTTTCGGCCGCTAGCGTCGGCGGGCGATCAGGTGCCGCTCGACGAGCAGTATTGCGCCTGCTGCGCGCGCGCGGTGGCCAGCTGCGATTCGCGCGCGTTGTCGCTCATTACTTCCTGCTTGCCACCGGCGCCGCCCGTGACCACCGGCTGCTTGCTGCTCAGCAGGCTGATGTTCGAACTCAATTGCTTGCACAACTCGGTGCGGTTGGACGCCGTATCAGGTTGGGTGCTGCTCGCGGGCGCAGTTTGTTGAGGAGTGCTGGCACCCGGCTCCGTGTTGTCCGTGTTGTTGTCACCAGGCGACGGATTTGAGGAAACGTCCGGTTCGCTGGTCAGGTGCATCTTGGTGTAATGCATGCCCGACGAAGGTGGCGTCTGCGAGAAATGGGTCACGCCGTTGGCGTCCTTCCACTTGTAGATCTGCTGCGCGCTCGCGAAACCGGCGATGCACGCCAGTGAAAGACCGAGGGCCGCGGCGGCGGCGAAGTTGCGCACGTTCATGGAAGGTCCCCTGGAGCACCGGAAAGGGTGGCGCGAGTATGCCACAGCCGCCGGGCCGCATCCGGACGGCTGTCACGGTTGTTCCGACGCCCTCGCGGCGGGCATGGGCTAAACTGCCGAGAGGCTTGAGCCGGCTTTCCGCATGACAGACACGCTTCCCCGCAAACCCCTGCGACGCGGCATTTACCTGCTGCCGAACCTGTTCACGACCGGCGCGATGTTCGCCGGCTTCTACGCGATCGTGGCTTCGATCCTGGGCGCCGCGGAACAGGCGGGCGCGCCGGCGGGAGGTGTCGTGACCAGCGCGTTTTTCACGCACGCCGCGATCGCGGTGTTCGTGGCCGCGCTGCTGGACGGCATGGACGGCCGCGTCGCGCGCCTCACCGGCACGCAAAGCGAATTCGGCGTGCAGTACGACTCGCTTTCCGATCTGGTCAGCTTCGGGCTGGCGCCGTCGCTGGTGATGTACACGTGGTCGCTGCAGTACTTGCGCGACTACGGCCCGGTGTGGAGCAAGGTCGGCTGGTGCGCGGCGTTCCTGTATGCCGCGTGCGCGGCGCTTCGGCTCGCGCGCTTCAACACGCAGGTCGGCGTCGCCGACAAGCGCTACTTCCAGGGGCTCGCCAGCCCGGCGGCTGCAGGATTGTGCATGTCGTTCGTGTGGGCCATGCAGAACTTCGGCATCGAAGGGCAGTGGTTGTGCTTCTTCACGCCGATCCTTGCCGTGGTCGCCGGCCTGTTGATGGTCAGCCGGGTGCGCTATTTCAGTTTCAAGACGCTGCCGGTCAACGATCGCGTGCCGTTCGTGTGGATCATCCTGGCGGTGCTGATCATCGTGGCGCTGACGCTGAATACCGCGCTGGTGCTGCTGGCACTGGCCACCGCGTACGCGTTGTCCGGCATCGTGATCACCTTGTGGGGCCTGCGCAGCCGCGCCTCGCGCCGCCGCCTGCGCATGGAGCGCAGGCGCGCGCAGACGGAGGTGCATCCGCATGAATGATGCAATGCCCGCGCTGCGTGAACGCCGGTTGCGCGCGTTGGGTGTCGAGTCGTTGCGCTTGCGTCGGCCGCGGGTGTCGGAGGAAGGCGTTGCGTCGAAGCCGATTGGGACCGTCGCCGAACCAATGCCGCGGGTCGTGCCAGCTGCGTCCGCGCCGGAAAAAACTTCGATCCGCCGACTGGCCCTGCAGCCCGATACCGCGGAACTGCGCGATCCCGCGATCCACAAGATGTATACGGCGTTGACCGAAGCGGTCGGCAAGGCGGGGCTGCAACCGGTGCGTCCGTGCGACGTGGCCGACGACCCGTGCGCGGCGGTAATGGTGTTCGGCGCCGCGCCATTGCCGGAAGGCGTGCCGATGCTGCGTGTGCTGCGCGTCGATCCGCTGACGGTGTTGCATGCGGATCGCGAACGCAAGCGCCTGCTGTGGGAACAGATGCAGGCGCTGGGGCGCGGGAACGGCTGACATGGTCGCCGTCGCGCCGTTGCAACCCGCGATGCGACCGATGACGCACGAGGACATTTCGGCGGTCGCCAACATCGAGGCGGCCGCCTACGAATTTCCGTGGTCACGCGGCATCTTCAGGAGTTGCCTCGACAACGGCCACCACTGCTGGGTGCTGGAGCAGGGGCGCGCGATCATCGGTTACGGAATCCTTTCGGTCGGTGCCGGCGAGGCGCACATCCTCAATGTGTGCGTGGCGCCGTTGCACCAGGGGCTCGGACACGGTGCGTACCTGTTGAAGCGTGTGCTCGACCTCGCGCGTTGGCACCACGCCGAGCGCGTGTTCCTGGAAGTGCGGCCGTCGAATGAATTGGCGCACGCGATGTACGAGCGTGTTGGCTTCAACGAGATCGGGCGCAGGCCGGGTTATTACCCGGCGCGGCGTGGCCGCGAGGATGCGATCGTGATGGCGATGGAGTTATTGCCGCCTGAGACGAATTGAGCATTCAAGGCTTGGCCGCTGATGACGTCGCTGGAGCGCCGTTGAATAGCCATGCAGGCTTCTCCGCTCCTTTGATTTGCAAACTCGCGCGTTCGTAACCTTGTGGATCGCTCAAGGTCATCGACGTGGCCTCGCCTTTGGCACCTACCTCAAAGCCGGAATTGCCATTGGCATAATTGATTCCCATGCCAGCGAATCCGGACTTGTCGTCCACCATTAAGCCGATGGCGTCTTGCGCTGGCCATGCCCGATCCAGTGCGATGACCGCACGACTCGCGCCTCCAAGAAATACCATCCCGCCGCGCTCGCTTCCGTGCGAGTCGTACAGCGCCACGCCGTAGTCGTCGCCATTACCAATGCGTTTGATGGGTTTCCCATTCACGAGAGGCGCCTTTCCATTCACGACCGGTGCGGGTGCCTGCCCCAACGCAAGGTGGTAGGTGCCGTTGCGGTTCAGGAAAACGATCGAGTTGGTATCGCCATATGCACTCGTTGATTTGACGGTGGCGATGGCTGGCGCACCGATTAGGATGCGCTCGTGGCCTTGCGCATCGGTGACGACGATGCCTTGCGTGCGCAGAATGTGGTCACGGTTGGTATGGATTGATGCGAACCACGCAATGGCGAGCGCGATCACACCAAGCAGCGCAAGTACCGCGATTGCACGAAACCACATGATCTGCCGCTGCAGGCGTTGCAGGATCGGGTCGTCGTGAGCGACGTTCGTAGTCATGCTGTTGCCCTCCGAAAGACGCAGCGGTGGCGTCGTCAGGAACTTAGCATCGGGGCGCAATGCCGCCACCTGCCGAAAGGTGGGTGCCGGAAGTCACGTTCGGATCACAGCACCATCAGGTCGTGGCCGATAATGAGTTGGCCGTTGAAGTGTGGCTTCACCGCGTCGTACCAGACCTTGTCCGGGATCGGTGGCGTGCCCGGCACGAAATGGTTCAGCACCAGGGTTTTCACGCCCGCCTTGGTCGCAACCTGCCCGACTTCGGACATCGGCGTATGCGCGGCTTCGAGGTGCGCGCGCAGGCGCGTCGCCATCGCTTCGTCCTTCACGACACGATCGATCGCGTGCAGGTCGATGACTTCGTGCACGAGGATGTCGGCGCCGCGCGCGAGTTCGACCAGGTTGTCGCTGGGACGCGTGTCGCCGGAAAACACGATCGAGCGGTCCGGGCAATCGAAACGGTACGCGAACGCGGGTGTCACCGGCGGATGCTGCACCAGCGCCGCGGTGACCTTCACGTTGTCGTCGTGCATCACCGGGCCGGCCTGGGTGACTTCGTGCGCGCGGATCAATGGCGCCAGCGGCGGCCGGCCTTCGTCCTTTTCGCGGATGCCGATGTCGTAGGCATCCATTTCCAGGAACAG
>DATNAW010000262.1:0-2732 GCA_035572335.1 Rhodanobacteraceae bacterium
GGCATTCCATGAGCGAACAAATCTTCACCGTCTGGAAGGAATTCCGTTTCGACGCGGCGCATCAACTGGATGCCGGCCCCGACGGCGACCCGCGCTATCGCCGCATGCACGGCCATTCGTACCAGGTGGAGGTGTGGCTGCGCGGGCCGCTGACCGAACGCGGCTGGGTGGTGGACATGGGTGACCTGGAACGCCGCATCGAAGTCGCGCGCGACGCGCTCGACCACCGCCTGCTCAACGATGTGGAAGGCCTCGGCATTCCCACGATGGAAAACATCGCGCGCTTCACCTGGGAAAAGCTTGGCGACCTGCCGCAGCTGCAGCGTGTGGTGGTCAAGCGCACGCAGAACGGGGAAGGCTGCGAGTACCGCGGGCCGGGTTGACACCGAGCGTGTGCCGGCATCGCACTATTCGAATGCACCGCCGGACTGCATCTCATCCGTGACTGCGACCTCCAATCGAACGGGCATGTGGATGGGTGAATCGACCCCGCGGATCACGCCGCCTTCGAAGGACTCGAGCCGCAGGACGCGATAGCTGCCCGGCATCACGCGAGTCCGCCGCGCAGCCGGTTCGACGACCAGCAACTTTTGCATGCGGTTCTCGACCCACTGCGCCACCGCGAGGTATTTGGAGTCTGAAGACCAGACGATCGACGGATTGCATCCGTCAACGGCGAAGCCACTGGAAAACCGCAGCAGGCCTCGCGTGGGCCCGCCCATGGCGATTTCGACCGCGTCCATGATCGAAGCAAGAAGTTCGCCGTCGGGGCTGGTGAGTTCGACCGACGATTGCCAGGGAGAAATATTCATGTTCGCCGCCACGCTGATGATGACGAAAATCTTCCGCCCTTTGTCCCGCTCCGCGATACTGGCATGATGAAGTCGCCTGTCGATGATCCCGCCGCCTCCACGCTGCTCGGCGCGGAGGGCCCGTTCGCACGCGAGGTGCCGAACTTCGCGCCGCGCGAGACGCAGCAGCGGATGGCGGATGCCGTGGCCGACGCGATCGGGAATCACGACGCGCTGGTGGTCGAAGCCGGCACCGGCACCGGCAAGACGTTCGCCTATCTGGTGCCGGCGTTGTTGTCGGGCAAGCGGGTGATCGTTTCGACCGGCACGCGCAACCTGCAGGACCAATTGTTCCATCGTGACCTGCCGCGCGTGCTCGGCATCCTCGGCGCCAAGGCCGACGTCGCGTTGCTGAAGGGGCGCGCCAATTACCTGTGCCGCTATCGCCTGCAGCAGACGATCGAATCGGGCCAGTTCAAGTCGCGCACGCAGGTGGATGATCTGCAGAAGGTGCGCGCGTGGGGCGCGCGTACGCGTACGGGTGATCGCGCGGAGCTGATCGAGGTGCCGGAAGGCTCGCCGCTGTGGCCGCGCGTCACCTCGACCGCAGAAAACTGCCTCGGCACCGAGTGCCCGCTCTACGACGACTGTTTCGTGTTCAAGGCGCGGCGGCGTGCGCAGGATGCCGATCTGACGGTGGTGAATCATCATTTGTTGTTGTCGGACCTCGCGCTGAAGCGCGAAGGTTTCGGCGCGATCCTGCCGGAAGCGGATGCCTACGTGCTCGACGAGGCGCACCAGTTGCCGGAACTCGCCGGGCAATATTTTTCGGTGGGCATCAGCACGCGGCAGGTGAAGGAACTCGCCGCCGATGCGCTCGCGGAATGCGCGGGGCAGCCGGGCGCGTTGGCCTTGCTGCAACCGGCGCTGGATCACGTGAACGATGCGGTGAGCAAGGCGCGGCTGGCGTTCGACACGTTGCCGAAGCGCGGCGCGTTCGCGCAAATGGAGGCCGACGCGGGCGCGGCCGAGGCGCTGGAAAACCTGGGTGATGCGCTGGCCGACCTGGCCGGCGTGTTGGTGGGCCAGGCCGAACGGTCCGAGGGCCTCGCCAGCGTGCATGCGCGTTGCCTGGTGCTGGACCAGCGCCTGCAGCGCATCGCCGGGCGTGATGGCGAGGACGAGGTGCGCTGGTACGAAATCTCCGATCACGGTTTCGAGCTGAGCGCGACGCCGCTCGACCTCGCGCCGCAGTTGCAGACGTTGCGCAATGCCACCGACGCGGCCTGGATCCACACGTCGGCTACGCTTGCGGTGGCCGGTCGCTTCGATCATTTCACGCGCCAGATGGGACTGGTCGATCCGGTGACGCTGGATCTCGGCAGTCCATTCGATTACGCGCATCAGGCGCTGTGCTGGTTGCCGCAAGGCTTGCCGGAGCCGGCCGCGCGCGACTACACCGCGCACGTCATCGAAATGGTGCGGCCGGTTCTGGAAGCATCGAGCGGCCGTGCGTTCCTGCTTTTCACTTCGCACCGCGCGTTGCGGCTTGCGGCCGACCTGTTGCTGGACGGACCGTGGCCATTGTTCGTGCAGGGCACCGCGCCGCGCCACCAGCTGCTGTCCGATTTCCGCGATTCCGGCAACGGCGTGCTGCTGGGCGCGGCAAGTTTCTGGGAAGGCGTGGACGTTGCAGGCGAAGCCTTGAGCGTTGTCGTCATCGACAAGTTGCCGTTCGCGTCACCTGATGATCCAGTGCTGCAGGCGCGACTGGACGCGGTGCGACGCGGTGGTGGCAATCCGTTCCGCGACTGGCAGATTCCGGCCGCGGCAATCGCGCTGAAACAGGGCGCGGGTCGGCTGATCCGCGACGTGCACGATCGCGGCGTGCTGGTGTTGTGCGATCCGCGTATCGGCACCAAGGCCTATGGAAAATTGTTC
>DATNAW010000263.1:0-7420 GCA_035572335.1 Rhodanobacteraceae bacterium
CTGGCAGCGGCGCCCGACGACGCCGGACTGAAACTCGATCTTGCGCTCGCGAAAGCGCGCGCAGGCGACACGGCGAATGCGCAAGCCACGCTCGATGCCCTGCCCGTCGATTTGGCCGAAGACGATCGCGCCAAAGCGCTCGCTGCAATCCTCGCGATGCAGCAGTCGCTCGCAGCAATTCCGCCGTCGGCGGATTTGCTGGCGCGCGTCGAACGCGATCCGCGCGACTTCGCCGCGCTGGATGGATTGGGCGTTCGCAAGCTGCTCGGCGGTGACCCCGCCGACGCCATGCAGCACTGGCTCGCGATCCTCGCCGCCGACCGCGCGTGGAACGAAGGCCTCGCGCGCAAGCGCCTGCTGGATGCGTTCCGCATCGTGCCCGACGAGACACTCGTTTCGGCGACGCGCCGCAAGATGTCCTCGCTGCTGTTCTGAGGCCGCGTACCCAACGCACGGCTGCTGCATAATCGGCGCGCGCCAAGCAGGGGAGCCTGCATGTTCCGCCACTTGTTCCGTTACGAACACCGCAGCGAACCGTTGCTTCCGTGGCGGCTGTTCCTGCTGCGCCGGGTCGGCAAGACGGCAGCCGCCGCTGCGGCGGTCATTGCGGTTTCACTGATCCTCGGCATGCTCGGCTACCGCCTGACCGAGGGCATGGGCTGGCTGGATGCTTTCCTGAACGCATCGATGATCCTGGGCGGCATGGGGCCGGTCGATCCCATGCACAGCACCGCGGGCAAGCTGTTCGCAGGCATCTACGCGCTCTACAGCGGGCTGGTGCTGGTCGGTACGGCGGGCCTGCTGCTGGCACCGTTCATGCATCGCCTGCTGCACCGGTTCCACCTGGAAGGTCGCCGCGAAAGCCAGGATTGATCGTGAACGCCCCGCATTGCTGCCTTGAATGCCTGTCCCGGGCCGGGTCCGCTTCGGCGCGTCCGACGCGTCGGCGCGCGCGCGCACACTTCACATGAGCGACATCGACGCCAACCAGATGGAGGTGCCCGGCTACCGACTGGTGCGCCCGATCGGAACCAGCGGCATGGCGACGGTGTACGTGGCGATGCAGCGCTCGCTGGAACGACAGGTGGCGGTAAAGGTGTTCGACACCGTCGACATCGAAGCCATCGCGCGTTTCGAACAATTGCTGCGCACCAACGCACGGCTTTCCAATCCGCACATCGTCGGCGCGCACCAGATCGGGCGTACTGCCGATGGACGCCTGTTCCATTCGATGCCGTTCCTGCTGAGCGCCGAACTCTCGCGCCACACGCTGCGCTCGAAACCCTTGAAGATCGCGGCGCTGCTGCGTGAAGTGCTCGATGCATTGGGGCACGCGCACCGGCGCGGCATCGTCCACGGCGGCGTCAAGCCCGCCAACGTGCTGTTCGACGAACGCGGACACGCACGCCTCACGGATTTCGGCGTCGCACGCTGCGCCGCCGAACTCGGCCATCCGCATCCCGGCGCAGCCGGCTATCTGAGTCCGGAACAGGCACGCGGCAACCCGCCGGGGCAGCGCTCCGATTTGTACAGCGTCGGCGTGCTGGCTTACGAACTGCTGACGGGCGCGCTGCCATTCGAGGGCGAGGACGCGGTGGCCACCGCCATCGCGCATGTCGAACAACCCATCCCGCGTTTGCCGCCGATGGTCGCCGCGTGGCAACCCTGGATCGACAAGGCGCTCGCCAAGGTGCCGGCGCAGCGATTCCAGAGCGCCGAGGCCATGGCCGGCGCCTTGTCCGCCATCGACGGACTGGAAGAACCCGCAGTAGTCCATCCTGCGCGCAAGTCGATGAAGCTGCACGTGCCGGCCTGGGCGATCGCCGCGGTGGCACTGGTCGTCGCAGCCGGCGCCGTCGCGGGCTGGGCAACGTGGACGCATCATCGCGCGAACGTGGTGGCGGCCGCCGATCCCGCGGCGCCACCTGATGCGAGCGCGCCCGTCGCGAACGTCTCCGCGGCATCGGCGCGCTCCGTCGCGTCCGATGCGCCGGCGCCGCTCGCCGGCCGCGTGCAGATATTGATCGCGCAAGGCGACGCGTTGCGCGCGGGCGATCATCTGTTCTCGCCGCCCGGCGACAACGCCGCGGAGGAATACCTCACCGCGTTGACGCTCGATCCAGGCAATCCCACCGCGGTGGCGGGCATCGACGCGATGCTGGCAACGCTTCGCCATCGGCTGGACGTCAGCTGGCGCGGCGACAAGTTCGCGCAAGTACTGGTCCTGCTGAAGCAATGCGACCTGCTCGCCACGAAGGCAAGTCTTTCGGCCCGGCGCGATTGGCGCACGCAGCGCAGTGCATTCGCGAAAACGGTGGGCGACGCCGTGGCCTCCGCGGCGCACGATCACGATTCCGATCGGCTCGCCGGCTTGAAACCGCTCGCCGACACCTTGCCCGCAAGCTATCCCGCGGGCTTCGACCCCGCCGCGGCCGAACGCGAGGCGACCTCGCTCGCGGCGGGAACCTTGCTGCGCGATCCGAACGGTCCCGAACTGGTCTACGTGCCGGCCACGACCGATGCGCCCGCGTTTGCGATCCAGCGCGTCGAGGTGACGCGCGCCGACTACGCCGCGTTCGCGCAGGCGACGCAGCGCGCCGCGTCGAAATGCCTCGAAGCCTACAACCCGTTCTCGCGCATGCAGCACCTCACCTGGCAGAAACCCGGCTTCGCGCAGGGCGGCGATCATCCCGCCGTGTGCGTGAGTTGGGACGATGCGGTCGCCTACGCCACATGGCTGTCGAAAACCACCGGCCAGGATTACCGTTTGCCCAGCGGCGCCGAATGGCTGCGCGCGGCGCAGGGCATGCCGAAGGAAAGCCCCTGCCAACTCGGCAACATCGACGACGTCAGCCGCAAGACCGCGATGGACAATGACAAGTTGTCGTGCAGCGACGGCGCCGAATACACCGCGGCAGTCGGGCATTACGCGCCCAGCGGCGTCGGCGCGTTCGACCTGTACGGCAACGTCAGCGAATGGCTGGCCGGCGGCAGCGCAGGATCGCGCGTCTTCCGCGGACTGTCATGGCGCGACGGCAGCCACCAGACGGCATTGGGGCGCCAGGGCACCGCCGACTCCGATGTCGGTTACACCAACGTGGGCTTCCGCGTCGTGCGCGTGATCGATGCCGCGCACGCGGCGCCGCCCGTGGCCGCCCGGCGCTGACCGCGCGATGTGAAAGCGGCATCACATTGTCGCGGTATCATTGGCGCGCAGGGGTTTGCTGATACCGCCACGGAGGGCGGAGACCGATGGCAACCACCGTTCCCCTCGCCGCCACCTGCATCGTTCCCCGGCGGCACATCCCGCGTTCCTCGCGCGCATGAACGCGCGCGGCCAGCGTCCGGTCGAAGTTTCAGGCTACCGGCTGGTCCGGTGGCTCGGAACACACGGCGTGGCCTCGTTGTACCTTGGCGTGGAACCGTCGCGCGACCGGCCCGCGGCGATCAAGATATTCCACCGCGTCGATGCCGAAGTCCTCGCGCGCCTCGAAGGGCAGCTGCAGGAAAACGCGCGGCTCGTGCATCCACGCATCGTTCCGATCGACGCCATCGGACGCACCAGCGACGGCCGCCTCTTTTATGCGATGCCGCTGCTGCTGGATTTCGAACAAGCGCGCGCCAAGATCTCCGGGAGATCGCTGAGGATCGTCGCGCTGCTGCGTGACCTGCTCGCGGGACTCGACTACGCGCATCGGCACGGCGTGGTGCACGGTGACATCAAGACTTCCAACGTGCTGTTCGACGAACAGGGACGCGCGCTGCTCGCCGATTTCGGGATCACGCGTTGCATGGCGGAAACGCAGCACGAACTCGCAGACCCGCAGACGGATTTTCGCGGCATCGGCATGCTCGCGCGTGGACTGCTGGCCGGCGCATCGGCTTTCCAGCGCCGCGATGCGAACGCGCCGCGCGATCCGTCCGCGCAGCCGGTGCCGCGGCTGCCCCCGAGCGCCGCCGCATGGCAACCGTGGCTCGACAGGGCCCTGGCCGAATCGCCCGAGCGGCAGTTCCCGAACGCGCAGGCAATGGCCGACGCACTCGACCCGATCACTGCCCATCGCTACTACGGTGGCGGTGGTCCGCCCGTCACCCCGGAACCCCGGCGCATGCCGAAGTGGCCACTGCGCACCGCGTTGCCGATCGCCGCGATCATCGCGCTGCTCGGCTGGACCGGATGGGATTACTTCAGCGAATCGTCGACGCCTAGCCGTGCGCCCGCCGGTGCACCCGCCCTTGCGAGCAGCAGTGCGCTCGACAACGCACCCGCCATCGCGAGCCCTGAAACGCCGGTGATGTCGGCGGCGAGCGTGGCCAATCCGGCAACGGCAGCGTTGCCGATGGACGTCGCGTCATCCGCGGCGACGTTGCCCAGCCCGGTTTCGTCCGCCGTGACGCTGGCCGATCGCGCGCAGGCATTGGTCACCACCGCCGACACGTTGCGCGCGCAGGGACATCTGTTCTCGCCGCCATTCCACAACGCCGCGAGCACGTACTTCGCGGCGCTCGACCTCGACCCCGGCAATCCTTCCGCCATCGCGGGCATCGACGCGATGCTGGTGACGCTGCGCAAGCAACTGGACAGGACATGGCAGGACGGGCGCAATACCACCGAAGCGGTCGAGACGCTGCGGCAAGGCGATTCGCTTGCCCAGCATGCCGACGCGCCGGCGCGACACGCGTGGTACCGCTATCGCGGGCGGCTGGCGCAGCGCGTCGGCGATACGTTTGCGCGCGCCGTTCGCGCGCACGACAAATTGGAAATCGCGGTGCTGCAGCCGCTCGCCAAGGCACTGCACGTCGCGTCCGCCGAAACGCTCGATCCCGCGCCGGATGCGCCGAAGGCGAGCGCGCCCGTGGCTGATACGCTTGGCCCGGGTGCGCGCCTGCGCGATCCTGACGGGCCGTTGCTCGTCTATGTGCGTGCCAGCGGCGGGCTTCCGGCGTTCGCGATCCAGAGGGTGGAAGTCACCCGCGCAGATTACGCTGCGTTCGTCCGCGCGACGCAACGCCCCGCCGCGAGCTGCCTCGCGGCGCACAATCCGTTCTCGCGGCTGCAGCACCTCACTTGGCGCGCGCCGGGTTTCACGCAATCAGGCGATCATCCGGTGGTGTGCGTGAGCTGGGACGATGCCGCCGCGTACGCCGCGTGGCTTTCGAAAACCACCGGCGAACCGTACCGCCTGCCGAGCGGCGACCAATGGCTGCGCGCCGCGCAGGGCATGCCGAAAGGCAGCCCCTGCAAACTCGGCAACGTGGATGACGCCAGCCGCCACAACCGGCTGGACGACGACCGCTGGTCGTGCGACGACGGCACCGCCTACACCGCGCCGGTCGGGCATTACGCGGCCAGCGGCGTCGGCGCCTACGACCTCTACGGCAACGTCAGCGAATGGGTCGCAGGCGGCAGCGCGGGTTCGCGTCCGTTCCGGGGCATTTCCTGGCGCGACGGCAGCCACGAAACGCCGCTCGGCAATCGCGGCACCGCCGACGCCGACGTCGGCTACTCCAGCGTCGGATTCCGCGTGGTGCGGGTGATCGACACCACGCACCCCGCGCCGCCGGCAGCATCCGGTCGCTAGACGCACAGAACCCCAAGGCATGACTTGTGGCGTATGCCCTCGCCGCCGCGCGGGCGCATACTCCGGCGGCCCCGGCGCTTGCACGCGCCGGTTCTCTTGCCCCTCAGCCGGAAATCCCATGAAAGCCAATCGCCTTGCCGCTGCACTCGCATCGCTGCTGCTGTGCAGCGTCCCCGCCTTCGCCGCGCCGCCGAGTTCTTCGACGCCATCCAGCTCCGCCAGCACCGGCAGCGACAACGCGCCGACGGAAAGCCTGACCGAGCGGCTGATGAAGCCGATGTCATCCGTCACCACCGGCACGGTGACGGTGGAAGGCAAGACGATCAGCTACAAGGCCGTGGCCGGCACGCTGGTAATCGACGGCACCGGCTCGAAGGAATCCACGCCCGAAGTGGCGATGAGCTACTTCGCCTACTTCAAGCAGGGCGTCGATCCGTCCAAGCGTCCGATCACCTTCATCTACAACGGCGGCCCGGGTTCCTCGACGGTATGGCTGCACATGGGCGCGTGGGGCCCGAAGCGCGTGGTGACGAATGACGACACGCACACGCCCGCCGCGCCGTACCAGTTGGTCAACAACGACTACAGCCTGCTCGATGCCAGCGACGTCGTGTTCATCGACATGCCCGGCACCGGCTTCGGCCGCCTGCTGCCGCAGGGCAAGGACGATGCCGCCCGCACCGCCGACCGCAAGGAACTGATCAAGAAAATCTGGGGCGTGGACGGCGACGCGCACGCGTTCTCGCGCTTCATCACCCAGTTCTTGTCGAAGTACAACCGCTGGAATTCGCCGAAATACCTGTTCGGCGAAAGCTACGGCACCACGCGCTCGGCGGTGCTGGCCGGCATCCTGGAAGAACAGGACAACATCGACCTCAACGGCGTGATCCTGCTGTCGCAGATCCTGAACTTCGGCACCAGCATCGACGGCCCGGAAGGCGATCCGGGCAACGACCTGCCCTACGTGCTGGCGTTGCCGACCTACGCCGCGACTGCCTGGTACCACCACAAGCTGCCGAAGTACGACGGCGGAAAGCTGGGGCCGCTGCTGAAGGAATCCATCGCCTTCGCCAAGGGTGAATACCGCGACGCGCTGTACGCGGGCTCGACGCTCAGCCCGGCCAAGGAACGCGAAGTCGCCGAGAAACTGCATGAGTTCACCGGTCTGTCCGTCGCCTACCTGCTCAAGGCCAACCTGCGCGTCAGCGGTGGCATGTTCGAGCAGCAGTTGCAGCTCGGCAACGACCTCGCCACCGGCCGCCTCGACACCCGCTTCTCCGGGCCGGTGATGGATCCCATGGCCAAGGAATCGGAGTACGACCCGCAGTCGGCCGCGATCAGCTCGGCCTACGTGTCGGCGTTCAATGATTACGTGCGCAACGAACTCAAGTTCGGCGACAACCTGAAGTATCGCCCCGACGTGTACGGCGCCGGCGACTTCAACTGGGACATGAAGCATCGCACGCCGGGCGCGCCACCGTGGGACGACGGTTCGGGCACACTCAACGTGATGATCGACCTCGCCGATGCGATGAAATACAACCCGAACCTCAAGGTGATGTTGAACGGCGGCTTCTACGATCTCGCGACGCCCTTCTACGCCGCGATCTACGAGGAAGAACACCTGCCGATCCCGCAGAGCCTGCGCAAGAACATCACCTACGCGTTCTACCCCTCGGGCCACATGGTGTACGCGCACATCCCGTCGCTGCAGCAACTGCACGACAACGTCGCCGCGTTCATCGACGCCACCGACAACCAGGGCAACAACAAGTAGCTATTCCTCGCGAGGCTTGGCAGCCTTCGACCGGCGCGATGTGAATCGCGCCGGTTTTTTT
>DATNAW010000264.1:0-9867 GCA_035572335.1 Rhodanobacteraceae bacterium
GCGGCAAGCCGCCCGGCCCAGTCGGGCGATGCCTCGGGATTGCCCAGCGACGGATCGCCGTCGCCGTAAAGGATCAGATTTCCGTCCAGCGTGCCATCGGCGCGCGGCACCTTGGTCGCATACAACGTGGTGGAGAAGCGCGCGTCCGGCCCGAGTGTCTGCAACGCGAGCGCCGAGGTGTAGAGCTTGGCGTTGGACGCGGGCAGGAACAGCGCATCGGCATCGTGGCGGTAAAGCGTCTTGCCGCTGTCCAGCGACACCACGTCGATGCCCCATTGCGCGTGCGCGAAACGCGGCTGCGAGATGTACGTGTCGATGCCGTCGGCTAGCGAGGACGGTACGTTGCGCGGCGACGCGGCGTTCGGAACCGCCGGAATCGGCTGAACCGGCTGCGTGACCTGGACGGGTTTCGGCGGAGGCGCGCTCGCGCAGCCGCCCAAGAACATCGCAGCCATCGACGCGACGACAAAACGCTTCAAGTGATCCGTCCTTGCAGCGCCATCGCCGCCGCGGGGTTGCGGGCCTTGGCGGCGCTGATGAAATAGATGAACACGTCGCGCCGCGCGGAAGGCGTGGCGTTTTCGGGCGAAACTTTCGGCAAGTCGTCCGGAGTGGCTCCTGCGTGCCATTGCCGCGCACGCTCGGCCCACGCATCCAGGTCCTTCGTGGTATAGCCGTGGCGCTCCGATTCGCGGCTGCGCATCAGGCGCGCGTACACGAAACCGCCGGTGAGGTCGGCGAAGTTCGGATACTCGCGGGAATCGGTGTACACGCAGGCGCAATGGTGCGCGCGCGCCAATTGAAGGAACGCGTCGCACAGGAAGGTTTCATTGCGCACTTCCAGCGCGTGCCGCAACCTGCGCCCGTTCAACTCGTGCGGCAGAAGGTCGAGGAACGCCGCGAAGTCGTCAGGATCGAATGTGCGCGACGGCGGGAATTGCCACACGATGGGACCGAGCCTGTCGCCGAACTCGGCCAGGCCGCCGAACAGGAAGCCACGCACCAGCGCGCCGGCGCCGCCGAGCTTGCGCACTTCCGCGACCTGGCGAGGCGCCTTCAGCGAAAACACGAACCCGTCGGGTGTTTCATCGCACCACTTCGCATACACCTTCGGCGTCTGAGCGCGATAGAACGTGCTGTTGATTTCGAGCGTGGCCAGATGGCGGCTGGCGAACTCGAGCTCGCGCCGTTGCGGCAGGCCCTTCGGATAAAAATTGTCGCGCCAAGGCGGAAAGTTCCAGCCGCCGATGCCGACCTTGATCGCGGTGCCGCGCGCGCCGGCAAGTTCATCGGCGACAGGCGTATCGCCCGCCTTCATGCCGCGTGTTCCTGCCACGGCTCGTAGTAGCCGGACGCCTTGCTCGGCAGGTGGTTCATCGCCAGCGCGTTCCGGTAGCGCAAAGCGGGGATGACGGTGGCAATCGTGTTTTTCGCAGGCGAGTTCATGGCCGATGCTTCCGCAAAAGTCTGCACGGGAAGTCTAGCCTCTCGGCGAATGACGGGCATCACCCTTTCCCCCTTGCGAAGTGCCGCGGAGTGGCGCATCTTTGTGCACGCGGACCACTGCCAAGAGGAGCCGAGCATGAAAGGCCAGGAAAAAAAGAAGGAAGAAAAGAAGAAACCACAGAAGACCCTGAAGGAAAAGCGCGCCGAGAAGCACGCCAAGAAGGAGTCCAGGGGTTGAGCTGTCCCCGTGGAGCGCGTGGCCGCTCAGGCCATGCGCTCCGCATGTGTGTAGATGTTCATCGATTCGTCGCGCGCGAACGCGATCAGCATGATGCCCGCCGCCTTGGCGGCTTCGATCGCCAGCGACGTCGGTGCCGAGATCGCCGCCACCACCGCAATGCCTGCGTGCGCGGCCTTGTGCAGCATTTCCCACGACGCGCGCGAGGTGATCGCCGCGAATCCGTTCGACGTGTGCGCGAACAGCGCGTCGCGATCGAGCCGCGTCGAAGCCAGGGCGCCGATGACCTTGTCCAGCGCATTGTGGCGGCCGACGTCTTCGCGCACGATCGCGGGTTGATCGGGAACGACGAATGCGGCGGCGTGGGCGCCGCCCGTCTTCGCGTTCAGTGACTGGCCACGCGCGAGCGCACGCATGCCGGCCGTGATTTCGTTTTGCGAGAAGCGTGCCGCGGATTGCACGCGGGGCAGCGGACGCACCGCGTCCTCCAGCGCCTCGATGCCGCACAAGCCGCAGCCGCTGCGACCGGTGAGGCTGCGCCTGCGTGCCTGCAGTGCTTCGAAACGCGCGGCGGGAATCAATCCTTGCAGGGTGATTCCATGTTCGCTGCGCAGCACGTCCACCAGTTCGAATTCGGACGCGCTTTCGACGATGCCCTCGGCCAGCGCGAAACCCAGCGCGAAATCCTCGAGATCGCAGGGCGTCGCCATCATCACCGCGAACGGCACGCCGTTGTAAACCAGCGCGACCGGCGCTTCCTCGATCACCTGGTCCAGCCGCTCGTCGCGGCGGTCCGCGCCGAGGCGGTGCGTGCGGGCCATCGACAGGCCGCGGCTTGGTTCGCTCGGATTCATCGCGCGCCCGGATGTCATTCCGCCAAGGTTTCCACGAAGTATAGGCCGGGCTGGCCGAGCAGGCCGAGCGTATGGTGCCGGGCGTATACTCCGGCGTGAGTGACTGCCGCAGAGGTGGCGCGGTGATCAGGTTCCTGGCCGAACTCAGGCGCCGCAATGTGTTCCGCGCGGGCACGCTTTATGCCGCAGTCGCGTGGCTGGTCGTGCAGGTCGCCACCCAGGTGTTTCCGTTCTTCGGCATCGCCGACTGGGTGGTGCGGCTGATCGTGGTCGCGGCGGCGATCGGCTTCCCGTTCGTGCTCGCGTTCGCCTGGTACTACGAACTCACGCCGGAAGGCTTGAAGCTCGAGAGCGAAGTCCCGCGCGCGGTGTCGATCCGCTGGCAGACCGGGCGGCGTCTGGATTACGCGATCATCGCGGTGCTGTGCGTGATCGTGGTGCTGCTGCTGGCGAACACGCTGGTGTGGGAGCGCGGCGGCACGGCGGGACTCGAAAAATCGGTGGCCGTGTTGCCGCTGTTGAACGAGAACGGCGATACCGGTGACCAGTATTTTTCCGACGGCCTGTCCGAAGACCTGATTTCGGTGCTCGGCCAAGTGCCGGGCCTGAAGGTGATCGGCCGCAATTCCGCGTTCCGTTTCCGCGGCGACCTGGGCGACAGCCGCGGCATCGGCGCCAAGCTCGGCGTCGCGAATCTGCTGGAAGGTACCGTGCGCAGGCAGGGCGAGCGCGTACGCATCGTCGCCAGCCTGGTTTCGGCGGCGGACAGCCGGGTGATCTGGTCGCAAACCTACGATCGCGAATTGAAGGACATCTTCGAAGTGCAGTCGGACATCGCGCGTGCGGTGGCGGATTCGCTCAGCGCGACGCTGCTCGGCAGCACGCTCCGTCCCACCGACAAGCCGCCTGGCGGCAACCTGGATGCGTACAATTCGTACCTGCAGGGGAATTTCTATCGCGCGCGCAGCACCGAGGCGGATGATCGCACCGCGATCACGCATTACCAGGATGCGATCCGGATCGATCCGCAATACGCGAGCGCGCACGCGGCGTTGTCCATCACCTGGACGATGATGGCAGGCGCGTTCCTCGATGGAACCGCGATGCAGCAGGCGTATGCCAGTGCGCGTGCCTCGGCGCAGACCGCGCTGTCGCTCGATCCGGACCTCGCCGCCGCCCACCTCGCGCGCGGCGTATTGCTGGAGTGGGCGGATTTCGACTGGCGCGGCGCGGAAGCGGAGTTCCGCCGCGCGTTGCAGCTCGCGCCGAACAACGGCGAAGCCATGAGCTGGTTGGCCGGGCTGTCGGCGTCACTGGGCCATCCGGACCGGGCGGTGGAGTTGAAGCGTGGCGCGCTGGAGCGGGATCCGCTGCGTGCGACCTGGTTCGAAACGCTGGCCACTTATTATTCGGCGCTCGATCGGCTCGACGATGCGCAGCACGCGATCGAGAAGGCGATCGCGTTGCAGCCGAACGGCGCGAGCTTCCACCAGACGCTGGCCGTCATCGAAATCCAGCGCGGCGATGCGGCCGCCGCCTTGCGCGCGGCGCAGCAGGGGCCGCCGGGTTCGTGGAAAAACCTGGCGCTGGCGATGGCGCGGCAGATCGGCAGTGACCCGGCTGCGGCCGATGCGGCGTTGCAGGACGTGATCACGAAATACGGCGACGGCAACGCGTACCAGATCGCCGAGATCTATGCACTGCGCAAACAACCGCAGCCGATGTTCGAATGGCTGGAGCGCGCGTGGATCAATCGCGATCCGGGCATCTCGTACCTGCTTTACGATCCGTTCCTTGCGCCGTTCCGGAACGATCCGCGTTTCGCCGCCTTCTGCAAAAAAGCCGGGTTGCCGCCGCCGTCATCCGGCAAGGCATCCTGATTCGAGCCGATGCAAGCAGACATCGTGATACGCCGAAGCCGGGCGGCGTCGTTTCCCGGACCAACGAGGGAGTCGCTGCAATGATCAACCAACCCGAACAGCCGGATGACGATCCGCCCGAGGATTCGCAGGACACCGTGCAACCGGATGCCAGGAAACAGCAAGGTCCGATGACGGACGCGAAGAAGCAGGAAGTCAAGCCGAACGCGAAAAAGCAGGAAGTCTGATTCCACGCAGGAAAACGCGGCAGCCTTACTCGATCGACTTCGACTCCGCCGTGCCCAGCACCGCCTCGGGCGGCTTGGCCGCGGGCTGCCGCGTCACCAGTGGATGCACGAACACCGCGCCGAGGATGACCGCGACGCCGGCGTAGAACCAGGCGTCGAGCTGGTGCTGCTCGCCCAGCAGGATCACCGCCAGCACGATCGCATAAACCGGTTCGAGGTTGGTGGCGAGTTGCACGGTGTACGCCGACAACTTGCGCAGCACCGCCAGCGCAAGCGCGAACGGCAGCAGCGTGCAGACGATCGCCAACACCAGCAGCAGCACGGCGTCGTGGAGATCCGGGATCGCGAACATGCCTTCGCCGTGCCAGAACAGCGTGACCAATGTGAGGAATACGGTGCCGGCGCCGAGCTCGATCCCGGTGACCGTCAACGCGCCACCTCGCTCGGCCATGCGCTTGTTGAACGCGCCGAACGTCGCGCAGAGCGCAGCCGACAGCGCGCCCACCGCGACACCGAGGCGCATGTCCGCGGGCACGCCGCCCACTACCAGCGCGACCCCGGGCACCACCGCCACGCCGATCAGCAATTCGCGCGGGTCGAATTTTCGTCGCACTGCCAACGGTTCGATGACGGCGAGGAACACCGGTGCCAACGCCATGCAAGTCGCGGCCACCGACGCATTGGCGAGCTTCACCGCGGAGTAGAACGTCAACCAGTGCAGCGCCACCACCACGCCGATGCCCGCGTATGCCGCGAGCCGGCGCGGCGGCATCGTGCGCAGTTCGCGCCACACCTTCGGCAGCAACAGCAACGCTACCGTGACGATCAGCATGCGCCACCACACCAGCTGCAGCGCGCTCAGCGTAATCAGCTTGCCAAGGATGGCGGTGAAGCCCCACAGCACCACGCAGAAGTGGAGCTGCCATTGCGCCTTGGCCTGTGGAGTCATGGAGTGTGCGAGTGCAAAGGATGGCGCACGGCGCGCCATCAAAGGTGCTGATTATCACTCGTCAGCCGGTCGTCAGTGCGCCTTCGCCGGTTTGCGCATTTCGGCGAGCACGCCCGTGCAGGCATTCTCGTTCTCGTGGCTGGGCGCGACCAGCGCCGCCAGCGCGGCGGCGGGTGCGGCGACCACGCCGAGTACCGCCGCACCGACGCCGCGTGCCAGCAGCGGGCCTTTTTCCACGCCCGCATCGGGATGTTGCAGCGTGCCGCGCAAATACAGCGGCGAACGCAGCGACAGCATACGGATGCCCTTGCTATGCGGGTGCATCACCAGGTCGAGCGTCTCGTCCTTGAGGTCGATGCTGCCGTCGACGTCGATGCGCATGGTTTCGGCATCGACGAAGAACAGCCGCGGCCGCCACGTGCCGTCTTTGGCGACCAGGTCGGCAGCCGCGCAGTTGATTTTCTCCGGTTTGTCGCCGACCAGTTTGGTGATGATGATGTTGCCAATGTTGAGCCCGGCCTCCTCGAGCAGCAGCTTGCTGACCGCGCCGTTGTCGATCAGCAGCTTGACCTCGCCGTCCGACGTGCCGAGCAACCGCGCCACGGAATTGCCGTCGCCCTTCAGCGCCGCCTCGCCGTTGATCTGGCCGAGGCTGGTGTGCATCAGGTCCACGGTCGGGAACAGCTTTTTGAGCTGGAGGTGCCGCAGCTTCAGCGTGGCTTCGCCGTGCATCGGTGTCTTGCGGCCGTCCAGCGCGATGTTTGCCCGAAGGCTGCCACCCGCGGCGGACAGCGCCAGCGGGTCGAGCGTCAGCAGGCCATCGTTCAATACCAGGTGCGTCGAAAGGTCGCTGATCGGCAGCGCACCCTTGCGCACGATGCGCTTGCCGGTGAAGTGCACGTCCGCATCCATGGTGCGCCAGCGTGTGGTGTCGAAGGTTTCCACCGGCAGCACCTTGTCGGCGGGCTGTTTCTGCGTTTCGCCGCGCTGCGTCTTCGCCGCGTTGCTGTCGGCGCCGATCAGCGGCGCAAGGTCGGCGAAGTCGAGCACGTTCGATGTCAGCGTGCCGGCCAGTTTCGGACGGGCGCCGTTGTTGCTGTAGGTGACGCTGCCGTGCAGGTCGCTGTGACCGACCTTGCCGTCGAATTTGTCGTACTCGAAGACGCCTTGGTGGATGCGCGCGAGCAGGCGCCCGCGGGCCGTGAACGGCGCGGTGGTCGGCAGGTTCACACCGGTCAGCGCGTACAGATGCGACATGCTGTTGCCGGACACGTCGAGGTTGAGATCCAGCGCGCCGAGGTGCACCGGATCGGTCAGCGTGCCGGCTATCACGATGTGCAGGTCGCGCAGGCGCAGGTCGGCCTGCAGCGGAAATGGCATTGACGCATCGGAGAGCGCAAGCACGCTGCCGATCTTGCCGCTGCCGCGTGCTCTGGCACCGCGCCAGGTCCCCTGCGCGGTCCATGCGAAGTAATACGCCTGGTTCGAATGCGGGGATGGTGTCGCGGGTGCGTTGCCGCTGGCGGGCACGATCTGTTCGAACGGAATCGGCTTGCCCAGCGGCTTCACGTCGAAATCGAGGTGCATGTCCAGCCTGGCGTCGTCCCAGTGGATGCGGCCCGCGTCGAAGCCGACTTCACCGACGGCGAGTTTCCAGTTGCCGTTGCCGTGCGCGAACTTGAACGTCCAATTGGCGCGGCCCTGCTTGTCGCGTTCGACATCGACGGCTGGACCGTAGAGCTTGAGCGAAGGAATGTCGATGGTGTGCGAGACCAGCGCGATCGGATTCAGGCTGAAGCGCACCTGCTGCACGGTCGCGAAGCGCGGTTGCTGCGCCCAAGCCGGATTCGCGATGCTGATGTCGTGCGCAGTGAAACGCGGCCACGGAATCCAATGTGCCACGCCGCTCGCATCGGGATTGCGCGTCCAGTTGACGGTCAGGTCGCCGTTGATCGCGACGGGACGCCCGATCGAAGTGGTCAGGCGCTGGTCCAGCCACGGCCGCGCGCGGTTCCAGTTGAACAGCGCGACAAGCAGCACGAGCGCCACCAGCAAGGCTGCGATCGCCACCACGATCCAGATCAGGATGCGGCCTGCGCGGGTCATCTCCAGCGTTCCGTTCGGATCGCATCAAAGCCTAGCGATGGGTTCCTGAACTGCCAGCGGGACGCGCACGCATTCATTCAGGATGACGTTGCGATTCGCGCGCACTTGCGAGCCGCCCGTGCTTGCCGCAAAGTGGACCAACCCGCGGCCGCGCGGGCCTGGGGAAAGGAGAATCGTCATGCTTTGGCAGAAGGGTCGTTCCAGCGACAACGTGGAAGAGGCGGGCGGCGGTGGCGGGTCCGGCATCGGCGGCATCCACCTCGGGCTGGGCGGCACCATCATCGCGATCATCATCGCGATGATCTTCCCGTCCACGCGCGGGATCATCTTCGGATTGCTGACCGGCAGTGGCGACATGGCCGGAAGCAACACTCCGGCGCAGACCACGCAAGTCGACAACAACGATCCGCAGGTGCAGTTCGTCCGCAAGATCCTCGGCAGCACCGAAGACGTTTGGACGGCGGACTTCCAGCAGATGGGCAAGCAGTACGTCGATCCCAAGCTGATCCTGTTCCACGGACAGGTCGCGACGGCCTGCGGCGGCGCGACGGCAGCGGTCGGGCCGTTCTATTGCCCCGGCGACAAGCGCGTGTACCTCGACCTCGACTTCTTCCAGGAACTGGCGACGCGTTTCCATTCCGACAGCGACTTCGCGCGCGCCTACGTGATCGCGCACGAGGTCGGCCACCATGTGCAGGACCAGCTCGGCATCATGGACATGGAACAGCAGCTCGCGCAACGCGGCGAGCCGATGAAGGGGGCGAACGGTTTGTCGGTGCGCCTGGAACTGCAGGCCGACTGCTTCGCCGGCGTGTGGGCCAACAAGTCGCAGCAACAACTGCAATGGCTGCAGGCGGGTGACATCGAAAGCGCACTGAACGCCGCTTCGCAGATCGGCGACGACACGCTGGAGCAGGAAGCGCAAGGCACGGTGGTGCCCGATTCCTTCACGCACGGCACCTCGGCGCAGCGCGTAAAGTGGTTCAAGACCGGCTTCCAGTCCGGCGACATCAACGCCTGCGACACCTTCCACGCGCAGACGTTGTGAGCACGCGCGCCGATGGATGCGCGGCGCACGGGTTGAATCCGGATCATCGCGGACCCATAAAACGGCTTCGGCGCCTTGCGGCGCCGAGATCGCTACGTTGCGCGTTTCGCGCGAAAAATTCAAGACGTGCCAAAAGAAATTCCTGCGCTAAGATCGAACCATGCAATCGGTAATCGTCCATCCTGCTTCCACCCGGCGCCGGCGTTCGTTCGCGGCGGCCCTGCTGCCGGATCGCTTCGGCTGGCTGATGGGGCTGTATTCGGAAAACCACCAGCGTCTCGCGCGCTTGTTCGCGCCGCATCGGCTCACGGTGGGCGAATACGTTTCGTCGGTGGGCGACGGCCTTGACGTGCGCCTCTCGGTGCAGGAGCGCCACCCATACACGCTGGAACTCGGCCTCACGTACGAAGTGATCGACGCCAGCACCGGCAATCCCGCGCCGTCCGCGCAATTGCGCTGCTATCTCGACGCGCACATGACCGAAGCACTGCATTGCCAGCCAGGCCGCGACCTGTGGCAGGTGCTGGGGCCGCTCGCGCCCGCGCGCAACGTACTGCAACACCGCATGCGCATGAATGGCTTCCTCAACCGCTGGCTCGAATACCTGGCCGGGCAGGGACATTCGTTGGCGACGCTGGAGCGGTTGCCTGCCGAGGCACCGGCTGCGGCTTGAAACGCACCGATCCGTCATTGCGATGATGGCGTTGGTACGTCGCACTTTCCCATAAGCGCCAGCAGACCCTCGCGCACGAAAAAAGCCCGCACTTGGCGGGTTTTCGTCGTGACACGATTCGAAGAATGGCGGAGCGGACGGGACTCGAACCCGCGACCTCCGGCGTGACAGGCCAGCATTCTAACCAGCTGAACTACCGCTCCGCATTGTCCGTTTTTTCCGCTGCGAACGTTGCGTTCGCGTGCGGCATGTTGCGTGTTTCGGGCCGCACATTGTACTTGCATCAACGCATGCCATGGCAACATCCATGGCGTCCCCACGGGGATTCGAACCCCGGTCGCCACCGTGAAAGGGTGGTGTCCTAGGCCTCTAGACGATGGGGACAGCGTGGGGATTTGGTGGAGCCAGCCGGGATCGAACCGGCGACCTCTACAATGCCATTGTAG
>DATNAW010000265.1:0-2989 GCA_035572335.1 Rhodanobacteraceae bacterium
TTTTCCTGCATCAGGTCCAGCGACTGGGTGAGCGTGTCCATCCAGCCGGGTTGGGCTTCCTTGTCGTCGTGGTTGCCGATGGTGCGCTTGACGAATGCGGTGATGCGGCTGCGCAAGCCGATGCGCGCGGATTGCTTCACCGGCGCGCGCGTACCAGCCAGGGTTTCGGGCGCGGCGTTGACGTTGACCGCGATGGTGTAGTCGCTGGGCGATTGCAGCAACGGCGTCAGCGGCAAGGGATTCATCAGGCCCCCATCGACCAGCCGATGGCCATGCACGGGATGCGGGCGGAAGATGGTCGGGATCGCGATGGAGGCGCGGATCGCGTCGAACAAGGGACCACGCGTCAGCCACACCTCGCGCTCGCGGTCGAGGTCGGTCGCCACCGCGGTGAAGGGTATCGGCAGTTCCTCGATGTTGACCGGCCCGATCAGTTCGCGCAGCACGCCGATGATGCGGTCGCCCTTGATCAGGCCGGCGCCGGACAGCGTCCAGTCCACCAGCTTCAGCACGTCCATCTTCTGCAGCGCGCACACCCAGTCGCGGTAGACGTCGAGCTTGCCGGCGGCGTAGATGCCGCCGATCAGAGCGCCCATCGAGCTGCCCGAAACCGCGGTGATGCGGTAACCCGCGGCGACGACCGCTTCGATCGCGCCGATGTGCGCAAGGCCACGCGCGCCGCCGGTGCCCAGCGCCACCGCCACGGCGGGCTGGGCAGGCGGTTGCACCACGAGGTCACGGTGATCGTTCACGGTTTGGCGTGGTCGTACTCGTCCAGCGCGAGCTTGTGCATGATGCGGATTTCCTCGCGCAACGATTGCGGCGACACGACCTGCGCGTCCGGCCCGTAACGCAGGATGTCCATCACCAGTTCACGCGACTGCGAATACGGCACCTTCAATTCATAGCGGCCGTCCTCGAGCCAGCGGCCTTCCTGCAGCGAGTGCCAGTGCTCGTCGGCGACCCAGCGCGCGGCACGCGCGGAAAAACGGATCGTCGCCCAGGCCTTGGGGGCGCCCGCGAAGATGCCGTAGCTCGACGCCAGCGTGTCGTTCAATTCCTTTTCGTCCCGATCGACGGCCGGCTTGTCCAGCACCTCGGGTTCACCGATGCGATCGACCGCAAAACTGCGCAGCGCCTCGCGGTCGTGGTCCCACGCGTCGAGATACCAGTTGTCGCGGTAATGCGTGAGCCGCTGCGGCGAAACGTGCCGCACGCTGTCGGCGCCCGTGGTGCGCGCGCGGTAGCGGAACTTCAACTGTTGGCGCGCCAGCACCGCGCCGGCCACCGCGCGGAACACCTGCTGGTTGAACTTGCGCGAACCCCAGGGCACCACGCGGATGCGTTCCAGCGGTTGCTTGCGCGTGCCGGCGTGTTCGTTGAGCAGTTTCTCGACGCGCGCACGGAACGGCGCCAGCGCATCGGCCAGCACGCCCGGATCGGAGCGTGCCACCAGCGCCTCCAGCGCCATCAAGGCCGAGAGTTCTTCGCTGGTCAGCCACAGGCCCGGCAGTTCGAAGCGCTCGCCTTCGTCCTGGTCGTAGGCGTAACCCGCGCCTTCCGGATCGCTGTCCAGCGGCGCGCCCAGTGCATCGCGCAGGAACGCGATGTCGCGATACAGCGTGGCGCGCGAGCAGCCCAGTTCCTCCATCAGGCGCTGCACGCCAACCGGCCGCCGGTGCGACTTGAAGATGCCGTGCAGCTTGATGACGCGCTCGTACTGGTGCATTCGCCCAGCATGCCGCGCCCCGCGATTGGCGGCAAGCGCCGGGATGGCTACCATCGTCGGCATGCCCCACGTCCAGCTCGAACTGAATCGCCCCACCGGCGACGAAGTCAAAACGACCACCTGCTACATGTGCGCCTGCCGATGTGGCATCCGCGTGCATCTGAAAGATGGCCGCGTCCGCTACATCGACGGCAACCCGAAGCATCCCGTGAACCGCGGCGTGATCTGCGCCAAGGGTTCGTCGGGGATCATGCAGCACTACTCACCGGCGCGACTGCGCAAGCCGCTGCTGCGCGTCGGCGAGCGCGGCGCGAGAGAGTTCCGCGAGATCGAGTGGGACGAAGCGCTGGCGCTGGCGACCAAGTGGCTCTCCGACATCCGCGCGCGCAATCCCGACGAACTCGCATTCTTCACCGGCCGCGACCAAAGCCAAGCGCTGACCGGCTGGTGGGCGCAGCAGTTCGGCACCATCAACTATGCGGCGCACGGCGGGTTCTGTTCGGTCAACATGGCCGCGGCCGGCATGTATACCTTCGGCGGTTCGTTCTGGGAATTCGGCGAACCGGACTGGGAACGCACGAAGTACCTGATGCTGTGGGGCGTGGCCGAGGACCACGATTCCAACCCGATCAAGCTCGGCCTCGGGAAAATGAAAACGCGCGGCGCCAAGGTCGTCGCGATCAATCCGGTGCGCACCGGTTACGCGTCGATCGCGGACGAATGGGTGCCGGTAAACCCGGGCACCGATGGCCTGCTGGCGGGCGCGCTGATCCACGAGTTGCTGCGGAATGACAGCGTCGATTTCGATTACCTGGTGCGCTACACCAATGCGCATCACTTGGTGATCCAAGACCCCGGGGCGGCGGACGATGGATTGATCGCGCGCGATGCGGAGGGCAAGCCGTTGTGCGCGGTGCGCGGTGGTCAACTCGTCGACGCCACGCAAACGGACATCGCGCCACTGATCGCCGGCGAATACACCCTGCCCGACGGCCGCAAGGCGGTGCCCTCGTTCCAGTTGATCGCGGAACGATTCCTCGCCGACGAGTACGCGCCGGAAAACGTCAGCGAACGCTGCGGCGTGGAAGCGAAAACAATCCGCCGCCTTGCCAGCGAACTCGCCCACGTCGCGTTCGACGAAGCCATCGAACTGCCGATCGCGTGGACCGATACACACGGCCGCAAACATGAAACGATGGTTGGCCGTCCGGTGTCGATGCATGCAATGCGCGGAATCGCCGCGCACGCCAACGGTTTCCA
>DATNAW010000266.1:0-14460 GCA_035572335.1 Rhodanobacteraceae bacterium
GAAGGGCAAGGGCGTGGTCACGGCCGGCGACATCACCACCGACCATACGGTGGAGATCGTCAATCCCGAGCACGTGATCTGCCACCTGACCAAGGACGTTGCGCTGAACATGCGCCTCAAGGCGCGCCGCGGCATCGGCTACCAACCGGCTGTCAGCCGCGTCAATCCCGACGAGGAGACCCGCGCGATCGGCCGCCTGCAGATCGACGCGTCGTTCTGCCCGGTGCGCCGCGTGGCGTATTCGGTCGACGCCGCGCGCGTCGAGCAGCGCACCAACCTCGACAAACTGATCCTCGACGTCGAGACCAACGGCACCGTCGCGGTCGACGACGCCGTGCGCCAGGCCGCGGAAACCCTGCACGACCAGCTGTCCGTGTTCGGCGATTTCAAGAGCCGGGAAGCCACCGAGTCTGAGAAGGACAAGAGCGGCATCTCGCCGTTGCTGCTGCGCCCGATCGACGACCTGGAACTCACCGTGCGTTCGGCCAACTGCCTCAAGGCCGAGAGCATCTACTACATCGGCGACCTGGTGCAGAAGACCGAGGTCGAACTGCTGAAGACGCCGAACCTCGGCAAGAAGTCGCTCACCGAAATCAAGGACGTGCTCGGCGCCAAGGGCCTCGCGCTCGGCACCAAGCTCGAGAACTGGCCGCCGGCGGGAATTTCCAGCGGCATGCAGCTCGGTTGAGGTAGGGAGCGTCCTCGCGCCCACACCTTCGTATGTTTGTTTTTGCGATCATCCCTGATCGCTGCATCACGAATCATGGAATCGCTTGAAACGATTCGATGGTTGGCAACACCAGAACGGGCTTCCTGCCCTGACTTTTCACCAATAGCGGGATTCCGCGGAAATCCGGACATACGAGCCGGATTTTCATAACGATAAAACAGAGAGAGTCACACCATGCGCCACCTCAAATCCGGACGCAAGCTCAACCGGACCAGTTCCCACCGCGAAGCCATGTTCAAGAACATGGCGGCGTCGCTGATCAAGCACGAACTGATCCGCACCACCGTGCCGAAGGCCAAGGACCTGCGCCGCGTCGCTGAGCCGCTGATCACGCTGGCCAAGGTCGATGGCGTCGCCAACCGCCGCCTCGCGTTCGCGCGCCTGCGCGACAAGCAGGCGGTCGGCAAGCTGTTCGTCGAACTCGGCCCGCGTTACCGCGAGCGCAAGGGCGGCTACCTGCGCATCATCAAGTGCGGCTTCCGCGACGGCGACAACGCGCCGATGGCTTACGTGGAACTGGTCGATCGTCCGCAGGCGCAGCCGACCGCCGAGGATTGATCCACTGCAGGCTTCGATGAAAAACCCGGCTCCGGCCGGGTTTTTTGTTGCAGTGCATGACACGCCGCCGCGAAAACGCTACTGTTGGACGTCCATCCATCCGCAATGCAACCATGAACCCTCTGCGCTGGTCCTTCCGCACCGCCTTCCTGCTTGGCTTCGTGATTTGCGTGGCCCTGCTGGGCTATGCGCTGTATGCCGAACAGCAACTGCGCCTGATGCCGTGCAACCTGTGCATCCTGCAGCGGGTGGCATTCATCTGGATGGGGCTGTGGTTCCTCATTGGCGGGCTGCACGCGCCACGCGGTGGCGGGCGCTGGGCTTACGTCGTGCTGGTGTTGATCGGCGCCGTGTTTGGCGTCGCCATGGCGGGGCGGCAACTGTGGCTGCAATCACTGCCGGCCGATCAGATCCCGGCATGCGGAGCCGGTTTCGACATGCTGCTGGCGCAACTGAAAGGCCATTACATTCCGCTCAGCCAGTTCATCACCACGATGCTGCGCGGCTCGGGCGACTGCGCGCAGGTGACGTGGAAGTTCCTCGGCCTGTCGATGGCTGGCTGGACATTGATCTGGTACGTCGTGCTGGGCATCTGGGCGCTGCTGCCGCGTCCGCGTGCCGGCAGGCTGGCCCGCGCCCCCGCGTTGCGCGCGATGAGGAATTGAGATGGCCATTTCGGATTCGCCGTCACGCGCGCCGCTGCGCCCCGTTCGCGAAGCACGGCCGTGGAAGGTCGACAGTTGGCAATCGCATCCCGCGGAGCAGATGCCGGGCTACGACGATCCGGTCGAACTGGACGCGGCGCTCGCCCGGCTGGCCAAATTGCCGCCGCTGGTCACGTCGTGGGAAATCCTGGCCCTCAAGCAGCAACTGGCGGACGCACAGGACGGCAAGCGCTTCCTGCTGCAGGGCGGCGATTGTGCCGAGACTTTCGCGGACTGCAACAACGAGGTGATCGCCAATCGCCTGAAGGTGCTGCTGCAGATGAGCCTGGTACTGGTGCACGGCTTGCGCATGCCGGTGCTGCGCGTCGGCCGCTTCGCCGGCCAGTACGCCAAGCCGCGTTCGGCCGACACCGAGACCATCGACGGCGTGTCGCTACCGGCTTACCGCGGCGACCTGGTCAATGGTCCCGAGTTCACGCCCGAGGCGCGCCGCCCCGATCCCGCGCGCATGCTGGAAGGTCACGCGCGTTCGGCGATGACCATGAACTTCGTGCGGGCGCTGATCGATGGCGGCTTCGCCGACCTGCACCACCCCGAATACTGGAACCTCGCCTGGGTCGACCACTCGCCGTTGGCAGCCGACTACCGGAAGATGGTGGACGGCATTTCCAATGCGGTGCGTTTCATGGAAACGCTCGCCGGTGAACCCATCGCGAGTTTCCAGCGCGCGGATTTCTACACCTCGCACGAGGCGCTGCTGCTGCCTTACGAACAGGCATTGACGCGGCAGGTGCCGCGCCAGTGGGGCTGGTTCAATCTTTCCGCGCATTTCCCGTGGATCGGCATGCGCACCGCCGCGCTCGACGGCGCGCACGTGGAAATGTGCCGCGGCATCCGCAATCCCGTCGCGGTCAAGGTCAGTCCGGCGATGCACGACGACCAGCTGAAGGCCTTGATCGACATCCTCAATCCCGATGACGAGCCCGGCCGCCTCACGCTGATCCATCGCATGGGCGCGGGCGGCATCGGCCAGCACCTGCCGCGCCTCATCAACGCGGTGAAAGCCACCGGCCGGCGCGTGTTGTGGGTGTGCGATCCCATGCACGGCAACACCGAGAAGCTCGGCAACGGCGTCAAGACGCGCCGCTTCGCGAACATACGCAGCGAGCTGGAGCAGGCGTTCGACATCCATGCGGCGGAAGGCTCGCGCCTCGGCGGCGTGCACCTGGAATTGACCGGCGAGGACGTCACCGAATGCCTCGGCGGCGCGCGCAACCTGTCGGAAGCCGACCTCGGCCGCGCGTACAAATCGTCGGTCGACCCGCGGCTCAATTACGAGCAGTCGCTGGAACTGGCGATGTTGATCGTGCGCAAGTCGGGTGCGGCGGCGACGGTGTAGGAGCGCGCCGGCGCGGAGCGCCGCCTTTTCTTTTGCGCGCGACGCTCGTTTACGGCCGGCTCTTCTGCAGGTCGCGCGCATGGCGCGCTCCTACAGTTGTTTGATTGTCGCTGCCAATTCGTGCCAGGGCGCGACATCCCAGAACCCGCGCGCCTGTCCCGATGGTGACGGCAGCACGAACACGCGCGTCTGCGCGACCGTGACGGATTGTTCGCCGTAGTCGGGAATGCGCGAACCCAGCGCGAGCCCCGCACGCGCTGCGTTCTTGCTGGTGAAGGCGACGATGCGCGGCCGGTAACGTGCAAGCTTGCGTTGCAATGCCGCAGCGTCGAATGCAGAACGCGGCAACTCGGCGTCGGAGCCGAAATGATGCTTGGCGACGTCGGTCAGCCCGATGCCGAACTGCAGCACGTCGCGGAACTCGGCAGGCGCCAGCAGCCGCGGCGTCAGGCCGATCGCGAACAGCGTGCGCCAGAAGTGATTGCCCGGATGCGCGTAGTACGCGCTTTCGCGTGCGGAACGCGTGCCGGGCGCGGTGCCGCAGAACACGACGCTCAAGCCGGGCGCCAGCACATCGGGCAGGATGAAAGCATCGCGTGTGGCCATCGGCGCATTTTCGCAGATGCGTATCGACGGCGCGCCCCAGCTCCGTTCGTCCCGAGCGTGGGCGCGAAGCGCCGACACGGCGAGCGTCCAGGGATGGCCGCGCTTTGAGGCGTGAGGAAGTCTAAGGACAACGTGGCGACGCTTCGGCTTCGTGGCGCGGCGTCGATACGCTCAGTGCGAACGGATTTCGTGGTGACGTAGCGGATCGGGTCGCACGCTAGAATGCCCGGTCACCGTTTGCATTGGGCCGGTCCATGGCGCATCCCTTCATTGTCGACATCGATCCCATCGCCTTCCACGTGTTCTCGTTCGGCGTGCGCTGGTATGGCTTGATGTATCTGGGTGGCTTCATCGGCGGCCTGGCGCTGGGCAGCTACCGCCGCAGCAAGTGCAGGCTGGCGGTGGATCGCGATGCGTTTCTCGATCTTGCGTTCTACTGCATGCTCGGCATCATCGTGGGCGGCCGCATCTGGTACATGCTGACCTACCAGCCGATCAGCTGGATCTGGACGGACCCGCTGCAGATCTTCCGTGTGTGGGACGGCGGCATGTCGTTCCACGGCGGCCTGCTGGGCGTGCTGGTGGCGAGCCTGGGGTGGTGGTGGCGCCATCGCGCGACGATCACGCACTACTTCGACGTGGTGGATTTCGTCGCGCCGCTGGTGCCGATCGGCCTCGGGCTCGGCAGGCTGGGCAATTTCATCAACGGTGAGCTATGGGGCAAGCCCAGCCACCTGCCGTGGGCCACGATCTTTCCGCACGCGAGCGCCGAGGACCATGCCTACGTTTTCGGCGGCATCATGGACGGCAGCAAACTGCAGTTCCCGGCGCATCCGCTCTGGCAGGCCACTTACCAGCAGTTCGGCGGACACCTGCCACGCCAGCCCAGCGAGCTGTACGAGTTCCTGTTCGAAGGCGTGGTGATGTTCACGGTGCTGTGGGTGTTCTCGATCAAGCCGCGGCACCGCTACGCGGTGTCCGGCCTGTTTGCATTGATGTACGGCGTGTTCCGGTTCGGGGTGGAGTTCGTGCGCCTGCCCGACCCGCAACTCGGCTATCTGCTGCACACCGGCTGGCTGACCATGGGCCAGGTGCAATCGATCCCGCTGATCGTCGTCGGCTTGTTGCTGCTGTGGATGTCGCGCCGCGCACCGGTGGTGCAGCCGCAGCCGGTCGACGTCAAAGCCACTTCGCCCGCTTCAGCACCACGTAAAGGCTGACGCACACCACGATGGTGATGCTGATAATGATCGGGTAGGCGTAAGGCTTGGCGAGTTCCGGCATGTCGTGGAAGTTCATGCCGTACCAGCTCGCCAGCAGCGTCGGCGCGGCCAGCAGCGCGGCCCAGCCGGCGAGCCGCTTCACCACCTCGTTCTGGCGCACCGTGATCAGCGACAGGTTCACGTTCATCGCCGCGCCCAGCATTTCGCGCATCGAATTGATCGCATCACTGACGCGCGTGACGTGGTCCTGCACGTCGCGGAAATACGGGCGCACCTCGTCGCGGATCACCTCGGGATGCAGGCGCACCAACTGGCCCAGGATGTCCTGCAACGGCGTGGCCGCGAGCTTCAGCGTCAGCAGTTCGCGCTGCATGCCGTACAGGCGGCGGGTGACGTCGCGGTTGGCGGCGTCGCTGAAGACATCGTGTTCGAGGTCCTGCAGTTCTTCCTTGAAGTCCTGCACGATCGGCAGGTAGTTGTCGACGATGTAGTCGAGGATCGAATACAGCGCGTAGCTCGGGCCGAGAGCCAAGTGTTCCGGCGCCTGCTCGCAGTTGCGGCGCGCGGGCGCGTAACTGCGCGACGCCCCGTGGCGCACCGACAACAGGTAGTGCCTGCCCAGGAAGATGTGGGTTTCGCCGAACGCGATGTTGCCCTCCGTCATCTGCGCGGTTTGCGCGACGATGAACAACGAGTCACCGTAGGATTCGATCTTGGGCCGCTGGTGCGCGGTGTGCGCGTCTTCGACCGCAAGTTCGTGCAGCCCGAATTCACCCTGCAGTTTTTCCAGCAATGCCTCGTCCGGTTCGACCAGTCCCACCCACACGAAGCCTTCCGGACGTGCAAGGAAATCGCTGATTTCGTCCAGCGTGATGTCGCGGATCTTCCGGCCGTCCGCGCCATAGGCGGCGCAGTTGGCGACCATGGATTTCGTGTCGGGCGTGTCCATGCGCCGATTATGCGCGAAGCGTGTGCGGCGCGCGCATCAGCCACAGCCCGCACAGCAGCCCGAGCCACGCGGGCAGCGCGAACAGGATCCATGGCAGGTTCTGCTGCGAAAATGCGGGCAGGAGCTTGGAGAACAGCGCGAAGAAGGACAGCAGCGTCATCAACGCAGCAATGGCGATGCCGAGGCGGGTGGTTGCGGCGCCGGGCCTGCGTACGCGCAGCAGCGCGGGAATCGCAAGCCATGCCAGCGGATTGAACAGCCAGAGGTTCTCGTTGGCCCACGCGGCTCGATGCGCGGTGCCGAACCACAGCACCAGCATCAGGGCGCCCGCGGTGCCCGCCAGCAGCGCGTACAGCGTGGCCACGATCGCGAACCACCAACGCTCGATGTCGTACTGGTCGCGCAACCACGCCGCGGCAAAGAGCGCGACGCCGAGAACCAGCCCCACGATCAGCAGCGGCCAGCGCATGTCGGGTGCACGCGCTGGCGGCGAGGACAGGCGCTGTGGCGACAGCATGGTTTCCGATTGCACGAGTGGTGCGCCGTCGGTGCCGTGCACGCCGCGCAATGCTTCCATCAGCCGTGCGGGGATGAACGCGCCCGTCCAGCGCGTCAGCGGCTGGTCGGCGTAGGGGCCAAGTCCGAGATCGAGCAGATACATCAGCCACGGTTGGCCCGACATCAGGCGATCGGTTTCGCTGCGGTAGGTTTCGTCGTGCGCGGCGGGGCCGGTGAGCTGGGCCTCCAGCGTGCCATCCAGCACCTTGTCCAATGCATCGCGCACGCGCGTGGTGCAGTTGTCCGCGAAATAGCGATAGCGGTAGCGCGAGTGTTCCGGCTGCACGTTCCAGACCAGGAAATCGCGCAACGCGGCGCGCTGCGCCGGCGTCAGGTCCAGATGCTGGTCGGTGATCGAGCGGCCTTCGCCGGAGTATTCCTGGATGTCGTCCGCGGCCGGCCACGCGGCGGCGCGATAGATCATGATGCCGCGCGCGAAGTTGAAGTAGAAATCCTTCTGCTCGAAATCGAACAGGCCGTAGTTGAATGCGTACGCTTCGCCGCTCGCGGTGTCGGTGATCACCAGCGCGTCGTGGCCGAATCGCTCCCAGTACACCGCGCCGGGACCGTAGGTGTAGAGGTCGACGCGCAGGCTTGCGCCGGGCGCGTCGACGACGCCTGCATGCGAAGCTTGAGAGAACGTTGCGATGCTCAACGCCGCAAGGACGGCCATGCACCAAGCGAATTTCCGTAACGGCATTGCTCGATCCGTCGCCGCGGCAAAGGCCGCATCATAAAGGCAAAGACGCCGGGCATATTCGCGCCATCCATGGCGCTCACCCTTGCGGGCCACCGGCTGCGCCGATGTTCGTTTCGGCATCCTGCCTTCACGGTCCGGCTTGCGCCGAGATGACGTTGATGTTGGTACGCTTTCCCCGAGTCGCGAGTCGCGCTACGCAGCCTTGGCCTTCCGCACCCGGAACTGCAACACGCGCCGATCATCCGCGCGTGTCACGTCGAACGCGTAATCGCCCATGCTTGCGGTTTCGCCGGGATCGGGCAGGTGGCCGATCTCCGCAGTGACGAGGCCGCCGACGGTGTCGTATTCCTCATCCGGAAACGCGGTGCCGAACTCGACGTTGAAATCCTCGATGGGTGTGAGTGCATCGACCAGCCAGCTTCCGTCGGCCTGCGCCACGATCAGTTTCGGCGGCACCGCGTCGTCGTGTTCGTCGTCGATCTCGCCGACGATTTCCTCCAGCACGTCCTCGATGGTGACGAGGCCGGCGACGCCGCCGTACTCGTCGACCACAACCGCCATGTGGTTGCGCGAGCGGCGGAACTCGGCGAGCAGCACGTTCAGGCGCATCGATTCCGGAATCATCACGGCGCGGCGCAACAGCGCGCGCAGATCGAGCGCGCCATCCTGGCCGCGGCGCAGCAGGTCCTTGGCCAGCAGGATGCCGAGCACTTCGTCCTTGTCCTCGCCGTGCACCGGGAAACGCGAGTGGCCGGATTCGATCACGGTGTCGAGGATCGCCGGCAGGTCGTCGTCGATGTCGATCGTGACCATCTGCGCGCGCGGCACCATCACGTCGCCGACCACCATTTCGGTGACGCGGATCGAGCCTTCGATCATCGCGAAGGTTTCGCTGGTCAGCAGGCCGTTGCCCTGCGCTTCGCGGAGCTCCGCGAGCAATTCTTCCGGGTTGCGGGGTTCGCCTGAGAGCAAGTGGCCCAAACGGTCCCACAACGAACGGTGGGCGGGGCCAGGGGTACTTGGGGGTTCTGCGGACATGGGTCTGGAACACGTCCCCGGAGGGGCGGACCTTCAATTCTAGCGGATATCCGGCGCAGGCGTTTTCGCGCGGCGGTGGCCCTTTCAGGCGGCGTAAGGGTCGGCAATGCCGAGGGTCGCGAGTATCCGCGTTTCCAGGGCTTCCATCCGCACGGCATCGCGTTCGTCCTGGTGGTCGAACCCGAGCAGATGTAACACGCCATGGACCGTGAGATGCGCATAGTGATCGCGTGGCGACTTGCCTTGCTTGCGGGCCTCGCGCGTGACCACCGGCGCGCAGATCACCAGGTCGCCCAGCAGCGGCGAAGCGACACCGCGCGGCAGTTCGACCGGAAACGACAGCACGTTGGTGGCGTAATCCTTGCCGCGGTATTGCCGGTTCAGCGTGCGGCCCTCGCGCGCCCCGACGATGCGGATGGACAGTTCGGCGGGTTCGCGGTGACGCGCGCCCTGCAAAGCGGCCTCCACCCAGCACCGGAAACTCGTCGACGTCGGCACGCCGCTGCGCGGCGCGGCGTACGAGACGCCAACTTCAAGGCGCGGCATCGCCATTGCGTTCCTCGGCGGCTTCGTAGGCGCGCACGATCTTGGCGACCAGCGGATGCCGCACCACGTCGCGTGCGGTGAAGAAGGTGAAGCTGATGCCATCAACGTCGCGCAGCACTTCGATCACGTTGCGCAGGCCCGAGCGCGCGTTGCGCGGCAGGTCGACCTGCGTCACGTCGCCAGTCACCACGGTGGTGGTGCCGAAGCCGATGCGGGTCAGGAACATCTTCATCTGCTCGACGGTGCTGTTCTGCGCCTCGTCCAGGATCACGAACGAATCGTTGAGCGTGCGTCCGCGCATGTAGGCCAGCGGCGCGATCTCGATCACGCTGCGCTCGATCAACCGGGCGACCTTGTCGAAGCCGAGCATTTCATACAATGCGTCGTACAACGGCCGCAGGTAGGGATCAACCTTCTGCGTAAGGTCGCCGGGCAGGAAGCCGAGCTTCTCGCCAGCCTCGACCGCGGGACGCACCAGGATCAGGCGCTGCACGCGTGCCGTTTCCAGCGCCTCGACCGCGCTCGCCACGGCAAGATACGTCTTGCCGGTACCGGCCGGGCCGATCCCGAAATTGATGTCGTGCGTCGCGATCGCGTGCAGGTAGCGCACCTGGGTCGGACCACGGCCGCGGATGGTTCCGCGTTTCACCTTGATCGCAACTTCCTGTGCGCCCTCGGCCTGCTGTTCGGCCAGCGCGTCGACGCCGGCTTCGGACAGGCGCAGGTTCAACACGCGCCCGTTCAGGGTTTCGTGTTCGGTCGCCTCGTAAAGATTGCGCAACACGCGCTCGCCGGATTTCACCGCGGGCGCCTCGCCGATCACGCGGAACACATTGCCGCGGTTGTTGATCTCGACGCCCAAGCGCAATTCGATCTGGCGCAGGTGTTCGTCGAACGGGCCGCACAGATTGGCCAACCTGAGCGCGTCATCGGGTTCGAGCCTGAAGTCGTGCTGGACGAGCGAATCAGTCATGGCGGGTGCGCGGAAGGGGTGGAAAGCGTAGCGCGGATGGGAAGTCCGAGCCAGTTCTGCTCGTGCACAAGCAAGAATCTTTCGATCAGTCTTGCAAATAATTAATTAGTGAATTAATATACGTGCATGATCGGAACACGCAAAAGGAAAACTGGTGGCCGCGGGCGTGGCGTCGGCCGGCCGCGCGCCGGCAAGGCCAACGTGCGCGAAGGCCTGATCGATGCCGCGATCGCGGAATTCATCCGCAGCGGCATTCGCGCTGCCTCGTTGCGGGTGGTGGCCGAGGCCGCGGGCGTGACCCCGGCAATGCTGCACTACTACTTCGGCGACAAGCAGAAATTGATCCTGGCGGTGGTCGAGGAACGTCTGTTGCCGGCGCTGGCGCCGATGCGTGCGGGCATCGAAGCCGCCGGCAGCAATCCCGTGGAACTCGCAAACCTGTTCGTCAATGGCATCGGCGGCGTGGTCGCTGCGCATCCATGGTTGCCGCCCTTGTGGATTCGCGAGGTGCTGTGCGAAGGCGGGGCGCTGCGCGAGCACATGTTCAAGCGCGCGATCCCGCAATTGCCGCAACTGCTGGCGCAGCGTTTCGCGGCAGCGCAGGCGCATGGACGGCTCGCTCCCGACCTCGATCCACGCCTGATGGTGGTTTCGCTGGTCGGCTTGACCCTGTTTCCGGCCGCCGGCGCACCGATCTGGCGGCAGATGTTCGATGCCGGTGATCTCGACGACGGCGCCCTGCGCCGGCACACGCTCGCACTGCTGGGCCACGGCATGGGCGCGCGCTGGCCGGGGCGCAGCAAAGCCAGGAGGAAACCCGAATGAATCGACGTTGCTGCGGTCTGCTTGCATCGCTGCTGGCGGCCGGGGCGTTGCTGGGAGCGTGCTCCAAAGCACCACCGCAGGCGCTGGGCACGCTGGAATACGACCGCATCACGCTGCCTGCGCCGGCCGCCGAACGCATCGTCGCGGTTGGCGTGCGCGACGGCGAGCGGGTGAACGCAGGCCGGTTGCTGCTGCGGCTGGACCCTTCGCACACGCAAGCGATGCTGGCTGCCGACGAAGCGCAGGCGCGCCAGCAGGGCGAGGTGCTGCGTGAGCTCGAAGTGGGGCCACGCGAGGAGGACATCGCCAAGGCGCGCGCCGATCTCGCCGCCGCGCAAGCGAATGAGCGGGATGCCCGCGCCAATTACGACCGCATGCGTCCGCTGGCCGGCAAGGGCTATGTGTCGGCGGCCGATCTGGATAGCGCACGCGCCGCCGCCGGAGCGGCGGATGGACAGGTTGGTGCCATGCGCGCAGCGCTGGACGAATTGCTGCACGGCAGTCGTCCGGAACAAATCGCGCAGGCCAAGGCAGCGTTGGCGTCCGCCGAGGCCGGCGTCGCCGCCGAACGCGTGTTGTTGGGCAAGCTCGACGTGACCGCACCGCGCACCGGCGTCGTCGACAACATTCCGTACAAGCTGGGCGACCAGGCTCCAGTCGGCGCGCCACTGGCGATCCTTCTGGTCGGTGATGCGCCTTACGCACGGATTTACGTGCCCGAGCCGCAGCGTGCCAACCTGCATGTTGGCGATCGCGTGCAGGTGCACGTCGATGGCCGCGAACAAGCCTACGCGGGAACGGTTCGCCTGTTGCGCAGCGAGCCGGTGTTCACGCCGTACTACGCGTTGACCGGGGAGGATGCCGCGCGTCTCAGCTACATCGCCGAAATCACGCTCGGCAAGGATGCCGCCAGCCTGCCTGCGGGCTTGCCGTTGCGGGTCGGTTTGCCGGAGCCGTCGAAGTGAACATCGCGGATTCCACCGACTCGGGCGATATCGCGATCCGCTCGCAAGGCCTGTGCAAGCGCTTCGGTGGCGTGTTGCGGGTGGACCATGTCGACTTGCTGGTGCCGGCGCGGCAGGTCTACGGGTTTCTGGGCCCGAACGGCGCCGGCAAGTCCACCACCATCCGCATGCTGTGCGGCTTGCTGACGCCCAGCGAAGGCGAGATCGAAGTGCTCGGCCTGAAGATCCCCGTGCAGGCGGAAGCGCTGCGCAGCCGCATCGGCTACATGACCCAGCGCTTCTCCCTGTTCGAGGACCTGAGCGTGCGCGAGAACCTGGAGTTCCTCGCTGCGGTGCAGGGTGTACCGAAGGCAAGAACCAAGGCGCGCATCGACGAGTTGATCGAGGATTACCGTTTCGGTGATCGCCAGAAGCAGCTCGCCGGCACCATGAGCGGAGGCCAGAAGCAACGCCTCGCGCTGGCCGCTGCGGTGATCCACGAACCGCAATTGTTGTTCCTCGACGAGCCGACCAGCGCGGTTGACCCGGAATCGCGCCGCGATTTCTGGGAGAAGTTGTTCGAACTGGCCGACGCCGGCACCACCCTGCTGGTGTCCACGCACATGATGGACGAAGCCGAGCGCTGCCATCGTCTCGCGATCCTCGACAACGGCCGGCTGGTCGCCGACGGCACGCCCGCCGAACTCACCAACGCGCTGCAAGGACGCACGCTGGTGATCGACACCGCGACGCCGCGGCGCGTGCAACATGCCGTGGCGGGCATGCCCGGCGTGGACGGCGTCGCGCAGGTCGGCAACAGCCTGCGGGTGTTGCTGGCCGAAGACGCACGGGACATGCAGGCGCGCATCGAAGCCGCCATCGCGCAGGCGAACCTGCAGGCGCGGGTGGCCGAGTCAAAGCCCAACCTCGAGGACGTGTTCGTCGCCGCCACGCGCGAAGGCGAAGCCGACCGGAAGCGCGCGGCATGAACTGGCGGCGCCTGTGGGCGATCATGCTGAAGGAGCTGCGGCAGATGCGGCGCGACCGCGTCACCCTGGCGATGATCGTCGGCGTGCCGGTGATGCAGCTGATCCTGTTCGGCTACGCGATCAACTTCAACCTGCGCGGGCTGGACGCCGGCATCGCCGATCAGGCGCATACCTCGGGTTCGCGCGCGCTGGTGATGGACATGCTGGCGACCGACGTGGTCAAGCCGGTGCTGGTCGCGGACACGCCGCAACAGCTGATGGACGCGATGCGACGGGGACGGATCAGCGTCGGCATCGTGGTGCCGCCGGACTTCGAACGCCGCCGCAGCGAAGGACGCCAGGTGGCGCAGGTGCTCGTCGATGGCAGCGACACCGTGGTGCAGGCCGCGGCTGCGCAACTGGCGCAGGTGCCCGTGCAGCGCGCGTTGCCCGACGCGCGCGCGCCGATGCGCTCGACGCCGCGCGCGGGGCCGATCGACGTGGTCAGCTTCTACAACCCGCAGCGCATCACCGCGGTCAACATCGTGCCGGGGTTGATCGGCCTGATCCTCACCATGACGATGGTGATGTTCACCTCGATCGCGATCGTGCGCGAACGCGAGCGCGGCAACATGGAGCTGCTGATCGCGACGCCGCTGACGCGCAGCGAACTGATGATCGGCAAGGTGCTGCCGTACGCGGTGATCGGCCTGGTCCAGACCACCATGGTGTTGCTGCTGGGGGTGTGGCTGTTCCACGTGCCGGTGCGCGGCAGCGCGCTGGATGTTTACGTCGCCGCGGCGCTGCTGATCCTGGCCAACCTTGCGCTGGGTCTGATGATCTCGACCAAGGCGCAGTCGCAGTTCCAATCGATGCAGATGACGATTTTCATCCTGCTGCCGTCGATCCTGTTGTCAGGCTTCGTGTTTCCGTTCGCGGGGATGCCGTTGCTCGCGCAATGGCTGGCCGAGGTGTTGCCGTTGACTCATTTCCTGCGCCTGATCCGCGGCGTGATGCTGCGCGGCGCTGGACTTGGCGAGATGTGGGTCGAGGTACTGGTGCTGATCGCCTTCATCGTGGGGATGATGGCGGTGGCGATCATGCGGTTCCGCAAGCGGCTGGATTGAACGCACTTCCCGCAGGAGTCAGACGCGCCCGCGCAACGAATTCGTCAGCGCCGCGGTGATCACGACGTCCACGAATTGCCCGACCAGTTTCGGATCGCCGGCGAAATTCACCTGGCGCATGTTCTCGGTCTTGCCGGTGAGTTCGTTCGGGTTTTTCTTCGACGGGCCGGTGACGAGGATGCGCTGTGTGCTGCCGACCATGGCTTCGCTGATCTTGGCGGCGTGGAAATTGATCGCGTTCTGCAAGGTCGTCAGCCGTTCGTGCTTCACCGCGTCGGGCGTTGGATCGAGCAGGTTGGCCGCCGGCGTGCCGGGCCGCTTCGAGTAGATGAAGGAGAACGACTGGTCGAAACGGACGTCTTCGATCAACTGCATCGTTTTCGCGAAATCGAAATCGGTCTCGCCGGGAAAACCCACGATGAAATCCGACGAGATGCAGATGTCCGGTCGCACCGCGCGCAGCTTGCGGATCTTCGATTTGAATTCCAGCGCGGTGTAGCCGCGCTTCATCATCGCGAGGACGCGGTCGGAACCCGACTGCACCGGCAGATGCAGGAAGTTCGCGAGTTTCGGCACGTCGCGATAGGCGGCGATCAGCGAATCGGAAAACTCCAGCGGATGCGAAGTCGTGAAACGGATGCGGCCGATGCC
>DATNAW010000267.1:0-12693 GCA_035572335.1 Rhodanobacteraceae bacterium
CTACACCATCATGGAAATCGTCGAGAACGCGAAGATTCCGGTAATCGTTGACGCCGGCGTCGGCACCGCATCCGACGCGGCGCTGGCGATGGAACTCGGCTGCGACGGCGTGCTGATGAACACCGCGATCGCGCACGCGAAAGATCCGGTGCTGATGGCCCACGCAATGAAGTGCGCGATCGAAGCCGGCCGCGCCGCATTCCGTGCTGGGCGCATCCCGCGCAAGCGCTACGCCTCGGCCTCCAGCCCGGTCGACGGGTTGATCGCTTGAGCACCGGTTCGCACGACGAAGGTCGTCCCGAACACCCGCGCACCATCCGCAGCTTTGTCTTGAGGGAAGGCCGCATCACGCCTGCGCAAGAGCGTGCGTTTGCGGAACATTGGGCGCATTTCGGGATCGACTACCAAGCCCAGCCGCGCGACCTCGATGCGCTGTTCGGCCGCACCGCGCAGCACGCGCTGGAGATCGGCTTCGGCAATGGCGAAGCGCTGGCGTGGGCGGGCGAACACGATCCCGCGCGCGATTACCTCGGCATCGAGGTGCATCGTCCCGGCGTTGGTCGCCTGATGAACGCACTGGCGGCGCGCGATGCACGCAACGTGCGAATCTGGAACCACGACGCCGTCGAAGTGCTGCGCAACGAAATCGCCGAAGCCGCGCTCGACGAAGTGCGCATCTGGTTCCCGGATCCGTGGCCCAAGAAGCGCCACCACAAGCGGCGGCTGATCCAACCTTCATTTGTCGAACTGTTGGCGACACGCGTGAAAACCGGCGGCCTGCTGCACCTCGCCACCGACTGGCCCGAGTATGCTTCGCACATGCGGGAAGTGCTGGCCATACAACCGGGCTGGCGATTGCGCGAAGGGGAAAGCGGTGAGGCGAAGCGGCCTGCGTGGCGGATCGAGACGCGTTTCGAGCGGCGCGGGATCAATCTCGGCCATCCGGTTACTGATCTGTTGTACGACCGTGTGTAACGATTGCCAGCCGACCCACGCAAACTGACCTGACCGGACCTTAGGCCCAATGGAGCTGACCCTCACTCCCGACATGATGCTGGTGCTCGGGCTGGTCGGCTTCACCGTGATCATGCTGATCCTGGAATGGGTGCGTGCGGACATCGTGGCGCTGCTGGTGCTGGTGGTGATCGGCATCACCGGGCTGATGCCGGTGCAGCAGTTGTTCGATGGCTTCGCCTCCAACGCGGTGCTTTCGCTGATGGGCATCATGATCATGGGTGCGGGTCTCGACCGTACCGGGATGCTCAACAAGGCCGCGTCCTTCATCCTGCGCCTGGCGGGGGGCGTGGAAAGCCGGGTGTCGCTGCTGCTCAACACCACCGTCGGCAGCTTGTCGTCGATCATCCAGAGCCAGGCGCTCGCGGCGCTGTTCCTGCCGGTCGCCAGCCGCATTTCCGCGCGCACCGGCGTGCCGCTGAAGCGCCTGCTGTTGCCGATGGCGTTCTGTATCCTCGCCGGCACCAGCATGACACTGATCTCGAATTCGCCGCTGATCCTGCTCAATGACCTGATCGCGAGCGCCGACCGCAATCTGCCGCCTGGCGCGCAGACCATCGAACCATTTTCGCTGTTCTCGATCACGCCGATCGGCATTCCGCTGCTGCTGGTCGGCATCGGCTACTTCGCGCTGTTCACGCGCCGCCTGATGCCGGATGAGGACGACAAGCCGAAGGTCACGCCCGGCCGTACCGAAAGCTACTTCGCCGACACCTACGGCATCGATGGCGAGGTGCTGGAGTTGACCGTCACCGCCGACAGTCCACTGGTGGGCATGAGCATTGGCGAAGCGGAAACGCTGGAGAAGGCGCCGCTGATCCTGGCGGTCAAGAACGGCAACGAGGCGCGCCTCGCACCGCCGTCCGACCAGATGATCTGGGTCGGCACGGTGCTGGGCGTGCTCGGCGCGCGCGCCGACGTCAACGCGTTCGCGCAGGCGCTGCAGTGCCGCGTCGGCAATCGCGTGCAGGCGCTGGCCGACATGTTCAATCCCACGCGCGCCGGCATTTCCGAAGTGGTGATTCCGCCCAACTCGAAATGGGTCAAGCATCAGGTCGGCGAGCTGCGACTGCGCAAGCGCTACGGGATTTCGGTGCTGGCGTTGAACCGCGGCGATGAAGTGACCCGTGGCGAAGACGTGCGCAAGATGACGCTGCGCGCGGGCGATTCGCTGGTGCTGCACAGCTACTGGCGCGATCTCGCGCTGGCCGCGGAAAGCCGCGATCTGGTGCCGGTCACCGACATTCCGAGCGAAGAACAGCGTCCGGGCAAGGTGCGCTATGCGCTGGTGTTCTTCGCGCTGGCGATGGGCCTCGGGCTGTTCACCGACCTCAGGCTCTCCGTTGCAATGATGACCGGCGCGGTCGGGATGCTGCTGGCCGGCGTACTCAACATGGACGAGGCCTACGGCGCGATCAACTGGAAGACCATCTTCGTGATGGCCTGCCTGATCCCGCTCGGCATTTCGATGGATTCCACCGGCACCGCCGCGTGGATGGCGCAGGAAATCATGCGCTACCTCGGCGGCCTGCCGCAGTGGACGATCCAGGCCTTCATCGCGATCCTGGCACTGCTGTTCTCGCAGATCATTTCTCACGTCGGCACCGCCGTGATGATGGTGCCGATGGCCATCAACATCGCACTGGCGTCCGGCGGCAATCCCGCGGTCTACGCGCTGATCGTGGCGCTGTCGGTTTCCAATACCTTCCTGATTCCAGGCGCGAGCCCCACGCTGCTGATCGTGGCGGGGCCCGGTGGTTACAAGCCGCGCGACTTCGTGCGCGTGGGCCTGCCGCTGACGGTGGTGATGCTGGTCGTCACGCTGATCATGGTGAACGTAGTCTTCAATCGGTGAGCGTCATGGCCATTCGTTGGCGTGCGGCCCGACCTTGCCCTGACGCTGCGGACGGATCACACAGAATCGCTGGCCGGTCGGTGCTTCCATTACCACCCAGGTCTTGATCGCAGCCACGCGTTTCGCGCCGAGCGCTTCGAGCCGTTTCACTTCCGCGTCGATGTCGTCGCTCTCGATGTCGAGATGGACGCGGCTTTCGTGGTCGACCTTCTGCACCAGCACGATGGGTTCGTCGTCACCGGTTTGGATGTCGACGTATTTCGCGTCGCTGTCCGGCTTGTACGACCGGCCCAACGCCTGAGACCAGAATTGGGCGGCGGCTTCGAGGTCGTCGGTTTTGCAATCGATGACGATGCTGCACAGGCGGCTGCGATGCATGGGGACTCCTTCAGGCGCGGCCGCGCGCGCGATCGGCACTCAATGGCCCCGGACCCGCCGCGGACAGGTACAGGAACACGAAGCAGAACAGCACGGCGCTCTCGCCATGGTTGAGGTAGGGAAAAATGTGGTTATGGGGAAAGTGCACCATGAAATAGGCGAACGCCATTTCACCCGACAGGATGAAGGCCACAGGGCGCGAGAACAGGCCGAACAACAGCAGCAAGCCACCGCCGAATTCCAGGATGCCCGCGAGGCCCGGCACCAGCGTGAACAACTTGCCGGTCGAGATCAGCGTGAAAGGCCCTTCGGGAAGGTGGAACAGTTTGTCCGCACCGTGGCACAAGAACAGGAAGGCGGCAACGATGCGCAGGATGCTCAGGAAATACGGCGACGCTTTGCTCCACGAATTGCTCAGGGCCATGCGGCTCTCCGGTGAATGTCGATATGTGGACAGTTGCTGAAATGGCGAACCATACATGAAAGCGGATTGGGCGCGCTGGAACGGCGCCGGTCAAGCCGCGCACAGCGCCTGCACGGCATCCATGTCCTTGGGGAGACTGGCCGTAAGCACTTCATTGCCGCGGGCGGCCACGGCCACGACATCTTCGATCCGCACGCCAAGGCCCCGCCATTTCGACGGCACGCTGGTGTCGTCCGGTGGAACGTAGATGCCGGGTTCGACGGTCACCACCATGCCGGGTTCGAGCACGCGCGGTTCGTCATCGACGCGGTAATCGCCGACATCGTGGACGTCCAGGCCGATCCAGTGGCCGGTCTTGTGCGGGAAGTAGCGTTTGTACTCCCCGGATTTCAACGCCGCGCGCGCGCCGCCCTGCAGCAACTTCAGCGCACAAAGGCCGCGGACGATCACGCGCACGGCGGCGTCGTGCGCGGCGGTGAATGGCTGCCCCGCGCGCACTTCGTCGATCGCCGCGCGTTGCGCGTCATGGGCCACTTCGTAGAGTGCGCGTTGTGAAGCGCTGAAACGACCGCCGACCGGCCAGGTACGCGTGATGTCTGACGCATAGCACGCCATTTCGGCGCCGGCATCGACCAGCAAAAGATCGCCGCGCACGAGCCGGCCCTGGTTGGCGGTGTAGTGCAGCACACAGGCGTTGGCGCCACCCGCGACCGTCGGGGGGTACGACGGCACCGCGCCGCGCGCACGCATGACCTGCAGCAACGCGGCCTCGACTTCGTATTCGGCTGCACCCGGCCGCGCCGCACGCACCGCGGCCTGCTGCGCTTCCGCGGCAATGCCGGCGGCGCGCCGCATCAAGGCCAGTTCGGCGGGTGACTTGTAGAGGCGCAACTCGTGCAGCAAATGGCCGAGCGCCACGAACTCGCGCGGCACCACGGCGCCGCCACGGCTGCTGCGCAGCCGCCGCAGCCAGCGCAGAAGTTGCGCGTCGAATTCGTTTTCGCGCCCGAAGTGGCAGTAGAGGCGCGTGCGCCCCTCCAGCATGCCGGGCAGGATGTCGTCGATGTCCTCGACCGGAAACGCGTCGTCCACGCCGAAACGGGCAACCGCATCATCGGGCCCGACGCGCACGCCGTCGATGCGCTCGTGTTCGGCATCGCGTTCGCGACAGAACAGCACCACTTCGCCACGGCCGCGACCCGGCAGCAACGCCAGTACGGCGTCGGGCTCGGGAAACCCGGTGAGGTAGTGGAAATCGGAATCCTGCCGGTAGGGCCAGGGCGCATCCGCATTGCGCATGCGCCGAGGCGCGGCCGCCACCACCAGCGCCGCGCTATCACCCGCCATGCGCATCAATTCCCGACGGCGCCGCGCGAATTCCGTCGTCGAGATCATGCCCGCTCCAGGCGTGTGCAAAAGGCGTTCAGATACACCAGCGCGCCCGCAACGGCCGCACACCAACCTGTCGAATTACACGCTGCCCCGCTCGATTCATCCATCCCGCAATGGTCTCCGAAATGCGCGCACATTCTAGGGCACGCTGCGAACGTGGCACGCGCGTGCGACGCGTGCTGGCGGTTTGAGTAAACTTGGCGCGAAGTCCGGCACTTGGGTCATTTGTGCGAGCCGAAGCCGGGGATCCGTTCACAGGGGCCGCGTTCATCATCATGAGCCGCATCACTCGGGGTCACTCGTGACCAGCCAGCGATCAAGACGCTCCTGCGGGGCGCTGGCGTTACTGGTGGCGAGCTTCTGGCTGGCAGCGGCACCGGCGGCGCGTGCCGCCGCGCCGGCAACCGTGCCTTCGTCGGCCACAACATGGCGCGCGTACCAGCGCAACTTCCATTTCCAGCAACTCGACGATCGCGATGGACTCACGCAAAACTCCGTCACGCTTATTTTCCAGGATCACACCGGCTTCATGTGGTTCGCCACCCAGGGCGGCCTGTTTCGTTACGACGGTTACAGCCTCAACCGCTACACGCATGATCCCGATCGGGCGAACAGCCTCCCCGAGGACTACAAGGTCACGGCGCTGGCCGACGCCGGCGATGGGCGATTGTGGGTGGGATCCACCAGTGGCGGGCTGATCCTGTTCAACCCGGCCGACAACGCCACGCTGCCGCTGCCGGAAGCCGTACAGCGCAAGGCGCTTTCAGTCACCGACTTGATGGCGCTTCCCGACGGCGACGTATTGGTGGGCAGCCCGCGCGGCGTGGACCTGTTGACGGGAGGAGAAACGCATCCCTCGCTGAAGCCGGTATGGGCCGAGCCCGCAGGCAGGCAGGATTGGATTCAGTCCATAACCCGATGCGGAAACACGGTATACGCCACCGCAGGCAATGAAGTGATCGCGCTGGATCCCGCAAAAGCCAGCGGACGCATTCTCGCCAGCACCGGCGCTCCCATCAACGCACTCCTCTGTGATCCGGACGGAAGACTGCTGCTCGGCAACGCAGCGGGCCTTTTCAGCGTGAACCGCAACGACGGCTCGCTCGCACCGCTTTGGCAGCACGGTGGCGCGGACGAGGTCGGCGTCGTATCCATTGTTGCTGACGATGCCAATCGCCTGTGGTTGGGGCTGACCGACCATACCTTGCTGCGCATCGGTCCCGGCGGCGCCACGGTCAGGGTCGAGCCTGCTCCGCTGGGAATCGGTGGAGGCCTGCCGGATTCGCCCATCACCGCGCTGTTCGTCGACCGCACCGGACTGCTGTGGGTCGGCACGCTCACGTCAGGCGTGGTGTGGACCCACACTGACAACAGCCCGATCAGCTCAGTTCTCAATCTGACGGGCGATCCGCGCGCCCGAACCTTCGTCAGTGCGCTTCAAGCTGCTCTCGACGGCGAATTCTGGGTCGCAATGAATGGTCCGGGCCTGGTCCGCTACAACCCCGCTACCCATGAGGTCACCAGCTACCAGGACGCGCTGGATGCAGCGATCGATGTCTTCGATGGTCGTCCTCCAGTGAGGCGCGAGGCCGTATCAGGATTGTTCGCGCCGACGGGCGGCTCGCCGGAACCGAACAAGTCGTCCGAGGTACGCAATATCCGCATTTACGACATCCTGGTGAATACCGATGGTCTTCTGCTGCTGCCGTCCAATTACGGCATTTTCCAACTGGATCCTCGAACCGGCATTGCCGCTTATACACGACTCGCCGACGGGCGTGCGACCAAGCCGGTGCGCACGGTACTGCGAGCGCGCAATGGCGATCTTTGGGTAGCACCGCACAACGCAGGACTGATGCATTACCACGATGGTCATCTGCTGCAGCGCTTCGAAGAACGGCAGGGCTTGGGCAGCGATAGCGTAGTCGCACTCGCTCAGGATCACGCGGGCAACATCTGGGCCGGCACGACCAATGGTGTCTCGATGATCAATCCAGGCACAGGGAAAATCCGTACTTTCCGCGAAGTACCCGGAAACCGAAATTCAGTAGCCGGCAGGGCTGTAATTAGCTTGCTGGTCGACAGCCAGGACCGCCTTTGGATCGGTTCACTCTCGGGCATCAGCCGGCTGGAACGCATCGATGCGAACGGGGCTGTTTTCCATCGCTACGGCTTGGACAGTGGCCTGCCCGATACCAGCGTTAATTGCATACTCGAGGGCGTCGCGGGGCGCATTTGGTTTAGCACCAATCTCGGCCTCGACCTGCTTGATCCAAAGACGGGATCCGTCCGGAGTTTCGGCGTTGCCGACGGAATCCAGGGCAACGAATACACCTCGGGCGCATGTCTCCGCACCACCAGCGGGACGCTTTTGTTCGGAGGTCATGGTTTCGACATCATCGAGCCGGAACGCCTACGTTCCTCGAATCACACGGCACCGGTGGTGTTCACTGCGTTTTACGCCGGGGAAAGCCGGGTCCGTCTGCCGGAATCGCGGGGACAAACGCTCACGCTGGGCGCCAATGACCGTGGTATCCATGCCACATTCGCCACGCTCGATTACTCCGCGCCCGCCCACAACCGCTTTCGTCTGCGTTTGCTGGGTTCGTCCCATCCGGAATGGAGCGCCCCGACACTGGAGCACACTGCGGCGTTCAGTGATCTCGCACCCGGCACGTATCGGCTTGAAGTCCAGGCCGTCCTGCGCGACGGCACGCCCGGCAGCACCGCCAGCCTGCAGTTCAATATTCCGGTCGTATGGTGGTGGAGCTGGCCCATGCGCATCGTGTATGCGGCGGCGTTGGCGCTCCTGATCCTGATCGCCGTTTTGGGTTGGCGCAGCCATTACCAGGAGCAAGCGCGCCACCGACGGCAACTGCGCCTGCGCGAAAGCCGTCTGCGCCAGGCCTTGTGGGGTTCCGGTGACGAATTCTGGGACTGGAACCTCGAACAGGGCACGATCCTGCGCCTGGGCCCCGAAGGCGCACCCGGTGGCCACCACGAGGAATCCATCGCCGCGGACGAATGGCGCGCCACGATGGTGCACCCGGACGATCTTGCCAACCTCAACCATGCGCTCGCCGAACACATCGCCGGCCACACGGAACACTTCGAGGTTGAACATCGCGTGCGTGCGCGCGACGGCGAATGGACCTGGGTGATTTCGCGCGGCCGCGTCGTCGAGCGTGATGCTGACGGCAAGCCGTTGCGGATATGCGGCACCGAACGCGACATCAGCGCGTTGCGCGTCGCGGATCGCGATCGGCGCATCGCCATGGAGGTCATCCGCAACATGAGCGAAGCGGTGACGGTCACCGACCTCGACTTCCGTTTCGTGTCGGTAAACACCGCCTTCACCCGCATGACCGGCTATGCCGAACACGAGGTGCTGGGTCGCGACGCGTCGGTGCTCAATGGCAGCCGCCACGCGCCCGCGAGTTACAACCAGCTGCGCCAGACGCTCGCGGAATCCGGCCACTGGCGCGGCGAACTGTGGCAACGGCGCAAGGACGGCGAGGAATTCCTGTGCTGGGTCGAACTCAACGAGGTGTGCGACGCCTCGGGCCAGCGCACGCACATGATCGGCGTGCTCACCGACATCACCGACCGCAAGCGCGCCGAGCAGGAACTGCGTTACCTCGCCAATTACGACACGCTTACGGGGTTGCCGAACCGCGCGTTGCTAGGCGAACGCCTCGGCGCCGCGGTGATCAGCGCGCGCCGCACCGGGCAGAAGGTGGGACTGCTGTTCCTTGATCTCGATCGCTTCAAGCACATCAACGATTCGATGGGCCACAGCACCGGCGATCGCACATTGAAGGCCGCGGGTGCGCGCCTGCGCCAGTGCGTGCGCGAGACCGACGTGGTCGCACGCCTCGGCGGCGACGAATTCACCGTGGTGCTGGAGAACCTGGCCGACACCCGCGGCGCCGAGGAAATGGCGCAGCGATTGATCCAGGCCTTCGCGCGGCCGTTGCCGATCGCCGGAACGCAGGAAGCGGTGATCTCGCCGTCCATCGGCATTGCGCTGTATCCGGACCACGGACAGACGCCCGCCGATCTCCTGAAATGCGCCGATACCGCGATGTACCAGGCGAAGGAACGCGGCCGCAACACCTGGGCGGTGTACCACGCCGGCATGGATGCGCGCGCGCGTGACCATGCCACGCTGGTCACCGCGCTGCGCCGCGCTCTGGAACGCAAGGAATTGAGCATGGTCTACCAGCCCAAGCTCGCGATCCACGGCAACAACCAGGGCATCACCGGCATGGAAGCCCTGCTGCGCTGGCACAGCCGCGAGCTGGGCGAAGTTCCGCCCAGCGTCTTCATTCCGCTCGCCGAGGAAACCGGCCAGATCCATGACATCAGCGCCTACGTGTTCGCGACCGCCTGCGCGGACCTGCGCCGCTTCCGCGAAGGCGGCCACCGCAACCTGACGATGGCGATCAACCTGTCGGCGGCGCAACTCAACCGGCCCGACCTCACCTTGCACATCTGCGACATGCTCGCCGAGCATGACGTCGCGCCCAACCAGGTCGAGCTGGAACTGACCGAAAGCATGGTCATGGCCAACGCAGAGCAGTCGGTGCGCCTGTTGGGCGAACTGAAATCCATTGGTGCGCGCCTCGCCATCGACGATTTCGGTACCGGCTACTCATCGCTGGCCTATCTCAAGCGGCTGCCCATCGACACGCTGAAGATCGACCAAGAGTTCGTGGGCGACATCACCACCGATCCGGACGACGCGGCGATCACCTCCACCATCATCACCATGGCGCACTCGCTGCAGCTGAAGGTGGTGGCCGAAGGCGTGGAAACCGCCGAACAGCTGGCATTCCTGCGGGCGCAGCAGTGCGACGAAATCCAGGGTTACTGGTTCTCGCGGCCGCTCACGGCCGAAGCCTGCCTGGAGTTCCTGGACCGTCGTGCAGCGACCAGTTTCGATTTCGCCTGACGGACATGCCACCCATCGCCTTTTGTCTTATAGTCAGCCGCCATGGACACCCGACACTTCGAAGAAGAGCTTGCCGCCTTGTCGCGCGCACTCGATGCCGCCCTCGAACGCATGCGTCGACTGGCCGAGGAAAACGCCAGCCTGCGCCGCGGGCGCGACCAGATGGCCGGGGAACGCGCCGCGCTGATGGCGCGCAACGAGCAGGCTCGCACCCGTGTCGAAGCCATGATCGAGCGGCTGAAGTCGCTTGAAGCCGCAGGTTGAAAAAAAATGAGCGACGAATCCGTCACCGTCACCGTGAAGCTGCTCGACCGCGAATTCCTGGTCGGCTGCAAACCGAGCGAACGCGAAGGCCTGCTGGGAGCCGTCGAACATCTCAACCAGAAGATGCGCGAAATCCGGCATGCATCGCGCAGCCCCGGCTACGACCGCATCGCGGTGCTGGCGGCACTCGACATCACGCATGAACTGCTGACGTTGCGGCGCAACCAGAGTGCGCTCTCCGACAGCGCAGGCGAGCACATTTCGATGCTGCGGCGCAAGCTTGAAGAAGCCCTCGAAGCACCCCTAGAATGACCGTGCTGGCGTCCCCTGCGATGAACGACAGCGCGCCCCCAGCAATGTGCCTTGTTCCTAATGTACGACCTGGGGCCGGTGGTTACCGGGTCCTTGTGCAAGTCCGCCGCGTGCGGAAAGCCTGAAAATCCGGCCAGCCTGCCCACTTGATCCTCGGGATCAGGGTCGCTCGGCGCGCATCGTCATCGCGGAGGATGCCGGTTTTTATTTTTGCGATCATCCGTGATCGCACTTGCTTGTGCGTTCGTCCATGAACGCTGCATCACAGAAGCACCGATCTCCGGGCGGTGCCCGCCGTCGGCTATGGCACCACGGCCACCCATGGCCTGACCGATATTTATGCGATCATCCTGATCGCTGCCTCGTTCGAATCTCGTGCTGTGCGAGGGCTGCTTGGTTGACAATCACCACCACGGCCGTCCATGGCCTGACTTTTCACGAGAGCCATTTCCAACGAGCAATCTTGCATGGATGACGGCCGCGATCTGTTGCGCGCGCGCATGGCGGTGCGCCGCAACGAGCTTGACGCGAAACAGCGCATCGCTGCAGCGGCGGGGTTGCTGCACAGCCTCGAAAACCTGCCGGAGTTCATGACCGATGCCCGCGTGGCAGGCTATTGGGCCGTGCGCGGCGAGCTGCCGCTGAATCTCGCGGTCGCATCGCTGGCGCGCCGCGAGCAGCATTACTTCCTGCCGGTGCTGGGCACAACCCGGCAACTACATTTCGCCGAATACTCGATGGGCACCACGGTCACCCACAATCGTTTCGGCATTCCCGAGCCTGCCGTTCCCGCGGACCAGCTCCTGGCACCGCACGACATGGACGTCATCCTGCTGCCACTGCTGGCCTTCGATCGGCAGGGCCACCGCCTCGGCACCGGCGGTGGCTGGTATGACTCCAGCCTCGCTTTCCTGCGGGACGCGGTGCGTCCTTCCGTACCGCTGCTGGTCGGCGTCGGTTACGCGTTCCAGGAAACGGAAACCGTTCCAACCGGACCGTGGGATGTCAACCTCGACTACATCGCCACGGATTCGGAACTGATAGCCTGCGGTCCGGTCGACGCGACGGCCTGACGAGGATGCCATGCAACGTTGGTTGATGAAAACCGAACCGGATACGTTCTCGATCGACGACCTGCGCACGCGCAAGGTCGAGCCTTGGAATGGCGTGCGCAATTACCAGGCGCGCAACTACATCCGCACGATGCGGCGCGGCGACGAGGTGATGATCTATCACTCCAGTTGCCCGGCGCCGGGCGTCGCGGGGCTTGCGAAAGTGACCAGCGCGCCGTATCCCGACCCGGGTCAGTTCGACCCGAAAAACGAATATTTCGACGCGGGCAGCGACCGTGGCAATCCGCGCTGGGCGCTGGTCGACGTGCGCTTTGTGCGCAAGCTGAAACGCGTGATTACGCTGGATGAAATCAAAGCTTTGCCAAGGCTTGGTGATTTCGCGCTGACGCGTCGCGGCAGTCGCTTGTCGGTGCTGCCGGTGACGGAAACGCAATGGCATGCGATCCTCGCGCTTGAATAACCGTCGCGGGCACCCGGGAACACCATGGATATCGAAGCACAGAAACGCGCGGCCGGCGAAGCCGCGATCGAGTTCGTCGAAGACGGGGGCGTTGTCGGCGTCGGCACCGGCTCCACGGTCAAATACTTCATCGACGCACTGGCCGGGATCAAGCATCGCATCGACGCCGCGGTTTCGAGTTCGGAACAGTCGAGCCAATTGTTGCGCGCGCGCGGTATTCAGGTGCTGGACCTCAACGCCGTGGGTACGCTGGACATTTACGTCGATGGCGCCGATGAGTGCGACCCGGGGCGCCGGTTGATCAAGGGCGGCGGCGGCGCCCTGACGCGCGAAAAGATCATCGCGGCCGCCTCAAGGAAATTCGTCTGCATCGTGGACGCACACAAATGCGTCGATGTGCTGGGCAAATTCCCCTTGCCGATCGAAGTGATTCCGATGGCCCGCAGCTACGTCGCGCGGGAAATCCAGCGCCGCGGCGGCATGCCGGTGTGGCGTACGGATTGCGTGACCGACAACGGTAACTGGATCCTCGACGTGCACGGGCTGCGCATTACCGACCCCGTCGCC